>JAIVHB010000033.1:0-14475 GCA_020201275.1 Rhodothermaceae bacterium | reverse complement strand
TCATCACATTCCTTATCATCTCATTCCTTTTCAATTTCATCCAGCAGTAGCTTCAAATTGATCCGCGCGCCGAAAATCCGGCTGTCGGCCCCCGCGTACGGAATGATTATATCCTCATCGTATATGTAGTTGGCGCAGGTGAACAGCACATTGTCCACACCCAGGCTGGCATCGCCCTTCTGCTCTTCGGCGCCGGTCGGGCGCATCAGCGGTTCGATGCGCCTGCCCACCCGGCACACGCCCGGCTCCGGGAAACTGATGATCGTGGCTGCCAGGTCGTACTCCCGCTCGTTGTTCGGGGCAAAATGGCCCTGGTGGTAGATCACCAGGAAACGGTTGTTGCCCAGGGCAACCGGAGGCCCGCCGGCCCCGATCCACGACTGACGGAATTCACGGTACACATAGCTGGCCATGAGCATACCGCGGGTCTCCCAGGGGCCGTTGATGTCGGCGGCTTCGGCCAGGTGGATCGATTTCGGATCGGGCCCAGCCATGGGCCGGTGCAGCAGCATCCATTTATCGTGTACTTTTTCGGGGAAAAAGACCGCATTTTTGTTGTTCACGTCGTTCAGGTTGCCCTTCAGCGGTCCGTGCAGCTTCCAGTTGATGAAATCATTCGTGGTGGCCAGGCAGATCTGCACACTGTTCTGCCCCCGCTTCTCGTCACGGTAATGACCGGTATAGAGAAACCGGAACTCCCCGTTGATGTACGAGCAGCGGCCGTCTTCAACACCCAGGTTGTGGAAGGAATCGACCGGCGAAATCACCGGCGTCTCCCGTCGCCATACCAGGACGAGGCCGGGCGTGAACACCGCCAGACCCATATACGATGGAGCGAGCCCCTTGGATGGCACAACACGGCCCTGGGCACGGTAGAGCATGACCGCCGCAGCACCGGCATCTGTCAGCTGTTTCTTCTGACGGTCGTCGAGGCCCCATTTCCGGATCAGGGTCTGCAGCATCGCTGGATCGTCGACCAGCACCACGCCCGGGTTGAGCACCACTCGTGATTCCCAGTCGCTGTGATCACTGGGTGTGAGTATGGGTTTGCCACCGTGCAGACGCTCAATCGGCAGGCTGTGAGCGAGTTCAATGCTCCGCGGCGTGCCGGGTTCGGTTACAGGATCGGCGTCTGGCAGTGCATCTGCCGCATCGTGGCCGTGGCCTTCTTTTTTTTCTTTGATTGGGTTTGACATGTTGTTAAACACTCACCTTTTTGAATGAAAGCAGCCACTCCAACAGCTCGTCCATCGGAACCTGCGCATGGCCGATCACCAGGTCGGCGGCACCATAATACACGTGCAGCACACCGTCGATGACCACTGCTCCCTCGGGGAATACCACATTGGGCACATCCCCGTGGAGCTCGAAATCGAGTTCCGGCTCAAGCACCGGCACATTGGCCCGTGCGATTACAACCCGCGGGTCTTCAAGGTCGAGCAGGGCCACGCCCATCCGGTACACATGGTTCATGTCCACCCCATGGTAGATCAGCAGCCATCCCTCATCCGTCCTGATCGGGGTCGGGCCGGCGCCAACTTTTTTCTCCTCCCACCCGAATTCGGAGCTGAGAACAACATGGTCATCCAGGCTCGCCATATAGTCTTCCCACAGCCCGGCCGGCGGATTGATCAGCTGCTCAAGACTATCGAAGTACATGATCTGAATGTCGGGTACGATGCGGTGCAGCATCACGATTTTTCCCTTTATCCGCTCGGGAAAAATGACGGCATCCTTGTCGCGGTGGTTGGGGGGTCCCACGAGGGTGTTCGATTCAATGGTTTTGAAGTCGCGGGTCGTGGCCATCGCGATCCTCACCCCGTCGACAGGGTCAAAGGCCGGGCGGCTCAGGGCCGTGTAGGTGATCAGGTAGAGATCGTCGATTTTCGATATTCTCGGATCTTCGGCCCCAAACGCGTTAAAGGGTGCCGACGGACCGATGAAGGGCGTATCGCGTAAGGTGAAGTGCACCCCGTCGGTGCTTTCGGCATACCCGATTGTGGATACATAGCTGTCGTCGAAACCTGTTTCCGGTTCGCCCGGCGGACTGTCGGTCAGTTTGATGCTTTTGTACCCTTTGGCTATGCTGCGGAACAGCAGGTGCACCTTGCCGTGCTCATACCAGGCCCCGGGATTGAAGACCGCACCGCTTGCCCATTGTAAGTCCTTGCTTGGAGACAGAACCGGAACACCGGTTTTGATTAGTTTCATGTTCGTTTGGTATAGTACTGTGTTGAAATGTTGATGCCTGAATACGGGTCCTTTTATACTGATTTAAAAGAACGTAACAGAAATTTTAGTGATTTTCTGCTGTGATGATACCGGTTTTTGTACTGCTGTGAAAAATTCATTTTTGCAATAATTGATTACGTTCAGCTATCCGTGAGACGGTTCAACTCGGTTTCATTCATGAGCGTGGCAACGGCATCCGTCAGGTTCAGTACCACGGCGATGTTATCTGTCACACCATTCCGGTCCACACTGAAAACGCGGTACCGGTAGCTTTTTCCGTCTTTTTCGACCTCTGCCGCGTCACCACCTTTCGCGTACATCCACTTGTTCGCCACCGGATGTTGCTCAACTTCCATGATGGTCAGCAGCGCTTCAATGGTCGATTCCGCCCCGGAGTTTTTGTTGATGTTGTTTTCGTCGTTGATGCCGTCGAAGCCGTACCCGTGTTCGGGGTCGTACATCGGCTGCCCTGTCACGTTATTGCCGGTAAGCCAGCTTGCGGCAAGGCCCGCCATCACGGCATACTTTTCGCTGCCGGTGGTCTCGTACAGCCGCAGCATACCCACCGACACCGGCCGTACCGCGTAGGCAATCTGCTCAAAATACCGGCGGTTCGAGGGATCCTGCAGTTCGAAGGAGTGCAGCCAGCCGTTCACCAGCAGCCACGGGTAGAAATGGTCGGCCTCATAGCGTGCGCTCTCCGTTTTTCCGGCTTCGGCCAGGGCCATGGTCTGGGAATTTCCCCAGCCGTGCCAGCCGCCCTCCCAGGAGATGTGCGCGCCGTACGGGGCTTCAGCCAGATCACCGTACTGCATTATCGCCATGCCTTCCGATATTTTACCGATGGCATCCTGATAGTTGCCATGCGATGTGGCTTTGTCTGCCGCCACCAGGCCCAGCAGAAGCTCGCTCGTTGCATCCGATGCCGTGCCGCTGATCAGCCAGGTAGGCATGGAATACCCATTCACAGTCTGTGTTTCAGGGTAGGTTTCCAGGAAATCGTTGACAGGCGGCAGCGCCCGTTCAACCGACTCCAGGCAGACCTGTGCAAAGGCGGGATCGTGCTGCGCCAGCACCCTCGCCCCGGTTCCCAGCGCCCATACCGCCCGTCCGCCCCACCAGTTCATCTCATTGGCAATGCTGTTCTGATGCGTCGTGTTGATGTCGAGCTCGTTCGACAACACGAAATTAAAGTATGTTCCCTCCGCCGTCTGCATGTTCAGTATGAACCGCAGCAGCTGTACCGCCTTGTCCGCCGACTCCTCATCGCCCGTCAGCTCAAAATGGCGCAGATAGACCACCGCCGACCGGGCCACATCATCAACGCACGACACGCCCTCATCCGGATCGCCCACCCAGTTGTAATCGGGGGCCTCAGCATAGATGTGGATCAGCCGAACCTCCTCGCCATTATGCGTTACCACTTCGCCAAGACTGTCGAGATGGTCCAGGTTTACGATTGAGCTGCCTGTTGCGGGCTCATCCTGCCCGGTTTCGCTGGAGGAGTCGCAGGCTGCTGTGAGCATCACAAACAGGATTCCAATGGCCATGATGCGGTTTGCGGGTACCGCAAATGAATTGAATATGATTGATTTTAATGTGACCGTTTTTAGCATTTTTGTCTCTAAAGTGCTTTTTTTCAACGTGTTTTTTTTCAATGTGTTTGTTATAAATAAGTGCATTGGGTATGATTTTAGCTCTTCAGCCCCGATGAGGCCAGGCTTTTGATGAAATGTTTCTGGAATATCAGATAGGCGATTACCACCGGCAGTGCCAGCAGCAGCGCCGAGGCCAGCTGCGCTCCGATGCTCGAATCGGCCCCGCCGCCCACGGCAAACAGCGCCACCATCTGCGGCATGGTCATCAGATCCTGCTCGCGGATGATGATCAGCGGCCACAACACCTCGTTCCAGTTGGCCACGAACGTGAGTATCGCCACCGTCACAATGGCCGGCTTCGACAGCGGAAAGATCACCCGGTACAGGATGCCCAGCTCGCTGCAGCCATCCAGCCGGGCCGCATCAATTAGATCCTGTGGTATGGTGAGGAAACTCTGCCGGAAAAGCAGGATGGCAAAGCCGGTGATCATGGTCGGTATGATCAGCCCGGCCAGGTTATCGGTCAGGCCAAACTTCACGATCAGGATGTAGGTCGGGATCAGTGTTACCTGGAACGGCACCATCATCGTCAGCAGGCTTACGGCGAACAGGGAGTCCCTGCCACGCCATTTGAGCCGTGAAAGGGTGTATCCGGTAATCGATCCGAACGTGACCACCGAGATGGTGACCGCCGTGGTCACGATCAGGCTGTTGATAAAACCCCGGCCGATGGGGATGCGGTTGAAAACCATCAGGTAGTTCTGCAGCGTCCAGTCGATGGGCAGCAGGTCGATGTTGCCGATCTCCCCATCGGGCTTGAACGTGGGGTGGAGTTCATCGGTCCGCCGCCCGTCATCACATAGGGTTCGATAAACAGCGAAAAACCGCCGATCACGGAAAGTACCACCACGGTGACCATGGTCGGGTTCAGCATGGGAAGGGTGATATGGTAGAACCGCTGCCAGGTGCTGGTGCCGTCGAGCCGGGCGGCCTCGTAGAGCTGCGAGGGTATGCTCTGCAGCCCCGCCATGAACAGGATAATGTACAGGCCCACGTTTTTCCAGGTGGCCATCAGCGCAATCGACGGCATCGCCCATTTGCTCGATACCAGCCATGGTACATAGGGCAGGCCCAGCGCGGCAAGGAACTGGTTCAGCAGGCCGTTGTCGTACGAAAACAGCTGCTGGAACAGGATTGTTACCACCACGCCCGATACCACCACAGGCAGAAAATAGAGCGTTCTGAAGAAACCCCGCGCCCTGATCTCCTCATTCAGCAGCACGGCAAAAAAGAGCGCCACAACAATCTGCAGGGGGATGTGCAGCATCAGGAATACCCCGGTATTGATGATCGACTGCAGAAAAACCTCGTCGGCGAAGATCCGCCCGATGTTCCTCATCCCCACAAATTCCATCGGCGTTACAATGTCCCAGCGGTGAAACACCAGGATGAACGAAAACACCAGGGGATACACAAAAAATAACATAAGGTGGGCCAGATAGGGCAACCCAAGGATCACGCCGGGGTTAATTTTTTTCGGGTATCGTGCCATCAGTGGTTCCACTCCCTGATCACGCGTATCGCTTCAATCATCTCTTCGGTGGCCTGCCCGGGCGGGATGGCCCCGTACACCGACGATTTTTCGTAATACCGGGCCACGGCATCGAGAATTTCCTTCAGGTCCCTGATGCTGTCGACCCCCCGCGTGTAGGCGGCCTGCTCGGCAAATCTGGCCAGCATGGGATTATCCCTGAAAAACGCTTCAAATTCCGGATCTTCGAGCAGGTTCTTGCGCACCGGAATCTGCCTCGCAAAATTGAGCAGCTTGTAGTCCGCCTCCCGGGTAGTGAGGTATTTCACAAATTCCCAGCTCTCCTCAGGGTGCTTTGTGGTCGAAAAGATGACGATGTTTTTATGGTCCCCATATGAGTAGATGTCCCCCTCGTAGTCATCGGGCACGGGAACGGGCGCAAAATCGTACCGCAGCGATGCCGGGGCGTTGTTTTCGAGATAGGCAATATTCCACGGTCCGGTAAATTCGGTGGCGATCACATCATACAGAAACGCGTTGCCCTGCAGTGATGACCGCGGGAAATAGCCGTTGTCATACAGGCTTTGATAGAAACTGAACACCTGGTCGGAGGCTTTTCTGTCGATGGCCAGCTCCCCCTTATCAAAAAAGGTTTTGCCGCCTGATGCCGTTATATAGCTCGTATAATAGTCGTAATACCGCTGCCACCAGATCGGGCGGATATCCCTGAAACCCATCCACTGGTCCATCCGGCCGTCGCCGTCGTTATCGCGCGTTATTTTTGCCGCCGCCTCCAGAAATGCGGAGTAGGTGCGCGGAAATTCATAAATGCCCGCATCCTCGAACATGGTCACATTGTACTGCACCATAATGGGGTTGGTCTTCCACGGAATCTGGTAGATGTGACCGTCGGCCGAGCGGACGCTTTCGATGATATCCTCGGGAACCCGTTCGGTCATCACCTGCTCGAAATCACCGAAGCGGTCGAGGGCGTACAGCCCCTTCGCACGGATAAAATCGTTGGTGACACCCGGCCAGATATTGGAGCAGACATCCGGCGTGGTACCGGCCACCATGGCCGACAACAGCACCTCTTCGCTCGACTGACCCGCCGGCAGGGCCTGCAGCTTCACCTGGATGTGCGGGTTGTCGCGGTTCCATTCGGCCACCAGGTCCTGCGCCATGGCATACTCCTGTGGATTGGGCGCCGACCAGTAGGTGAGGGTGGTAACGCCATTGCCGGAATCACCGGCCGGGTTCGAGGGATCGCCGCATCCGGCTAGGGCCAGGAGAAGGAAAGCCATGCAATAAACCGGATTCCGGTATCCGGTTTTTCCCATCGGGTTATATGGAACATCCCTGATCAAATTCTAAAAACCGAGTCCGAGCGATATGGTGTGAATGTCGCCAAGGCGTCCGGCGCTTTTGTAGCCGTAGCTGAATTTGGCCAGTACCCCGTTGAACAGAACCTGGTTCACGCCCAGGCCGCCGTTTATGCCCACTTCCACATCGTCGAGAAACAGGGATTCATAGCCTGCCCGCAGAAAGACCCGCTCCTGGAATCCGTATTCCATGCCCACATTCAGGCTTTCGTAGTTCGAACTGGGATGCAGCGCATCGATGGCAATCAGAACGGTATTCATCCGGGTGTTGATAGGCCGTAAAGCGATGCCGAACTGAAAATTCAGCGGCAGATTCCATTTGTCGGTTTCGAAGTTCACGGGTACCTGGTCGTTATTGCCGGAACTCGTGGGATCGGGATCCACAAAAGTGCGAAGGTCGCGGCCGGCCATCTGCATGTCGGTGCCGAAGTTGGAGATGGTGGCCCCGATCACAAGCCCGCCGAAGAAGTCGGTCTGGTATTTGGTGCCGAGATCGATCGCGAATGCCTGTGCCTTGGCATGCCAGATACGCTGCTGGATGAACTTGACCGTACCACCCACGCTGAACCGCTCCCCGACCATGCCCGCGTATGTGATGGCGGCCGACAGGTCTGCGGCATCGAAGGTTTCGCCGGTTCCGTCCTGGAAGATTTCGGTACGCACCACCATCTCGGGCACACTCAGCATGGTGAGCGAAAATCCGACATTCCCGATTTTATCGAAATTGAATACGGCCCCGACGTAATTGAAGTCGAGATCGCCGATCCAGCGGCTGTGCGAAATCATGATTTCGTGCTTGTCGAGCCCGGCAATTCCGGCGGGATTCCAATACATGGCCGAAGCGTCGTCCGATACGGCCACAAAGGCGGAACCCATGCCGGTGGCCCTCGGTCCTATCCCTATTTTCAGGAATTCGGCGGCGGTGGTGCCGGCTTTCGAGACCCGCTGCGCGTGTACATCCGTCACTGTAAACACAAACAGGACCGGTATGCAAGCAAACAAAAGGTATTTCATAACTGTTTTCATAAGGCCTGTTTATTTAATGACTGCAAATTTACCCCTGTGCTCACCAATACCCTTGGCTTCAACATGGTACAGGTACACGCCGAACGCCAGGTTCATCCCGTCTTTGGTGGTCAGGTCCCACGACTGCTGTCCGTCGTCGATGCCTGATTCATGATGGAGGGTTTTCACCAGTTCGCCGGCAATCGTATAGATGCGGATCGTGCACGACGGCGGCAGGTTCATGAAAAAGATTCGGCGCTCGCCCCTGCCCGACCGGTAGGTATTCGAGGGTTCAAAATTGCTGGATGCGACATACGGATTGGGTACAACCATGATGTTATCGAGCGAAGACCGGGCCACCTGGTTGTCGAATGCAGCACCTTTTATGCTGAATCTGAATTCATCGGCCGACTGGAAAGGCTTATGGGTTCTGAACACCAGCGATGATGACCCCGGCGTTGGGGGTACCGGTACTACGCCGGGCTCCAGCACGGGATCGGGCGCATACAGGCGAACCGACCAGCTGGTCCGCCAGTTGCCGCCGGCGAACACCGGTTCATTGTCAGGCTCCGTACCCATCAGGATCACGATCATCTCACCATGATCATAGGCCCCGTTTCGGAGGCTGTCAACATCCTCCATAAGGGCAAACCGTGCACGTTCACCGGTTGTCAGGTTGGTAATACGGAAGGGAACCGGAATCTCCTGCATCCCGAAGGCCACCCTCATGGAAGTATCGGCAATGCCGGATGTAAACTCGATCTCGAAATCGGCCGGATGCGGAATAAACCGGGATGCAAACAAGGCGCTCGACGACGCCGGCAATATCTGGGGTATGTAATTCCCGCCATCGCCAGTTAAGGCAATACTGCCGTTGTCGACCGTAATGGCTGTCGGACCGGTAATATCTACCGCGAACCCGTCAATAAAGGGTATCTGAATTTTACCGCCTATCAGCCTTTCCTCAAACAACGGCTCTTCTTCTTCTGGCGTAGTAAGTTTGGCGATCGGGTTGATTTCAGTTTGCCAGATTGAATTATTACGGAATGTAAGGATATACTCCTTCTCGCCCTGCACGGCCGTCGGAGCCAGCACATCTATGCCGATTATGCCGGTACCGATGCGGTCTCTTTCCACCACCTCCACTTCCGGGGCGATGTAGCCGGCAGCCGGGGCACGCGGTACGGCTACGCCGGTGTTCACATCCACGCTGATGTTGCCGGCAATATCGTTTTTGATAATGGCTGATGTGGCACTTGGCGAAATTCCGCGCACCTGCCCGTTGGCGTCGGTCACAAAATTACCGTTGCCGTTTTTTTCCACAAATCCACGGTCGTAGGGCACCAGGGCGTAGTAGTAGGTGCGGCCGTTGATCACATCACGGTCGATGTAGCTGTGCCTGAGGCCTGTGTCGTTACCCAGATTGAACTGAACGCCGTTCACCGTTACCGGATGCAGGCCCCTGATTCCGTTGATCAGGTCGAACTGGGCCAACGGCTTCTGGTAGATCGTGCTGCCATAGGAGTCTGTAATGACCAGATTTTCCTCAAAATTGGGCTCCGTTGAGCGGTAGATCATATACCCTTCAAAGTCAAATTCACCCAGGAAGGGATCGTACGATTTTTCGGCCAGGTCATCCCAGAACAGGGTTACCATGCCGTCGCCCGGAATAATTGTCAGGTTCGATTTGTTGGGCGGCTGAGCGAACTGGTAATCAGCATTGTAAATTTGCTGTACCGTCTCTTTTTTCCGGGCCAGCGACGAGTTCATCATTTGCCGCGGATCATTGAAATCTTTCTCGGCAAAAATGAGGGCCATCGAAAACCGTTCTGTCTGACCTGCCTTGAGCGGAAACGGTCCGGATGAGAAGAACATGCCCAGGTTACGTCCGCCTTCCAGAAGAATATCGTCAAACGGGGGCAGTGCCTGCGAAAAGATTCGGAAGTTCTCCTCGTCGTTGATCAATTCATACCGGTGCACGTCAAAAACGGAAAAGCCGGTAAGGCCTATCTGGTCGGATTCATCCTTGTCGAGACCATCGAAGTTGGGTTCACCCTCTGTCGGGATGCCATCGCCTTCACCCTCATCCCTGCCGGGATAATTGGGATTGTTGGGGCCGAGACCATCCCTGCCTACGTCATCATTCAGTGGTTCACCGGGATCCCACTGCCCGTTATCATTGAGGTCGGAATAGGTGTGCCAGTCCATTTCCTCATCGCCTGTCCACCAGTACCCTACCTGGTATGCGGGTCTCAGTTCAAGGTCCAGGTAGAACTGTTCAAATTTCTCCATATCGTAGTTGGCTTCGGCGTAGGCCCGGATGTTGTCCTGGCCGGTAATGAGCTGCCCGGGCCCTCCGACTCTGCTTTCGTCGGTAATGCCGTCCTCATCATTATCAATGCCGTCGGTAGAATTTCCGGGTGATTCCAGGAAAGCGTATCCCGCCGTTCCCACCGGCCCCCAGAGGCCCGGTGATCCGACCCCGTCGTAATCCCAGGCAAAAGCGAGGTCCAGTTGTTTATTGTAGGCACCCTCATCGTCGCCCGAATCATCCGTTCCGCCGATGCCCCAGTCGATATACTGGGCGAAGTAGACATCTTCATAGTCCACCTCACACTCATTTTCGATCTCATACAGCCAGAAAATCACATCCTGGGCCAGCGGGTGGTTCCACTGAAAACCGCGGGCCTTAACCTGAAGCCCGAGGCCGCCCCTGGTCTGGTCGCCCGGACAGGGATAGAACTCGTGGGGTGCCTGTATCCACTCTCTGTCTTCGGCATCATCGAATGCAAAAAGGGTTTCGAGATCCGCATTTTTGACCCCCTTGCCAAACCAGCCATTCCACTGTCCCGCCCAGTCTATCGGTCTGTCGGGCCATTCGGAGGGCCACGTCGATTCGTCGTCGCTGCGTGCAGGCGAGCTCTGGCGGGGGCTTGAATAACCGACCAGCGGGGCAAATCCCCACGGGACGAGGGTTACGGGATCGCGGTCAATAAATTCCCGGTAATTCGTACTCATCGGGTAGATCAGGCGACCCTGCGAATCCCTGGTCCGGGTCGAAACGATAAAAGCCACGCCGTCAACATAGGAATGACCGCTGCCTTTGGGCCATTCACCCGATGGCTGGTCGGGCCAGCGGGCAATCTCTCCGTGGTTCGAGAACAGGGTACGCACCCGGTTGCCGTCCATGATGCCCCATTGGGTCCAGCGGTTGCTGCCGTGGTCTTCGTTGAACTGGGCAAGGACGTCAAGGTTCAAGGTGAGCAGCAACACGATAAAAACCGTCATGGTGAGCGCAGCGGAGCGGAGCGGAGCGAAGTCGAACCAGGTGTGCAGGGCTCTGCCCTGCACGGTGGGGGCGGGTGGTGTTGACACACCACCATGTGCTTCGACTTCGCCCCGGCTCACCGGGGCTGCGCTCAGCATGACGCAGGGAGGAATTTGTATTTTGTTCATTGTTCGCATTTTTTAAAAACTAAACTGGAAGCCGAGGGTTACCCGTCTCGGGGATGAGTAGAAATCGGGGCGGAAAAGGAATTCTTCTTTGGAATTCAGCCCCTGCGGCTGGCCCGAATAGTAACGCAGATTCGGGAATACCCGCCCTGTGTCGTTATAGACGTTCACCTCGTTTTGTGTATCAAACAGGTTATAGACCCGGATAAACAACCCGCCCATCATGCCTTTGAACCGTATGCTTTTCGATGCGTACAGATCGAAATTAATAAAGCCGGGTTTGCGGTCGGAATTCTCCAGGCCGATGCGCTGGTTGGCCACAGAAGGGGTATAGGGCAGCCCGGAGCCAAATTCACCCGTCATGGTGAGCACCCAGTCGCTCAAGGTAATAAAACTGATGCTGCCTTTAAGCTGGTGCCGGCGGTCCCAGTCGAGCGGCACGAGCTGTTTTTCGGTTTCAACACCTGCCTGCTCATCCAGAAGCCGTGATTCCGGATCGCTTGCGTTGCCCGAGGCAAACTGCAGGGAGTAATTGATGTTGAAGCTGAAATTCCGGTCCATCCGCTTGTCGAGGGTCACGATCACCCCCTTCGACTGCCCGTAATCCCTGTTGATGTACCGCCCGTATTTCGAAAGGGGAAAAGGCTCATCTACGCCCGGTTCGATCACCTCGATACGGGTACCGAGCAGGTTGCGTATGTCTTTGTAGAACAGGGTAACCCCTAACGCCAGAATGTCGTTAAATCCCTGCTGGAGTCCGGTTTCGTAGGAGATGGTCTGCTGTGGCTTCAGGTTCGGGTTACCGAACACCCGGCCCAGACCAATCTCAGGATTGTAGGTATAGTCGGGATTGGTATAGAGATACTGAAAGGCGGGAATCTGGAAAAAGTGCCCGTACGATACATGGACCACACCGCTTTCTGATATCGGATAGGCCAGCCCCACACGCGGGGAAATCTGCCAGTTCGGCTCGGTTGATACCCTCGGGGAATTGGCTGGACGGCCGTAGTTTTCAGGCACGAGGCTGTTGGAATCGAAATAGTCGAAACGCACGCCCATATTCACCACCAGGTAGTCGAATTCCATCTTATCCTGCATATAGGCACTGATCTCCAGCGGCTGTTCATCATAGAAAACGTGGTCGGGTGTGCCTTCGGGTGGAATATCGGGCACAAAACCTGTAGAGGAATTGTTCTTCACCTTAAAATCCCTCATCCTGATGTTGTGCATCTTGATCTGGGCACCCGTTTTGATCATGTGCCGGCGGTTGAGCTGGCTTGTCACATCCATCGCTCCGACCAGAGTACGAGTCTCACGGCTGAAATGGTCCATGATGGCACCTCCCCTTAAGAATGAAAAGTTACCTCCCAGAAAACTCTGAGCATCATCGCGGGGGTATCTCGGATCGAGCGGATCTTCGTACAGGTACGACTTGCTTCTGTTGATGAAGTAAGCACCTTTAAGGGTCGCAAACGTTTTGGAGTTGAAGGAATAGCTCTCAAGTACGTTCAGCGTGAGCGACTCGCCGTAATTGGTGGGGGTGCCGTCGGGATTGTACTGATAGATATGGTTGTAGTTCTGCCCTTTGTCTTTCTGATAGAGCGCATTCACCGACAGTTTGTTACCTTTGAACAGGAACGTGGTAATCTTAACCTGAAACGTATTCTGTTCACCCCAGTTCATCGGCACATAACTGCTGTCGCCCAGCTCAGGTACATATACGTTCCTGCCGTCAACATTAACTATTTCGCCCGAATCGTTGCTGTGCCCGATGGGCCTGACCATATTTTTGCCGTACAGGTAGCCCTGGTCAAATGTTCTTCTGGCGGAAAAGAAATAACGCACTTTATCATTGAACAGCGGAACCGGGCCGCTTAGCGTACCCTGCAGATCATACACATGGGTGGGCGAAAGTGACCCGATATTTTGAAAATCGCCGGTATTCAGCGTCAGATAGTCGCCGGTGTACGCCGAGAAATCACCCTCCATCTTCGTGCCGCCGTCTTTGGTTACAATATTCACAACGCCCGACTGTGCCTGCCCGTACTCCGCGTTGAACGTACCGCTGATCACTTCCACTTCCTGTATGGAATTGTTCTCTACCTGATAGGCAAACGAATTGTCGAACGAATCGTTGATGGGAATCCCGTCCACGAGATAGGCCACTTCGCCCATTCTTCCGCCTCTGAAGTGTCCGTTTACCACGCCTGCCTGCAGGTTTACGATATCATTGAAATTTTCAACCGGCAGAAGCGCAATCTCCCTGGCCGATACAGATACGCTCGAAGAGGTCAGATCCCTGCGAACGATCGGCCGTTCGGCAATTACCACCGCTTCAGCTCCGCTGATCACCGTCTCGGCCATCGTAAAGTCAATGGTTGTTGTCCGGTCTATCGAAACCCTGACATTCTGCACCAGTTGTGTTTGAAATCCCAGATATGAGGCCCGTAACTCATACGTGCCGGGCCTGATATTTAAAATCACATAATAGCCATCGGTATCCGTCATGGCACCCTGTTGCGTGCCGGCTATGGTCACATTTACCCCGATCAGGGGTTCTCCGGATCCGGCTTCAGTAACCCTTCCGGTAATTTTTCCGGTAGATCTGCTGAGAGCATCAGTATGTATCATCAGCAGGGCCAGTATGGCCAATAACACGACTTTACCACTTTTCGGACGCATGTTTTTCGTTTTTTATGAAAAACCGGCTCCGGAGATATACTCCGGAACCAGTTTTTTTGGGGGTTGGTCTAAGATGTCTGAATCGGGAACTTACTTGATCAGCATCATTTTTCTCGATTCGCTGAATGAGTTGGTATTCAGCCTGTACAGATATACACCGCTCGGCAAGCCGGATGCATTGAACTCTACAGTATGGCGTCCGCTGCCCATCATTGAATTTTTGAGCAGTTCAGCTACTTTCTGGCCAAGCATGTTATATACCTCAAGGGTTACCACATCGGCATTGGGGAGTTCAAATCCGATAATTGTTGTCGGGTTGAACGGGTTCGGGTAGTTCTGATTGAGATGGACTTTCACCGGAAGTTCTTCTGTCCTGCCATCCTCAATCGAAACAATCGTACCGCCGATATTAAGGTCGCCAAGGGTCACGATGCTCACATCATCCCATAACGTTACGCCCTGGAAGTCATTCGCATAGCGCAGACGCATTTCCATGCCAACGGAATTTTCAAGCGGATAGACCACAAACGCGTACTGGGTCCAGCCGGTGCTTTCAACACGCGGGGCCAGCGGTATCACGTTCGAATTGAAT
>JAIVHB010000032.1 GCA_020201275.1 Rhodothermaceae bacterium | reverse complement strand
CAGTTCGGGTTGAGCCTGGCCCAGATCGCCCAGACGGTTCGGATTGCCAACAACGGCCTCGAAGCCAGCAAATTCCGTGACGGCGAAGACGAATACGACATCGTAGTGCGCCTCCGCGAGCAGGACCGCCGCGATCTGGAGAGTCTGCAGAACCTGACCATCAACGCCATGGGCAACCAGGTACCGCTTGTGTCAGTGGCCGAATTTGTGGACGGGTCCGGACTGGGGTCCATTACCCGCCTGAACATGCAGCGAACCGCCATCATCGAGGGAGATGCGGCCGTCGGTTTCAGCGGCCCGGAGGTACTGCTTGATGTACGGGCCCAACTCGCCGAATACGAGCAGAACCTCCCGGTAGGCTACTCCATGAAGTACACCGGCGAGAGCGAAGACCAGGATGAGGCATTCGGCTTCCTTACCCAGGCCCTTTTTCTCATCTTCGCACTGATTTTTCTAATCATGCTTGTGAAGTTCAACAGCCTGGCCACACCATTCATCATCATCACTGCCGTCGGGCTCAGCCTGATCGGGGTATTGCTGGGACTGATCCTAACCCAGATGAACTTCGGCCTGATGACCTTCATCGGGATCATCAGCCTCGCGGGTATCGTCTGTATAAACAACATTGTTTTGATGGAGTACATCAGCCAGCTCCTTGAAAAGGGAATGCCAAAAACAGAAGCGATCGTAGAAGCCGGCGCCATCAGGCTGCGTCCGGTACTGCTTACCGCCCTCACCACGATCCTCGGGCTTGTGCCGCTCACATTCGGTATCAACATCGACTTTGTGGGGCTTTTCAGCAGCTTCGATCCCAACTTCCAGATCGGATCGGAAAATACCGCCTTCTGGGGTCCGATGGGTGTGGCCATCATCAGCGGTCTCACCTTCGCCACCTTCCTCACCCTGGTGGTGGTACCTGTGATCTACTCAACCTTCGATTCCGTCGGCCGCAAAATGGCAAAAATCTTATAGCCAAACGTCACCCTGCGCAGGCCTCCGTCACCCAGAGCGCAATGAGGAGCACGGCCTGAGCGCAGCTGAGCGGAGTCGAAGGGCGTAGCGACGAATGTAGTCGAAGTGACACCTTTTTTATGCAACCTCTTTCAGGTGGAATAATCGCGGTTTGATATGCACGTTTTTGATTTATCGATTCATAAGATTCAACGACGTACCGATTTACCGATTTATATCAATTCTACAGGCTGCAGCTATATCACCTCCGGAATAGTGTTGCCCGCATTGGGCAAAATCATGGGCTACCGGTTACATTCTTCCAAATCACTTCGCCGTTCAAATGTTCTATTGTTCACTTGTTCCCTAATTCGAAGCATGCTAACAGCACAAATTGTGTAGCCCCGTAGGGGCAAGCAGCTAATTGTCCCGGATGGACGCAGCTCTTTATGCATTTGGGTTTAATCGGTATCTTTGTGCATCCTTTTAACCAAGTACTAATTCAACCCCATTGATTCAGCGTATACAAACCCTATTTCTGACCCTCGCCCTCCTGTTAAATATCGCATTCTTCTTTACACCGCTGTTTGAGCGCGTGCTCGAAGATCCGAGTGGATGGTTCCGGTCGGCCATTCTTACCGCTATCGGACTGGCGGCCATCATCAGTGCTGTATCCATTTTCATGTATAAAAACAGGATCAGGCAGATGCGTTGGGTGAAAAACGCCATGATTTTTCAGCTACTGGCGTCTGGTACCGGGGTTGGCGTGTTTTTTACCCTGGGGCGAATAGGGTCGCACCTCATGGGTGAGGCGGTTGGACTCGGTCTCCTCTTCCTGGCTGTGCTGTTCCAGCTTATGGCCAACGCGAGCATCAAGAAGGATGAGCGCCTTGTAAAATCGATTGACCGTATCCGCTGACGGGAAACCCATTTTGAGCGATCGCCCCTCCATACTTAAAGTGAGCCTGATCCTGGCTGCAGGACTGGCCACATTCGCGTTCGCTCCGATCCTCGTCCGCCTGGCCGGCGATGCCCACCCGCTTGAACTCGCCACCATCCGGACCGTATCTGCTGCCCTTTTCCTGCTTCCATTCTGGCTGTACCAGAAGAAGAAGCAGGCGATGCAGGAGGGTTACACCCGGAAGGAAAAAATCAGGGCCATTCTCGCGGGCGGCTGTCTCGGCCTGCACTTCATCTTCTGGATCGCATCCCTTGGATACACCTCCGTGGCCTCCGCATCGGTACTGGTTACAACCCATCCCATCCTGCTCATCCTCATCGAGTCGTTGCTGATGAAGCGCCATTTCTCGCGCCTCACATGGATCGGCGTATTTACTGCTTTCGCCGGGTCGGTGTGGCTTGGCCTGTCCGATTCAAATTACAGCGGGCAGTTCGAGCACGCCACACTCGGCAACAGTATGGCCCTCACCGCATCCGCCCTGTTTGTTCTCTATTTCATTCTAAGCAGTACCCTCCGGCAGAAGTCCACATGGACCGACTACATCTTCCGGGTCTATTTCGCCACTGCTGTCACCTGCACGCTGCTGATGATTGTGCTTCAGGTACCACTCACGCTTGGGCTGCCCGTGATTGTGTGCGGTATTGCCCTCGCCCTGGGCCCGCAGATTCTGGGGCACGGCTCCCTGAATTACGCCGTCAAATACATATCGCCCACCATTCTTTCCACCCTCATCCTCACCGAACCCGTTTTTGCCACTATCCTGGCGCTGATCCTGTTCGCTGAACTGCCCCTCGCCATGTCGATTATCGCCATGTTCATTATTCTGACCGGCGTACTGCTGAGCTGGCTTGGCAGGCAGGCCCTGAAACCGGCATGGCTGAAAAAGACAGGGCAATAAGCATATATTTGAGCCGTTTAATTAGTGATTTATCACATAGTTAACCTAAATTAGAGTCTCTTAATTAAAGGAACTGTGTCAAACAAACCCCGTATATTTGTTTAACTAAAAACTAACAGCCTGCCAGCAACAGGCATATTTTAAATACCGTTTCAGCGAAGCAACAACACGGCTCAATTAGCAACAGCAACACAAAAAGTATTCGCCGACCAAAAATTCAATTCACCAGGCTTCATATTTCAAGGTATCCCATTTCAGGTAAAGGGTAAAACAGACATCTGATAAACAGACATCTGATAAGGGTAAATAATCAAACTTGTATGATACAGACCATACATAAAATATACACGGCACACCAGATTACCACCGCGGTCAGGGCAATGGCTTTTCTACTGATGGTTGTTTTATTCAGTGCCTGTTCCCTGTACGACAGAGACGACATTGATCCGATCATACAGGAAACCAACTCTACTGTTCTGATCACTGAACCTTTTGAACGCGATTTCGACGCGATTCTCAAAAGCGGTGTATTACGGGTCATTACCCGGTATAATTCAAATGCCTACTTTCTTCACCGCGGCATAGAGCGGGGCTTCGAATATGAACTGGCAGCCGCATT
Organism: Rhodothermaceae bacterium; assembly: GCA_020201275.1. Classification (GTDB taxonomy): domain Bacteria; phylum Bacteroidota; class Rhodothermia; order Balneolales; family Cyclonatronaceae; genus RECM01. The sequence goes on along the minus strand of JAIVHB010000032.1, from coordinate 11,782 downwards.
TGCCCGCGAACATAACCTTGCGCTTGAAGTCATTATCCTCAGGGAGGACGACAATCCTGCAGACCTGCTGAACAGCGGTGCCGGCGATTTCATAGCGGCCAATTACACCATTACTCAAGACAGGCGTGAATACGTGGGCTTTACCAGTCCGTATGATATTGTAAACCAGGTTATCGTGCTTAATAACGGCGGCAGCTACACCGGCCCCAAAACCATGGACGACCTGAACGGTATGAGTATTAGCGTGAGAAAGGGCACATCCTATTACAGCGCACTCACAGCTCTTGTGGAAAACGGAGAAGCCTCCTTCCGCATTCATACCGTGCCTGAAACCTGGGATACTGAAGCGCTCATCATGGCCGTTGCCGACGGCGAGTTTGACGCTACCGTTGCCGACAACAACCTCTACCTGGCCGCATCATCCTATATTAAGGATGTGGAAGCCGGTCCGGTCATCTCCCATGCCGATACCGTGGCATGGGCGGTCAGGAAGAACGCCGTTGAACTTCAGGAGCGAATGAGCCAGTTCCTTGGCCGGCATTTCCGGATCAGCGAGCTCGACGATCAGCCGCGCCGGTCGGCCTTCATGAACATCCTGCGGCGGCGTTACTTCGAAGATCACGACCTTATCAGCAAATACCGCAACCCGGTAATCGATTCAGAATATACCGGTCTGATATCACCATACGACGAACTCGTCATTCCCATTGCCGACTCAGCAGGTATCGACTGGAAACTTGTTGTAGCGGTTATGGCACAGGAATCACGTTTCGATCCAATGGCTACAAGCTGGGCGGGCGCTGTGGGGCTTATGCAGATAATTCCCCGTTTCTCTCATGTTGAAGACGAAGCCCTGCTTTACGATCCTGAAACCAGCATTCGGGAAGGTATTCGCTTCCTGAAGAAGCACCTCAGCCATTATTCATACATGGACGAGCAGAATCAACTGGCTTTTGCCCTCGCCACCTACAATTCGGGTATGGGTCACATTGCAGATGCAAGAAGGCTCGCCATTGACCAAAACCGTAATCCCAACGAGTGGGACGATGTTTCCCAGGCGCTGCTCATGCTCATGAAGCCCAACCATTACAAAGATGCTCGATATGGTTTTGCCCGCGGTATTGAAACCGTAAACTATGTGAGGAATATAACCAGCCGTTACCAAATGTACGATTCCATTGTGGCGCTAACCATGGCTGACGCAGGATTTTCTTTTCGAAATTCCGCACGGTCAGGTACAGGTAACGGTTCAGATATCGGTTCAGGCATTACTCCCTGATTAACGGTTTAAACCAATCCCAATTTAATTCAGGAATCGTTGCGGGGTTATTTTTCGGTATCGCGTATCTGTTACCCCCCCGTATCTGATACCCGCTCAAAATCCGGCCTATCTTTTGTTGAAGACAGCTTATTTCACCTTTACAACCAGGGCCGTAAGGTCGTCGTTGTAATTGTTGTTGCAAAAGAGCTTCACATCTTCGAGAACCTCATCCAGAATAACCCTGGCTGTTCCGGTCTTATTTTGCAGGATGCAGTCGACCAGGCGCGTTTCTCCGTATTCGTTCTCTTCACTATCCATCGCTTCCGAAACACCGTCGGTATACATCATGATCACATCGCCGGGGCTTAGCTGAATGGTATCCGATTCGTAAGGAGTTGTGCTGGGCAGGGCTCCAAGCAGCATTCCACCAGCCGACAGATACCTGGCTTCATCACTTTTCGCATGAATAAATACCGGCGGGTTATGACCCGCATTGCAATAGGTGAACCGGTTGTTTTTCAGATCCAGACACCCCCAGAAGAAACTGATGAACTTGTCGCTTGGGGTATTCTTATAGATAATATCGTTGATTTTGGCCGTCGATTCGGGCAGGCCGATACCCAGCGGCGCAATAACATGCAACATTGCCTGAAGATTGGCCATAAGAAGCGATGCCGGTATACCCTTGCCGGTAACATCGGCGATGGCCATATAGAGATAGTCTTCGCCGTGCATGATACAGTCGTAATAGTCGCCGCCCACCTGCTGCGACGGCACATTGACCGCCGCCAGATCATAACCGGCGGGTACGGGAAGCGTATCAGGGAACAGCCTTTTCTGAATCGTACGCGCGATGTTCAGTTCCTCTTCAATCCGCTCTTTTTCAATCCGCTCTTCAAGAAGGTATGTTTTCAATACTGAAAGCAGGGCCACATTACCCAGCGACGACAGAAAATTGAAATCCGAGTCTGAATAGGTTTCGCCGGTGGCCCTTTTACCAACACCTATCAGTGCCTTCTCATCCTGAATACGAACGGGGATGAGGGCCTCAATTCCATTCTCATCAAGAAAGGAAAACTCCTGCCTGGTCTCAGCATCAAGACGCTTTACCGCACTAAACCGTTCAAGCAGAGTACGCATCTCCGGCTCCGTTAACTCACCCCGGATCCCCGAAAATGTCAGAATTTCGGGCTTGTTTTCATCATCCATCAGAAAGAAAAATGAACGGATGAACATCTGTCCAAGCAGTGCGAACTTGAATACATTCAATATCTGTGGCCGTTCCACCATCGCATTGAATTCCCGGCTGATATCAAAAAGTGTGTGCATCTCCTGCACCTTCTTGTCGAGCTCGCGGTTTGCCCTTTTGAGCCGTGACACCAGCATGGAGTTGGAGATGCCAACCGCCGATATGATGACCAGGTTCTCGATAAACTCCAGCTCGTGCTGTGTATACTCCTTCGAACCGGCCTTCTTTCCCAGGCATAACAGGCCGAGGTGCTCGCTGCTGGTCCTGATGTTGAATACAACTTCGATGCCATTGCCGATGAGCTGCTCCGGCATACAGTCACCTTCCTCTCCCGACCGGGCCGACAATACCGCCGATTTCCTGAGCATCTCTTCACAGTCGAGAATTACCAGCTGTTTCTCTTTATAACCGGTAATGCCCTTCGATTTGGCAACCCGATAGTGACGGCTGTCCCGTTCGTAAAGCAGCAACAGACCCTTTGTGGTGAGCAGCTTACCCATGCAAATGAGCAGCAGGTTATTGAGTACAAATTCAAGATCGTTCGATTCAACGAGCAGACGGCTTGTGTCGAGCAGGGTGCGAAGCTCAAAACGGCTCCGGAAATTATCGTTGTGATCTGACGGGGATGTGGAAGGCATCTACAACTTTTTGGTCATCTTAATTTCGTTACGGGAATTTACCTTTTTATACTCAACATTATCCATCAATCTTCTTATCAGGTAAACCCCGACCCCTCCCTTTTTCCTGAGCCTGATGCGCTCCTCAATATCGGGCTCCACATAGCCTTCAAGATTAAAACTGCGTCCCGAATCGGTAATCCTTACCCAGAATTCACTATTCTCAACACCCTGCTGTACGGTTATCAGCTTGCTTGAATCGTGCTCGTAGGCGTGCTTGATAACGTTTGTCATCGCCTCGTCGACCGCAAGACGGATATCTTCTACCTCCGTGGAATCAAAACCCGACAAACCCGCATGATGTGCCACAAAATCCCTCACCTCTCCCAGAAACTCTGTAGAAGCCCGAACAATGATTTTATTGATTTTACGTGATGGCAACGGTTTACTCTCAATGACTGTTTAAAAATCTGGCGACGGCTTCCTCCTCCTTCTCAAGAATATCATACAGGGTCGGAAATCCCAGAAGATCGAAAACATTATACACTTTTGGCTTCAGGTTGGTAAGCTTGATGTCGCCCCCGAGGGTCCTTACATCTTCAATATAGGCCATGAAAACACCAAGGCCCGCACTGGAGATGTATTCCAGACGTGTACAATTTACAATTATCTTGAAACGCTGCCGGTCGATAAGCTCTCTGATGGATTCTTCAAGTTGCGGTGCCGTATGTGCATCGAGTTCGCCGTTAAGCTCGATTACTTCCAGGTCATCAATATTGCGCCGGTCGATGTTAAAGCTGCTCATTATCAGTTATTACGATTTATACTGTGGTTGATGCCGCATAATATAGACATGCAGTGATGAGTTGCAAGGGCTCACTGAATACACTAGCTGAAAACAGAATCATAGACCTGATAACCAATTTTACAGTTAAATCACGTACTACGGTATCTGTAGTGAATAGTTTCAGCCCAAAAAAAATAGGGCACCACATTGTTCAGATGCGGTGCCCTTAACTATTCATCAAGAGAGACGCTACTTGAGCGCAGAAGAGAATAACAATTATATAGCATTAAATCAAAATTATTTACCAAATGGGCCGTTTCTGCCTCAATTGAAAGAGCGTCCGGCACAATTGCACTTTATTTAGATTGTCAGTATTACAGTTATCTTCGCTCCTGCCTGTTGCGCCGGGTACACTCATCATCAATGCGGATGCCATTCAGACACCATTAAGTTGCCATATGGTTGCAGCAATAACCAGGCCGGGAAATTAAGTATTGCATTGCTACTAATTATATAGTATTATAATGAAAGTAGAATGAAATTACGTTTTAATTTTAACAGAATAAACATGAAGAAATCGCTCACACCACTCGGGGAAACCGAAATGGAAATCCTTCATCACGTCTGGGAAATGGATAATGCATCCGTTTCTGATGTGCACGAACGGATACTGCTTGATCGCAAGGTCGCCTACACCACTGTGATGACCATCATGAAAAATCTGGCGGAAAAAGGCTATTTGCGCTACGAGAAGAAAGGGATGGCCTATGTTTATTCAGCTGCAATACCCCCCCGTAAGGTAAAGCAGAACCTTATAGGCAATCTGGTAAAAAAAGTGTTCGACGGATCGCCTGCTGCCCTGCTTCAAACCCTTGTGAGCAGTGAGCAGATAACCGACAGTGAGCGCAGCGAGCTTATTGAGCTCATCAGAAACATGAACCAGGAGTAACATGAACATGGAAACTACCACCAATGCATTTATCCGCCTGGGTGAAGCGGCCACCGGCTATTTATGGATACCCGTTCTTTTGTGGACAGCTGTCGCCGCTCTTACAGTCACAATGTTAATGACATCCCGGCGCGGGCATGCCTATACACGATTCTATGTGTATGAAGCGCTGTTACTCTCACTGCCCGCCGGACTGTTGGCGGCCGGCAGCCTGAATCCGTTCAGGTGGCTCGCCGGTGCCGGGACAGATGCAGTCATCACCTTCAGCGTTAACCTTGATGCATTTTTCTGGATGGATGCAGGGCAGGAGCCCCTTATCGTACCGGCGTTCAGTAATCCATATTTTTACATCGGAATTGCCACTGCCCTTGTGCTCGTTTTTGCTCTCATCCAACTTACCCGCCTGGGTTCGGGCTATGGCCATCTGCGCAGGATCAGAAATACGCTCAAACCTGTTACTAACAGCGAAACACTTGCAAAATTCTGCAAACTGGCAGACCAGCTTCAGCCCGGCAGACAGATCAGTCTCTACGAATCTGACCGTATTAACGTGCCGGTTACCTTTGGTGCCCTCAAACCTGTAATCGTTTTGCCGCCCGGCACCGACCACAACGACCTTGACATGATCCTTATGCATGAACTGACCCACATCAGGCGCGGTGATTATTTGTGGATGTGGGCAGAGCAGGTGATCCGGGCACTTTTCGTTTTCCATCCTCTCGTTCATGTAATGGCACGCAAACTGGAACACTACCGGGAAATCTGCTGCGATGCCGAAGTGCTCACAAAAAACACCAGTCTCACGACCAAAGGGTACGCACTTGCACTCATTAAATACCTGCAACCGGAGTGCGGACTTGACCTCACCGCCGGTATGGCAAAACCCTCCAACATCAAAGAAAGGATAAGCGTAATGAATCAGCATCGAAAAACAACCATAACCGGGCGGCGGATTGCCGGAATCATACTCGGATTTATCTTGCTTGCCGGTACCAGCCTTTTTATGGCCTGCTCCGACAATATTAAGGGCCTGGGTGATGAGCCCTCCGAAACAGTCTCCTCGCAGGATTTCGAATCGGTTTCCACACAAGATCTGCTCAATGAACATAAAGAACTCAGAAATAAGGTGGCTGCGCACATCCGTGAAAACACCATGGGTACTGATATCAGTGCAGCTGATGCGATAGCAATGAATCCCGAAATCACCGTGGTGGCCAAACGATTGAATGCCATTACTACTGTGCTTCGGGAGCGTGATGCCCTGCCGGCTGATATGATGGTGGCAATGAACACAGCCGACAGCGCTACTGGCGATGATACCGATGTATTTGCCGCGGTTGAACAGATGCCCGAAATGATCGGCGGACAAATGGCATTTTACGATGCTCTGAGCTATCCTGAAACGGCCCGGAGGGCTGGTATCCAGGGGCGCGTAATCATCCAGTTTGTTGTGGATGAAGGGGGCAGCGTTATCAACCCGAGGGTATTGCGTGGTATCGGCGGCGGTGCCGATGAGGCCGCCGTTGAAGCCATTACTCAGATGAAATTTACTCCCGGCACGCAGCTGGGGCAGCCGGTAAAGGTTAGAATGACCCAGCCGGTCGTATTCCGGCTGCAGGAAACAGCAGCGGAGCAGCCTGCAGACTCACCCTAAAAGAGCTGCAAGCCTTCAACACATCTCCTATTGCAAAAAGCCCCGGTTACACATCTCTGTATAACCGGGGCTTTTAAAATGCAGATGAAGTATACTTTCGAAGTATACTCACGGGTAAAAACTCAGGTAGTAAACTCTCGCAGCATACTCACATAGAAGGGTTCAGATCAATCACCACCGCTTCTTTGCCGAATTCCATGTTCAGGTGACTGGCCTGTTGGCGGGCCGTAGTATAACCTTCATAACGTCCCATCCTTATCACATATAATAAATTGTTTTCCTGGTTTACCTCCATACGGATCAGCCGTGTATTGGTAAATCCCCACTCGCGAAGTTGTTCAATCTCCGCTTTTGCAAGGTTTTCATTGCGCCAGGTTCCAAGCTGAATGGTATATCTGCCACCGGCAACACTGGGGGCAAGTTCATCGGCAATGCTTATTGTGGTAACAGCAGTATCGGTTCTCTGTGGCCGTGCCGCCGGGGTTGTCGCGGTTGTCGGAGCGGCCTGCTGTGGAGCGGACTGCTGCGGGGCGGCCGCAACACGCTCCTGTGTGGCAGGTTTGTCATCAACGGGTTTCTGTTCTGCCTGGCGTGGCTGTTCGGTAACGGCAGAAGGCTGCTTAGAATTATCCGTACTGGCGGATGGAGCAGTCTCAGTTTCGGCCGGCACTTCTGCAGGTTCATTGGCAGAGGACCGCAATGTGGTATCCATGAGAGAGCGGATGTCCTGGGCCTGATCAATATTTTGATTGAACGCCATGGCGATACTGTCTGCCCGGATTCTTGCAAGAGAATCCTGCCGTGCAATTTCACTGCGATGGCGGTCACTTTCTGTAGGCCCGCAGGATGTGAGCAGTAAAATAACTATCGGTACGAGGAAAAATGCGGCTATAGCTTTCAACGGCATAGTGTTGATATTTAATGAATTTTCAGAATATAACATTAAAAGATTTTAATGTAAACACCCGGGCAACACTTTTGTTGCAATAAAAATAGCGGTTTTTACAACACATAATCGCTGTACGTAAGGATTTTTCTGCGAATATGATCACAGATTTCTGCCGATTTCAGACTATCGGTATCCAGATCGGTCAGCATTTTTCTGACCCCCTCAAACTCCAGCCGCTCCCCATTCCTGTTACGGGCTTCCGGCAGCCCATCGGAATAAAGAAGCAGAACATCCCCAACCTCAAGCCGTAATTCTGCCGCTGTATAAGGTACATCCGGCCTTACAGCAAGCGGAAATTTGGGTGCAGGAAGCTCAATTTCTATAATTTCACTGCCACGCTTAATCAATGGCGGGCAGTGGCCTGCATTTGCAACACGCAGTAAGCCCGTAGCCAATTCATACGTACAGACCTGGCAGGTGATGAATGATTGGGCATCCGTTTTCTGATACAGAACCGGGTTTGCCTGCCTGAGAACCTGTTCGGGCGTATCGCTGCTCATTCTAGACAACAGCAATCCGCTTGTGAATATGGCACTAAAAGCCGCCTTGATCGATTTGCCCGATACATCCGCTACAGCTATGGCCAGTGCCTCCGGTTTGTTGTTTTCGCCGACCTGAACTGCGAAATCATAAAAATCGCCTCCCACCTCAAAAGACGGTATGAAGAAGCCCTGTACATCAATACCGGGAAGTTCCGGCGCATGTTTGGGCATGAGCGCATGCTGACTCGATTTGGCGATTTCAAACTCCCTTTCAAACCGAAGCTGTTTCGCCAGTTTCTGCTCATATTCGGGGATATATTCGGAATCGTCCGGCAGCCTCGAACCATACAGGTATGCAAGGATTCCGTGTAATAATGGCAGAACAGCCAGCATCAGGAGAATCAAACCCTGGGTAAACACATCAAAACTGCCGGAATCAAGGTAAGGCGGCACGATGATCATAAGTTTAATAGCCCAGGCCGAAAAAAGGACACTCATCAGGCCGAAATAGAGGAAGCAGAACAGCAACGGAAGCCCTGTAACCGAGAAGATGATCAGTTCCTGCCAGAACCCGGCGGTGGTAGTTACTAACCGGCTCAGAAATATGAACATCAAACCTGTAAACAGGGAAGCGAGAGGAATAAGGATGGCCGCTTTCCTGATTTTTATCCTCAGATAATTTACGATCACACCAAAATTCACAAATCCAATAACGACGGCCGTCATCCACACATTCAGGCCGGCGGAAACGGAAGGAAACAGGGACGACGGCTCCCTGATGGCCTGGAAAGCTGAATCATACTGTGCGAAAACGGCGCCGAATGCAAACAGCCCTGCCGCCAGAATGGCAAGCATGATCCCGGCAACGGCATACCCCGACAGAATTGCCTTTCCGGTATCGGTATGGAAAATCCGCGCCTGCCAGACCGTATCAAAAATCCTTACATCTTTTAAATTATGCTCTCTTGATATCGATTCCCATGCGAGGTAGCCGATACAGATATAAAAGCCAAATATCAAACCCGAAACCACGTTCGATACATGATCCACAAAAACCAGCTGGGGGCTGAAAATCCTGTAATAAGTTGGTTGAAGAAACAGAAATGTCCACAGAAAATAGGCAACCGCCACCAACAAACCCAGAGTTAGTCCCCTTCTCCATTCAACCCGCCCCCTGAAAATCTGCCGTATGCCTATGAACAAAATTACGAATACCACAAGAAGATTAGCTGCATACCCCAAAAGTACCGGATTGAATGCATCAAACGACTTGTTGCCGCCCTCCAGCGCATAATTCTCACCACTGTAAAACATGGTCCGGAATTCCCTGAAACTGTAATTATCTGCACCTCCGCTGCCGGATCGATGCAGGGAAATCTCCAGAAATTCAGGTCCGGCTGTTCCCCGCGCAATCTTTTCATACATAAGCCGGGTACCGTTTGCTTCTGCTGTTGCATTTGATTCAGCCGGTAAAAATCGATAGAATCGTGCTTCATAACCGAACAGATCAAAAATGATGTGTTCTGCCAGTTCCGCCGCAACAACTGTATCTCGGGGGGTGGCACTTACTGATGGGTGCAGCACAGCATAACGCACCCTCATGTGATCATCTATATTTAAAAAGAGCACCCCCAGGCTTTCGAAAAAATGATATTCCGACGGATACAGACCCGGTGCATCCGTACTCCTGCTCAGAAAAACATTCCATCCGGACAGCGGGTATGTGGCCCTGTTTGCCATCGAAGGGGTCAGGTTTGTGCCTGTAAATACGCTATCCTGAAGCTTGGTAAACAGTGCAGCATCCTGTATTCTTGTGGCTACAATTGCATGCGGGCCGGTATCCACACCCAGCTCAGCCGCCAGGTCCGCCATACGTTGTTCAATCTCCGCCCGCCCCTGTTGTATTGTTGCACCGGTATGCAGATCAATGGATGGACGCATGATCAGAAATATGATCAGGCCAAGCACTCCGGCATAGAAAACGATATGATCCGATTTATAAATCAATGAATTTATTTACTCATCACTTTGGGCACCTGTTTATACGGCCCCGCCGAATGTTGTTTCATTTTTTACATGTTAAGTAAGTTTCATGTATCTTTATTGATATTATTTAACACTTTACGGGGCAGAATTCAAGCCGGCCCGCAAAAAGCAGACATCATACGACGTGTAAAATTCCGGCTAATACCAACTTGTTTGCCCCTCTATTTACAATAAAAATCATGAGGTAACAATGGATCAGATAGAAGAAATGTACGGAGAGGCAATGCCATTATTCATCGAGAATGCAATACCCGTAATACTTGCAATTATAATGCTTTATGTGGGCTACATTATATCGAAATGGGCCGGCAACAGGGTTAATAAAGCGTGTGATAAATCTCCGAAAATCGACGATACGCTTTCGCCACTAATCGCCAAAACAGTCAAGTTCCTTATCCTTATCGTTGTATTCATTCTTGTATTGGATAATTTTGGCATGAAAATCACCAGTTTCATCGCCATTCTGGGTGCTGCCGGTCTTGCCATTGGTTTGGCATTGCAGGGAACACTTTCCAACGTCGCCTCAGGTGTTATGCTGCTTTCACTCCGGCCATTCAGGATTGGTGATTTCATTGTTGCAGGCGATACCAGCGGTGTGGTAGACGAAATAAGCTTGTTTACCACACTTCTGCACACCCCCGACAATGTGTTCATCATGGTACCGAATTCCTCTATTTGGAACAGTGAGATAAAAAACTTCTCCCGGAACGACACCAGGCGTAACGATATGGTATTCGGAATCGGATATTCCGACGACATCGACAAAGCGATGGGTGTACTCAACCGCATTCTTGAAGAAGACGAACGAGTGCTCAAAGACCCTGCTCCCATGGTTGCCGTATCTGAGCTGGGCGACAGCTCGGTCGACTTTGTAGTGCGACCCTGGTGCAAAAAGGAAGACTACTGGGCCCTCAGGTTCGATATAATCAAGAAGGTTAAACAGACTTTCGACAAGCAAGCTATCAGCATTCCATTCCCGCAGCGAGATGTGCACCTCTTCCAGCAGAAAAATTAGACCAGCATCTTCAAAGCCGGGTAACACCGGCTTTTTTAAGCTTAGGCCGATTGCTGCGTATTGCGTAAATAATGCATTATCAATATTATGGTAATAATCTAAACCCTTAAAGCTTTTTTTCAAGAAAGCTGCCTTTAACGTATTTTTAAAAATATCAATTGAAACAGTATGTACCCGTTTATTCCGGCATGGTACGCCGGATTTAAACCGGAGAGTGAACAGGCCATATTATGGAACCTAAAGATCAGCAAATCAACATCATCTACAGCGATGAAAATTGCTTTATAACCTGGGAAGGTCATCTCATTCGTAAAGAGAACCGCCTGTCGGCCGAACGAAAAATCGCCGACATCAATCCCGACGATTTTGAGGCTGCACTAAAGGAATATAAGGATGCCTATGACGAACTCTGGAAACAGGCCGGCTCAGAAATAAGCGGGGCTTCTACTCCCGAAGCTCTCGACCGAATAGCTGAGCAACTCGCTCTGGCCGATGTAATCGGTGATTTCGATGCCATAGCTGCTTTGATCGACAAGGCAAAAACCGACCTGCATACCTCCGATGCCGGGGCTACTGACGATTCACCCCAAACCGGAGAACCGGACACCGATCATTCCGAAGAATCAGCGGCCCCTGTGCCGGCACCTTCCGCAGAATCTGACGATGTGATTCCGGAGGCCGAAACTGGAACCGACGATGAACGTTCAGCCATAGCCGAAACCGGGTCCGCCGACGAAGAAAAAGCTGCCCCCATTACAAATACAGCCTCCGGT
>JAIVHB010000243.1:1024-3893 GCA_020201275.1 Rhodothermaceae bacterium | reverse complement strand
CTCCCTGCAGTCCGATAACCTGGTAGGCGACCTCATTATAATTCTCGCCGCGGCCGTATTCGGTATCTATACCGTGCGCTCCCGCAAGCTGCTCGACCGCTACACTCCCCTGCAGCTCAGTACGCTTACCATGATCACGGGCGGACTGGCCCTGGTCGTTGCCGGTATTCCGTCGATGGTTGTTCTGGATTACAGCAATGTATCGGCAGGGTCCTGGGCCGGTGTGTTTTACAGTGGTGTGTTCTCCATCGGCTTCGCGTTCATTGTCTGGAATTATGGCATCCTTCGTGTGGGTGCAGTTCGCACGGCTACCTATCAGAACCTGGTTCCGGTGATGGGACTGGTATTCGGGTTCATCATTCTGGGTGAGAAACTGTCGCTGCTACAGTACGGTGGTTCGGCCATTGTGATTGCAGGGATAGTGATGGCAAGGTGGAAGAGGAAGCAATAAAGAGTATTGAGTAATGAGACTTCAGAGATCAGACGGTGTTTTATTGTCTGAAAACGGCGGGTTCTTGTTGATTCGTGTACAAATCTACCGATAATACCACTGTAACGGCATTCATCAGATACTGTGCTTTGTCTTTCCTGATGCAGTAATCGAGTGCTTCCCTGAGGCCGGCATCAGTGATGCGATGGACGTGGGAGTTGTATTCGGCCATCAGCCTCATCTTCAGCTCCGGGTTATCGCGGTACCAGAGGTCGAAGGGGTTCATATCGTCATATTTCAGTCCGAACCGCTTACTGGCATGCCGGTTAACCTTCTGCAGAAATCCGGCGGCACGGGTGATCAGTATATTGCGCGGTCGGATTCCGGTTTTAGCCCATGGAAACCCGGCGATCCTGGGATGGTACCTGTTCATCCATTTAATATAGATGGCTTGGTCGAATTTTAACCGGTCGGGCAGGCTGTAACAGAATTCAATAAGTTTGCGATCATAGAAGGGTGATAGTGTTTCAACGTGATTATGCATCATCCTGTCGCTGTTGAGGGCTCCATTTACCACGTGCTGATCGTAACCGAAGCGCTCAAAATTATTGGCGGTGCTGTAGCGGTCGGCAATACGATTATATACATCGAGCGGCATGACCAAATGAGGCTCATCCAGATAGCCCTTTTTAAGGATTTTTTCGCGTATTGAGGGATTCCGCAGGGTAAGTGAGCCGAATACAAGATCCCCGATCTGCCCTGTATGCAGGATGCCGTTATCTTTGCCAATCTCCGGCACCACGCTTGAATAGAGGTGAGCTGCCCCATTGTATGTAACAAGCCCGTCGTTCGCGGCAATGTAGGTTTTAATGTTATCGTACAGGAAGGTGCCGGAGTCGAGAGCGATATAGGTGCTCTGAAAATCACAGGAATCTGAAACACGTTTTGCAATGATCTCATCCCTGCTGCCGGTCTGTGAAAGGGTATAGGTTTTAACGGGCTTATATCCCGTTTCACTGGCAAGCATCACATTTACCCTCGAATCGAGCCCCCCGCTGAGCAGGGCGGTGTGAGGGTGCCCGTACCCGTGTTCAATGTCCTTATCCCAGATTTTTTGTACAGATTTCATCAGAAGCGAGTCGATGTGCTGTAAACAGTCTGCCAATCGTTCGGGTACCGGGTGTTTTTGGTATGCAAAATAATTCGACCGGGTTACTGAAAAATCATTCAGATCGATTTCAAGCAAGGTGCCCGGGAGGATTTTCCTGATCTGGTGTACCGGGGTTTGATCGTCGTACAAATAGCCGATTACAAGCAGGCAGGTAAGGGCTTCAGAATTGAGAGTCAGTGCAGTTCCGGTACCGCGAAGCAGAGCGGCGGCATGGTGAGCATCTCCCGAGAATGCCAGATGCCCGGTTTTATGATCACATCCGTAATAGAGAGGCCGTGTGGAGAGATGATCAGTAAAGAGGTACAGCTTCTTTTTTGATGCATCATGGATGAAACCACTAAAAAAGCCTTCGAGGTTGAAAACGAAATTGTGGCCTTCAGCGCGGTATCGTTCAAACAGCATATCGGCCCTTTCGGATGCCGGTTGAAAGAGAAATCCATAAAAGCCGACAGTGACATCATCACGTGTTTCCAGTACGCGTTCATCGCGAAAAGACGGTTCGGCAGCGAGCCCGCAGGTGATGTTCATGTGCTCGTGCGACCTCACATCATTACCGGGAAATCCGGCTGCGAACATCAGTGGCATTGGTTGATGTGCGGGTTTACCGGGCCTGATCAGCCCGAAGAGTCCTGCCATAGAGAGTAGTTTTATTGGGTTGTCTGCTTGTTGTGAAGCGGAAGGTTTTTTGTCAGTTTCAATAACCAACGGATATAAAGCAGCATCATGACCATTGTCGCAGCACTATAACCTGTTATCGCGATGATGGCATCACCGAGCCAGATACCCACCGAAAGTGCGCCAAGTCGAATGACGATGAAGAAAAGCTCGAATTGAAAAGCTCTTTTCTGTTCATTTAACAGGGCAGTGAGAAATATGGTGGGTGATACAATGAAAATAAGGAAGAAGGCAGGGCTGAAAATCCGTGCATAACGTCCGGCCTCAGTCCAGTCGTTACCAAGTACAAAGGTGAATATCTCAGGGCCCCACAGGGCAAGCAGAGTAAAGGGTACAAAGCTGATAAGTGTTAGCACGCCGTAAATTTTTACCGTGAAGGAGTAGATATTTCCACCACCACGGTACATCTCCGATACAGTCTGACTATACACTTGCCCTATGGAGCTGCTTATGAGGATCACGGGAGCCTGAACGATGCGGAACGCCATAAAATAGAGGCCTGCAGTCGCTTCGGTAAGGAACCGGTTTATCAATATGATGGGGATCTGAACGGATAAAGAGTTGGCAAGAGCGTGCGGAGCGTTGTGCCGTGG
>JAIVHB010000243.1:0-987 GCA_020201275.1 Rhodothermaceae bacterium | reverse complement strand
GAGCCAGGCTGACGATGGAAATGGGAAGAAGCAACAACATAGATGCGATGGGTTGAACGGAAAACAGTGTTGCAATTTGCTGATGGAACAACAGAACGATGATAATACAAAGGATGCCGGCTCCCAATGTGAGAAACTCTGCCAGCCTGGCTAAGTGATTGGCTTCTCTTTTGGTGCCGGGCAGCAGTATGGAGAGTTCATACCGCCCGGTAATGAAAACCGAGGTAACCAGTGCAATCGCATAATATACCCCGAACCAACCGAATTCGGCCGGGGAATAGAGCCGAGAGAGAAGGGGAAGCGCAAGGAAAGGGATTACCTGTGCGATACCGGTGCCACCGGCCAGCTTTGTTGTGTTTTTAACAAAGTCTGATTTGCGGACAAGTTGGTCGATGATGCTGGTGTACAGATCCTTCAGATGGTTCAACGGTTCATTTTTTTGGATCCAAAAGAATATGACGGGTAAAGTAAAGCAAATTCTGATCGTATTCAGTGCGGATTTAAGGCGTTCCATATCGGACAAATCCGTGAAACAGGTTACCCCGCACGTATCGTTGTTCCGTGACGGGTTTAACATTGCAGCATAAAGCCTTAATATAGACAAGCCGTTAATACGGCAGAATATTCTGCCTGTATCAACACCGTTTTTACTGCCTGTTACAATTAACCAGCTTAAGCCTCTTCACCTCATGTTAAAAATTCTCTCCATTGTCGGTGCGCGTCCGCAGTTTGTGAAACTGGCTCCCTTATCGCGCAGAATCCGGGAGCATTTCAAGGAAATTATCGTGCACACCGGTCAGCATTTCGACCGGCAGATGTCGGATGCCTTCTTTTCGGACCTTAATATCCCGGCGCCCGACTACAACCTGAACATCGGGTCGGGCTCGCACGGTGTGCAGACCGGGAATATGCTCATGGCGCTCGAAGAGGTGCTGATGAAAGAGAAACCGAATCTGGTGGTGGTGTTCGGCGACACCAACTCAACAC
>JAIVHB010000242.1 GCA_020201275.1 Rhodothermaceae bacterium | reverse complement strand
CTGTTCATCATCTATCTGTTTTCCTACTACCCCCTGCAGAATCCTGTAATTGCACTCACCATGCTGAACCCCATCGACCTGGGACGCATCCTGCTCATGCTCAATTTTGACATTTCAGCACTTATGGGATTCACAGGTGCAGTTTTTCAGCGCTTCTTCGGTAGCGGATTCGGGATGGCCGTGAGCCTGGGTGTAATGCTGATGTGGCTTGCGGTACCGATGAGCCTGGCATTCCGGGTATTTTTGAGGAAGGATTTCTGACATTATCAAATCCGGTTGTCAATTCACACATTCTGATACGCTGCATGCATAACACTTCACACATCATCCTTCATTCTGATACGCTGCGAGCATCACACTTCACATATCATCATCCAATTTCCCGCCGAACAAC
Source organism: Rhodothermaceae bacterium (assembly GCA_020201275.1). Taxonomy (GTDB): domain Bacteria; phylum Bacteroidota; class Rhodothermia; order Balneolales; family Cyclonatronaceae; genus RECM01. The sequence continues at coordinate 2,495 of JAIVHB010000242.1, read as the reverse complement.
ATACCCAGATAATAGAGTACGTAAAAACCGTTGATATTGAGCTGAGACGCCCATAATCTTTGTAGTTTACGGATGTGGTCTGCTGCTATGGGGCATCCGGAATCGTCGAATTTCGCAGCCAGGGCCGGAAGAAATGGAAAATGTTCAGCTATCCGTTTTCGGGCAATCATGCGGTCTGTAGTCTCGCCCATCATAAAGTAGAGTGGTGTTGAATAACCGGTTGCCTGATCTCTGAATAATCGCTTCCGGAGTTTGTATCTGTCCAGGTTTCTGATCCTGAATTTCACTCTCTCCGCAAAACCAGCCGGTTGATAAGCGGCGGTGAACGGGCGGGTGGATTCAATTCCAGACAAAAGCGCCAGATCACCTTTAAACAGAAAATCGGAGGCAAATTGTTTATAAAATTTCTGGTCCAGCTTTTCCTCTGCCGGCAGGCCGGAAAAAAAGTCCACCATTCCTTTAGTGTAAAGGGGCAGGAAAAAGGGGATGTTGTGTAATGTATAGGCCCTTACACTGTTCACGATATACCGGCGCTGCCGGTTGAGTTGATTGAAACGGAGAGCTGCCCGCTCGATACCTCCCCGGCTGGTATCCATACCCTCGAACGAATCAGCCAGACGTTGCCTAACGGCATCATAAAATCTCCGGCCGGTTACGGGTGTAAGCTGGGCATGACCGTAGAACATCAGATCGGTAAACTCTTTTTCGGAACCGGTGAGGGCCAGTTCCGGTGTGAGGTAACTGCCGGCAATCAGGTCGCCCGAATGGCCTCCCAGGATAAGGGAACCCGGTGATGTGAGATGTCCGCTAATATAATCCTGTTCATGGGGAATACTGCGGCCGGAAAAGGCATGATCAGCAAAACGGGAGTGACGCTGTTTGTCATCAATAAGTGAGCGGTGGTCGCCGTAGTTGTGAAAAGTCCATGGAATATCAAATTCCCCGCATATTTTTTTTGCTATCCGCTGATCCGGAGTGTTCCATTTTCCGTAAGAAAAAGCGCTCGGTTTTATACCATGGCGCAGTGCCTGGCCGAGAATAATCCGTGAATCAAGTCCTCCGCTGAGCGACAGGGTGTACTTCAGAGGCTCTGTATTTGCGGATTCCGCCCGGAACAATGCTGATGAGAGTTCATCCAGTTTTCCGAAATCGGGAACGGAGGGTGTTGCCGGGTTTGCCGGATTCGCCGGCCGGCTGGTCTCAAGTTTTCTTTGCTTATGGTCCCAAATGTGCACCGCGCCCGGTTCTGCTTCCAGCACACCTTTGTACAATGTTTGGTTTCCCGTTACATATCCGCAAGCCAGGAGGCAGCAGAGAGATTGGTCGTCGGGCACCGGATCGGTATCCATTTTACCCGCGTGAACAGACCAGGAAAAATCGGGTTCCGTTCTGTAAAACAGAGGATATGAACCCAGATGATCGGCCCCGAACCAGGTGTGCCTGCCGTCTCCGGCAACAAAACGAAAGAAGCCATCAACAATCCCGGCAGCACTTACCGCTCCGTGTTGCTCAATCAGAAATTTAAAATGCTTCGCAGCATCCGGGCCGGAATAGAATTTTCCGCACTCGATATAGCTGCCGTCGAAACTGAGTAGTTCTGGTGATTGAGGAACCATTAAAGTTTGATCATGAGCATTAGCTGTTTAGCTCATAAGCTGTGAGTTGTTTGGTTACGGATCTGATGAGCCCGTCAGTTTGCCTGACAGTTGACCAATGAGCTGTCATTATAAGCATCCGGAAACGAAAATCCCTGCAATCTGTCTGATTTTTAAGACCTCCGGAATGGTATCAAAAAATATCGGCTAAAGGGAAATAACGTGCTTAAAATAGCGGCGCGTGGTGCAACTGCCTTTCGCTTTTCTGTTTGTCTAACTGATACTATACGTACATTTTTGAGGATATGAGCGGCGCGGCGATTGCCGTCAGCACTTTCCGGCAATAAAGATGCTCAGGTAAAATGAGAGGGTTGCCGCCGGTTGCCTGGAATAAATTGTCATAATAGCTACGTAATCCGGCAGAAATGAATATCCCTGCCATCGAACTGTATCCGTAAATAGTTACCTTTCCGGTTATGCTTGATTCGATAAAAAAGATTTTTCACCGGACGACCCAGAATACCCGAATGGCTGTAGCCGCTATCCGGAGGGAGTATACCGGCGAGCCTCTTACCGAAGAGCAGACAAATCCCGATCCGTTTTTACAATTTGAGAACTGGTTCGGGGAGGCGGTCCGGCTGTCGACATTCGACCCGTCTGCCATGTTTCTGGCCACATCCACGGCCACGTCCACCACGGCCAAATCCACCTATGCCACGACGACCACGCAGACATCCGTCAGCGGGCGGGTGGTACTGCTTAAAGGGTTCGACGAGCGCGGATTCGTATTTTATTCCAATTACGAAAGCCGCAAGGGGATTCAGCTGGCCACGAACCCACGGGCCTCGCTCACGTTTTACTGGCCGGAGATGGTGCGTCAGGTGTGCATCGAAGGCGTCG
>JAIVHB010000112.1 GCA_020201275.1 Rhodothermaceae bacterium | reverse complement strand
ACACACAAAGGGCACATTCTGCGTTGGGTTACTTGAGCCCCCAGCAATATGCTGCTGAATTAATCAATAATCCTGCTGCCGATTGAAGCTTATCTCGTCGTCCACTTTTTTGTTGCAAGTCCAGTGGCCCTCAAACGTCATGCTGAGCGCAACGGAGCGGAGCGGAGTGTAGTCGAAGCACGTGGGGGCTTTTTAAAAAGCCCTCTGGGGAGCCCATAAACGCGATTTTTAAAATTTCCGGATACCGGGGATATGGAAAGACATTGACCTGATGTGAGCTCCCCCCGGAGCAGCGCGTGGCACTGCTCACATGCTTCGACTTCACGCAGCTGCGCTGCGTTGCGCCCTTCGACTCCGCTGCGCTGCGCTCAGGACTGCGCTCAGGCCGTGCTCAGGCATGACGGGAGGGATAACACTTCCTAAATAATTCCGTGTTTCACGGCAAATTTAATCAGGCCTGCTGTATTTCTGGATCCGGTTTTCTCGAGCAGGTTGCGCCGGTGTGCATCAACGGTGCGGCGGCTGATGAACAGCTTTTTCCCGATTTCCTCGTTGGTGAGTTCCTGGGCGATGTGCCTGAGTATTTCGATTTCCCTCTCGGTTAAGGGCACCTGTTCGTCTGACTCCTGCTTCTCTTTCGGGCCGGGTTTCACAAGGTCCATCATGATGGCACTGGTTGCCTCATCACTGAAGTAATGCTTGCCCTCCATGATGCGCCTGATTGCGTTCACAAGCTCATCGCGGCCGGAATTTTTCATGATGTACCCCGAAGCACCCGCCTGGATCATCGCTTTTACATGCTGATCTTCCATGAGCATGGTAAGGGCCAGCACCCGGGTGGCAGGATAGTCTTTGGTCACATGCCGGGTACAGGTAATGCCATCCATCCGGGGCATGTTGATGTCCATCACAATGATGTCGGCATGCCTGTTCTTCAGGATTTCCAGTACGTCTTCTCCGTCTTCCGCTTCCCCGACAACGGTGAAGCCCGGTTCATCTTCAAGCAGTGATCTCACACCGTCACGAACAATCTGATGGTCGTCGGCAATAATAATATTGACCAGTTGCATAATACGCCTAATTAGTTATTGGTATCTCAATAGACAGGCTGGTTCCCCGGCCCTGCATAGTGTCAACTTCAATCGTTCCGTTCATTGAAACTACTCTGTTTTTAATACTTTGCAAACCTATCCCTCCTTTTTTTTTCACAGCATTTTCGTAATCGAAACCCACACCGTTATCTTCGATCAAGATAACAAGTGTGTCATTATGCATAACGGCCTGCACATCGATTCTGGTACCCTTCGACACCAGCCCGTAATCACTGAGTGTCTTGGGCATGAGGGCATGAGACAGGTTGCGGGTTTCATCGATGGCCATGCTCAGCAGTACCAGGCCGTTCATGAACTGCTGATACTTTTTCGGGGGCAGTTTTTCGACATCCTTTTTCAGCGATTCCATGTTCAGGTTGGTCGCCGTCAGGTACTGGCCGATGCCGTCGTGCAGTTCAAGCGCCACACGCTGGCGTTCCCGGTCTTCGCCCTCAATGATGGAACTCAGCAGCCGCTTGCGGGTCAGTTTGAGCTCGGTTACATCGGTGCAGGTCACAATGATACAGTCCTCATCTTTATAGGTGATGTCTGAGGCATACGTCTGGGTATCGAGCCATGATCCCTCGGCCGTTCTGAACCTGACCTCCAGTTCCACAAACGGTAACGTATGCACATCCATGATCGATTCCCGGAAATTCTCGTAATCGTCTTCGTGGATCAACTCTTTCATCCCGGTTTTGAGTAACACGGGCTTGCTGAAACCGAACATCCTCTCCATCATGCTGTTGGCATCCACCACTGCAAGTGTTCTTTTGGTGAAGATGCACAACGGCAGGGGACTGTTCTCGAAAAGCAGCCGGTAGTTTTTTTCGCTGGCTTCAAGCAGCAATTCGATCTTTTTCCTGCCGGATATATCGAGCATAATGCCGGAAATTTTTTCGGGTTTGCCATCCAGGTCATACACCACATCCCCTTTCGCCCAAAGGTGCCGCTCCAGGCCGTCATCTCCGGTAAACCGGTATTCATGTGAATAGCTTTTGTGTGATTGGATCAACGCATCGAAGGCTTTCACAGCCTCTTTGCGGTCGTCGGGGTGCACGTGCCTGTTGAACTCCTTTACGCTCCCGGTCCGATTGTCATTATACCCGAGAATTTTTTTATAATTGCGGGAAAGCTGCGGTTCCCCGCTTTCAAGATCTATGCTCCATGAATACATGCCGGCCGAATCCATGGCATAATTAAGCTGTTCGGTCTGTAGGTTCAGTTTGTTCACATACTGCTCTCTCGCAATCACATGACTGATTAGTGCGGCAACTCCCGTGAACAGATCTGTAAGGTCGCTGTCGGGCTTCTCCTTTTTATCGTTGTGCAGCTCAATAACGGCATGGGTTGCCTGCTGGCTGGTAACCGGGAAAGCGGCCACAGACCTGATACCGGATTCCTTCGCGGTCTTTGCACGGATAAACAGATCGGCATTTCCTGTATCCTCCAACCATTCGGGTGCGCCCGAGGCGAATACCCGGCCAATGAGACCTTCATTTTTCCTGAAAACATTCTCTTTTGTCTGTTGCACAAATCCGGCCGATTTTTCCTTCTCCCGGCAGCTCCAGATTCCTGATGGGACCATCATTTTGCCATCCTTCGACAGAACATATACATGGGCCGACATCCACCCCGTATAGCTGCGCAACCGTTCGAGAACGATTCTGTAGAGCTCGTTCACATTGTGAATCCGGTTGGCAATTACGGCCAGTTCCTTAAGCAGGTTCACCTGGTCGGTACGTTTCAGCAGGTCGTTGCGATAGTCGTGTTCCTTAATCCGTGCGTCGTTCAGGGAATCGGCTACCCGGTTAACCGCTTCCGAAATCCTGCCCAGTTCATCATCTGATTGAATTGCAACGCGGTGGCCAAATTCACCCTTCTCTATGCGGGAGGTATCTTCGAGAAGCCGGTTAATTTTCCCTATCAGATCACTGCTGGTCTGTATTATAAGGATTACGGCTATGAGCATTGCCGGCATGATAAAAATGAGGATGAACTTCGATTGCCATCGTTCGGCGATTAACAGGCCGTCGACCAGTTCGAAGCTTGTTCTTTGAAGCAATTTCCTTGCCTCTAATACCCGCATTCTGAGCGAGACAAGATAGTCTCTCGACGCCGGCCATTCCCTTTCATAATCACCACGGAGCACCAGGGCTTCGAAGACAGCATAATCGGATTTCAGATCGCCGTTTACAACATCCAGTTCCACTGAAACCATCGATTCCGGACGTTCCAGGAGCCTGTTTTCAATTGTTTGCATCGCCGTCCGGACCACCATGGCCTGGCCGCTGTCGGCGATGACCACGAATTTGAGGAGTTCGTTCTCCAGTACCGTGTAAAATTCCGACAACTCCGACACATACATCAGGTGTGATGCCCTGTCTTTCTCCAGTTTATTATGAAAAAAGGCGATAATGATCAGCACTACCACACTTCCGATGCCGATCACACTTGAAAGAAGTAATTTGTTTCTTACCAGCATGCCATAGATGTTATTGCTGATGCAGCCTAGTCATGCCCCCACGGCGCGGGCGGGGTTTCGATCGGGCTGCTCAGGTCGAAGTCGATACGCCAGCTCCACTCATCACCGCGAACCGTGCCATAGGTATAGCGTACGCCGGGCTCAATTTCAAGCCTCCAGCCTCTGAATATTCCGGTCTCCTCTGTTCGGGGCACCGACTGAAACAGCTGTAGGTTCGGGGTTCCCTCATCAACGGTAAAACCGCCGTACATGGTAACATCGTCTTCACTTCCGTCCGGTTTACGGTGGTCGTGGCGCAGTTCGATCCTGCCATCATGGCGTGTCAGGATCCATGTACGTGAGCGGTTCCAGGTGCCATCCATATTCCGGATGTGGAACGGCAGACGGAGTTCGTTGTCGCCGCACTCACTGAAATGCACCACCAGCAGCTCGTCGCCCTCAAGCATGGTATCGCCCGGAGGCGCCAGGGTCAGGCCGCCGCCATACGCGTTGCCGCAATGTGTGGCCAGATTTGCCAGGAACTGCTCCTGGGCGGATTCCTCAAGTACCACATCCTCGAGGTCTATAATGTCGGTTTCCGGCTCTTCCGATGTACATGCAATGAACAGAATAGCTGATGCAGCCACAAGGG
>JAIVHB010000241.1 GCA_020201275.1 Rhodothermaceae bacterium | reverse complement strand
GTCATCTGGTGCATATGCCTGCACATATTTACGCCCGTGTTGGCCGCTGGCATGATGCAGTGATTGCCAATGAATTGGCGATCAGGGCAGACGATGCATATCTTGCAATATGCCGCCCGGGTCCCGGTGTTTATCCGCTGGGTTATGTGCCGCACAATCACCATTTTCTGTGGTTTGCAGCCACCATGATCGGCGACAGCGAGACCGCTCTGGCCGCTGCCCGGTCCACCGCCGAACGCACAAACATTCCCGAACTGATGGAAATACCCGGTATGGATCCCCTGCAGGATTTTTCAATGTCGGAAACATTCGGAAACATCCGTTTCGGCCGCTGGGATGCTATAGTTGATACACCAAAACCGGATGGACAATGGCGCTACATGGAAGCTATCTGGCACTACGGACAAACGTTGGCGGCTTTGCGGCAAAACCGCACAGAGGATGCCAGGGAGCATTACAGGCATGTTGTTGAAGCATCCCGGGATCCGGAGATCGAAGCACTGACCAAATGGGATCGTTATTCAATGATAGATGCCGTCATAATTGCCGAACGGATACTGGCTGCTGAATTCGCCCTGGCCGAAGGGGATTTCGAATCTGCGATCACATCGCTGAAAGAAGCCGTACCAATTGAGGACGCGATACCATATGACGAACCACCTGGCTGGCATCTGCCTGTACGGCAAATTCTCGGCGGTGTTCTGCTCGAATCAGGAAAAGCAGGTGAAGCACAATTGGTTTATGAAGCCGAATTGCGCCGTAATCCCGAAAACATCTGGTCGCTTTATGGCCTTGAGCAGGCACTTAAGGCACAGGGCAAGAACAGTGAGGCCAACCAGGTGGCCGGCAGATTCAGAAATGCATCTGCCTTTGCTGATATAGAGTTGGAACGGTCATACTTCTAATGCAGCATTCCCTGTGGCCTCTTTAGTGCCATAGGGATCTGCCCGGGGAATAATACCATGAAAAAGAACACCTTTACAGTAATAACGCTGGCAGGATTGATAATTGCAGTAGTGGCCATACTGATAACCTGGCCGGCAAACCGTCCTGACATCGTAACCGGTACCCTGCTTACTCAGCCAAAATCACTTCCAGCGTTTGATTTTGTTAATCATCATGGAGAATCCTTTACACAAATCGATTTCTTGGGCCAGTGGAGCCTGATGTTTACAGGGTTTACTACTTGTCCCGACATATGTCCGGCCACCATGCCCATACTCAATGAGCTGGACGAAAAGTTGCGTACCAATGGCACCCGATTAAAGATGATTCTGCTGAGTGTAGACCCTGAACGCGACACCCCCGAGGTGCTGGCGTCGTATGTCGAATTCTTCAACCGGTCGATGATTGGTGTGACCGGAGACCTGTCTGCAATCGAAAAGTTCTGCGACGAAATCGGTATGAGCTTCATTCATATACCCGCTACTGAGGGCAGATACACCGTTGAACATACAGGTGCCCTGGTGCTTGTGGATCCGCGAGGCCGCATTACCGCATATTTCAAGCCACCATTCGATACCGGCCGTTTGGCCAAAGACCTGCAGTCGGTAGCGGGCCGGGGAAAACTTTCCATGTTGAATAGTGCTATGATTTCCCCCTGACCGGAGGATAGACATGCGATTACACCTTTTCGATGACCACCGAGATGCCCTGACCAACGCCTATGCACATGGTGCACAGGGCCAGCTTGTGGCCGGAGCGTTTGAGCTGGTAGAAAGCGGTGGTGACGATGCGCGCACCGCTGGCCCCCAGCGGGTGTCCCAACGCAATGGCACCGCCGCACCTGTTTATTCTCGGGTCCAAATCATCGAGACCGAGTTCGCGGATGCATCCCAGTGCCTGTGCGGCAAAGGCCTCGTTGAGTTCAATCAGGTCGAATCGGTCGAGGGTCAGGTTCAGGCGCGGCAGCAGTTTGTTGGTGGCCGGCACGGGGCCCATGCCCATAATACGGGGCGGCACCCCGGCCGTGGCCATGCCCATGACCCTGGCGACAGGTGCCAGCTTGTGTTTTTTCACCGCTTCTTCGGATGCGAGGATCACGGCGGCAGCCCCGTCGTTTACGCCGGAGGCATTACCTGCGGTTATGGTCCCGTTCTTGCGGGAAACGGGCTTCAGGGCTGCCAGCTTCTCCACGGAACTCAGGCGTGGATGCTCGTCGGTACCCACCACAATCGGGTCGCCCTTGCGCTGCGGGATGGTGACGGGGATTATCTCTTCGCCCAGCCAGCCATTCTTCTGCGCCGCCGCGGTTTTTTCCTGACTCCAGTGTGCGAAGCGGTCCTGGTGCTCCCGGGAAATATTGAAGTGATTGGCGATGTTCTCGGCGGTGATCATCAGCGGTTCGGTACCGTACATCTGATCCATCTTACTGTTGATGAACCGCCATCCGATGGTGCTGTCATACAGGCCCACCGAGCGGGAGAATGCCTCGGTCGACTTGTCCATCACGAAAGGGGCGCGCGACATGCTTTCCACACCGCCGGCTATGATCAGGTCGGCCTCACCAGAGCGGATCATGCGCGCGGCATTGCCGATGGCATCCATGCCCGACCCGCAGAGCCGGTTCACGGTCATGCCGGAGATGGTCTCGGAGAGCCCGGCCAGCAGCAGCGACATGCGCGCGACATTGCGGTTGTCCTCGCCGGCCTGGTTGGTGCATCCCATGATCACATCGTCGAGCTCCAGCCAGTTCACGCCGGGGTTGCGATCCACAAGCGCTTTGATGGGTATGGCGCCCAGGTCGTCGGCGCGCACCTGGGAGAGGGCTCCGCCGTAACGGCCAACGGGAGTTCGGATGGCATCACAAATATAGACGTCGCGCATAATTTATAATATGATCTGGTAATGGTTTGTATTTTTTTTTACTTCAGAATAATAACCAACAGCCTGCTTCTGTAT
>JAIVHB010000164.1 GCA_020201275.1 Rhodothermaceae bacterium | reverse complement strand
GTGTTTACGCCATAGGTGATGGTGCCAATAATGTGGCTTTTGGTATTTCAAAGGCAGGCGGTGTTGCTACGGCTGATGTAACCGGATTCAACTATGCGCTAAATCAAAACGTGCTGCTCGTTCTCGAGTATCAGTTTGTTGATGGTGATGATAATGATATTGTGAATCTGTATGTGAATCCTGTGGGATCGGATTTGCCCGGAACTCCGGATGCAACCGACAATGCCGGATCAGATCTCACAGATCTGGGTAGCATTGCCCTTCGTCAGGCTGGCGCAAACGCGGCTACTCTTGTTATTGGTAACATTCGTGTAGGTTCCGACTATGCTGAAGTGGTTGGTGATCCTGCTCCTCCGGTCATTCCGAGCAACTTTATGGCCAGCCTTTCCGGTCTTAATGAAGTACCTGCCAACATGAGTGCCGGTATGGGAGACATCTCTCTCGTCCTTGCCGGAGATGAACTGGTAGTAACCGGTACGTTCAGCGGCCTGGAAAGTGATTACACCATGAGCCATATCCATACCGGTGTAGCCGGTAGTAATGGCGGTGTGGTTGTAGCGCTTACCCCAACGCTCGACGTTGACAACCGGGGCGGTACCTATGAAGCGGCAAATAACGTATTCACGCTGACACCTGAGCAGATCGATGCCATGGCCGCCGGCCAGTACTATGTGAATGTTCACAGTGTTGATCTGCCTGCCGGTGAACTCCGTGGTCAGATCTATGCCGACCCGAACACGGCTCCCTCACTTGTGGCTATAACAGCCCCTGCTGATGGTGCAACTGTAACCATCGAAGGCAATCCCCTTACGCCGTTTGAGGCTACATGGGAAGCTGCAACCGATGATGAAGGCCATCCCGTCAACTATGTATGGCAACTGGCAGCCGACGATCAGTTTGAAACCATCGTTGTAAATGCCAATGTGGGAAGTGCAACCAGCTTTACCACCGATTTCCAGACTGTTGACGCGATTCTGGCCGGTGCCGGTGTTGCCGATGGTGGAACGATAACGGTTTATCACCGTGCCATCGCTACCGACGGAAGTCTGCTTACTGCAGGAACCGATGCATCAGTTACGCTGACGAGAGGCGAACTTGATGAGCCGATAACAATCGCCGAAGCCCGCGGTCTTGCAATTGGAACACCGGTGTTTGTTGAGGGTATCATCACCACCCCTGACTTCGGCTTCGGTAGTGCTGAATTCTATGTTCAGGATACGACTGCCGGTATAAAAGTCCGCTGGGTTGGTTTCGGTGGCGGTAATACCGACACTCCATTTGCTGAAGGCCAGCAGGTACGTTTGGCCGGTGAGATCGGTGAGCGTTTCGCTGAACTGCTGATCGGACCATCGGGCTACCAGATCGTAAGCAGCGGTAATGACCTGCCCGCAGCGGTCGATATCACCCGCGCTGACTGGACCGCTGATTCTCCTCTGCAGGGGTCAAGGGTAACGGTCAATGGCCTCAGTCTGGTAGATCCGTCTGCATGGCCAACAGAGAAAATTACAGCTGGCAGTGGCCTCACCGTTCAGGCTGAAGATGCAGATGGCAATCTGTATGACATCCGGATTGACCGGGATGAGTCCTTCTTCGATGGATCACCGCTTCCGCCATCTGTATTTAACCTGAGTGGTGCACTTGGTCGTTTTAATGATAACGCTCAGCTCTTTCCGTTCTTTGCTGATGAACTTGAAGGTGTATATGATGCGCTTTCTGGCGTGTATTACATACCGCAAGGCGAAAATCAGCAGGGTTTCTCTACACTGGCGCAGGCATTTGATGCTGTAACCCAGGCGGGACTCGTCGGACCGACTACACTGCTAATTGATGGTGACCTCGATGAAACAGCATATGCTCTGGAGCTGAAACGATATGATCTTACTGAAGAGAATAATCTCCTCATTAAACCGGCTCCCGACAAAACACCAACCGTCACTGTAGCCGCAAATGTAGTTGAGCTTGATGGAAGGACCGGTATTGGTCTCTATATCGAGAATACAAGCTGGGTTACAATAGACGGATCGAACACGGAAGATGGAGATACTCGTGATCTCACCATCACTTCGTCCGATCCTGACATTGGTGGTAATGGTTTGATCACTGTGTACTGGGGTTCCAAAAATGTGACCATCAAGAATACGGTGCTCGAATATACCGGAACAAATGCTTCAGCTGCAGCCTTAAGGGCCCGCAGAAATGATGCAGACAGCGATGGTATTGAAAACCTGATGATAATGAACAATCAGATCGGTTCTATGGATGTACCATTTAAAGATGGTCTGATTCTGTGGGGTACCGAAAATAACCCGAACAATGCATCGGCCGTCGGTAACGATATCTATGCAGCGCATCGGGGTATCACGACCTTCTGGAACCTTGATAATACGTTTACCAATAACCGAATCTGGATTACCAATCCATTGGCAAACCAGGGTTTCTATGCTGGTATTTATCTCGTTCTTACTTCCGGTACAACTACTATTAACGGAAACGAGATTTATACTCTTGCTGTAAACAGGTCAGCTACCCGTGCCTATGCAGCTGGTATTGCAATCAATGCGACCCTGGGTCAGCACAACATATTCAACAACACCTTTGCCGCACCTGATTTTCAAAATACAGGTGCAGCTACCGGTAATGCTGTTTATGGTATTGTGCTTAATAATGCGGCAGGAGATGCTGAAAACAACATATTCCATAATACGATGCGTATTGGTTCCAGTAATGAAACCGGTAACCATGCTGCATTTGGTGTGGAAGTTGTTACATCATCTGCACAGTCCTGGAACTTCCGCAACAACATCATGGTCGTTGAACAAGATGCCGAGAATGCATATGCTTTCCACTGGCCACTGACCAGTGCGATGCCAAATACGGATTTCAACAATCTGCATGTAACTGGTGAAAATGCCAACATCGGATTCCTGAATGGTACTGCCTACAAAACACTTGCCGACTGGCAGAGTGCAACAGAAAGAGAGGCACACTCTGTTTCTGCCGCTGTTGAGTTCGTATCCGGATCAGACTTGCGTCTGACGGGCACTTCAATCGGAAATAACAGGCTTTCCGGTACAGCGCTTGCTGCTGTAACTACCGACATTGACGGTAAAACCCGGAGTACGACAGCCCCCTATATGGGTGCATTCGAAGGCGATGTAGCCCTCGTACCGCCTCTTGAAGCAATCGGGCCGTTTGCCCTTGTCTTCCCCACCGACGGATTCTCGCTGACCCTTGAAGGCGATGCGACTACGGAAGTTGCGATCGAGTGGGAAATGCCTGAATCCAGCGAAGCATGGGCACGCATGGGCGGAACCTTCGAGAATGATGGATTTGCGCACGGCGGCAACGGAACCAATGCACAGGGTAAATACCTCGGTATGAATCTGGGTCAGGAAGCCTGGATCCGCTCACCGAAAGTGATGAACCCGGGTGTATTAAAGTTCTGGGCCGCAACTTACAGTGCTGCTACCGTCCTGAACCTGGCTGTTGAAATTTCTGAAGACGGTATGGATTGGGAAGAAGTGGCATCCTACAATGCGGCCGACGGTGACGCCGGTTCCATCACATCCACCTGGCAACAGAAAGAAGTGGAAATAAACCGTGCAGGTGCATTCTATCTGAGATGGAGACAATATGGCGAAACCATTGCCGGTGCAGCCTACTTCGATGATGTGGAACTCACCGTGATGGGTACAAGCACAGTGCTTGAAGAAGGCTTTGAAGGCTGGGAAGCATTCCAGGAACTGAAATTCACCTGGCATGCCGATCTGCCGGAAGGCGACTTCTCTGAGCCTCTGCTGAGCATCCCGTCCGACAACAACGGTACAGCCAGTACGCTGACATTGAGCTATGGCGCCATTGATGCCGCTCTGGAAGGTCTTGGAATTGAAAAGGGAGCTTCCGTGAATGTGATCTGGACTGTAACGGCCGAATTCCTCGAAGAAGAGGTTCGTTTCGCCGAGTCACCGTTTGCACTCACCATTACACGGAACCTGGATGTTTCTACCGAACGTGTTGAGATGCCGCTGGTATTCTCACTTTCGCAGAACTATCCGAACCCGTTCAACCCGACCACCAATATCAAGTTCACGCTTCCCGAAACGATTGATGTACGCCTCGAAGTGTACAATATCGCCGGTCAGCGTGTGGCTACCCTGGTCAATACCCAGATGAATGCCGGAGAACATGTAGTAGCGTTCGACGGCCGGGCACTTGCCAGTGGAGTGTACATTTACCGCATCATTGCCGGTGACTTTGTACAATCGAACAAGATGACGCTGATCAAATAGTCAGCTGAAATCACACTGATGTGAATCGGAGCCCGGCAGCAAAACTGCCGGGCTCTTTTTTTTAGTGCAGGTAAGGCCCCGCTATATAGCGTAGTTCCCTTTCTTTAGACAGATCGATAGTGCCGGTACCCTAACATCCAGGTCTCTCACAGCCCCAATCCCGGGCTTGATCTCACAAACCAAGCGTGTAAAAAGGGTCGAAGGCTTTGTCGATAATCATTGCAATCTGCTTCCGGGTGATTTCCCGATCAGGAAAAATCCGGTTTCCCTCTTTCAGCCCATCCAGATACCCTTCGCCAAGCAAAAACTGCAGGGACCTGTAACCCTCATGAGATTCGCGCAGGTCAGTAAGTTCTTCCGCCATCACCGGTTCAGGTGAGCCAAGGGCTTCCCAGATCATCCGGGCAGCCTGTGCACGTGTGAGCTTCCGGCCTTCGGATTTTAAAACGATGTTTTCATATGTTTCAATCTCATCCTTTACCATTCTGATCAGCGCCTCCATATCGGACCGGCTCATTCCTTCGTCGGGATAAAAGTAGGTCCGGTTGGCCCATGCTTCAGGCACGCCTTCTCCTTTCATTACCCCTGAGAGGCCTACCCGCTGAACCGCCATGAAGGCAGGATCATCGGGAGTGATGTCAACATATGGAACAAGCCATGTTCCTGATTCAAGCAGTGCAGATTGAATGTCGCGTACATTCAGATCACGCGGGCGGATATCGCCCTCTGCAGCAAGCGCGGCAGCGGCACCAGCCGCCTGTCCCAGAAGCATCACCACTGGTTGCAGCCGGGTGGCTCCGTTGGCAACATGGGTAACGGAAATGCTCTTCTCAGCTACGATCAGGCCATCGACCACCTCGGGGACCATTGTACCCCAGGGGACATTGTAGGAGGGAATTTTTGGCAGATCTTCGGTTCGTGTCTGAAATTCAACCTGTTTACGTTCATGGTGCAGGTCCAGAGGGTAATCGCCTACGGCAATGCCGTATTTGTAAAGCTCCTCACCCTGGCGGAATGGATTTTTGATGCCTGTAACCACCTTTGGTCTGAATAAAATAGATCCAGTTCAAAGTCATCTCTTTGGCAAGTTCTATGGCGGCAGGCCGCTGCTCGCGGGTCATTTCAAGGATGGGGATGTAAATATCGTTACCGTGAATGGGCCAGTTGATCATGTAATAATCGTTCGGAAGCCTGCCATAGTTCAGCATATAAAGATCTTTTCCCGATTCCGGACCGCAATCCACCACATCGGCTTCAGGATCGCCCGATAACTGCCTGCAGGTGCCGTCGAACAGCGCAGGGTCGTACGATGCGGTACGCTCAACAGTCTTGTCGGCCCCATCGCCGTAGTCTTTGAGGATGGCTACATAGGTAAGATCCTGAATCATGTCGTGACCGGTCTCCGGCGCCATGGGCTCACCGAACTGGTCCCGGGGTTCGAATCCAAACCGGTAGCCCGCATCTGCAAGGGGCAGCAGATCTCCGTATTCGGTGGCTTCGATGGTTACTTTCGCACGCACATCAATCATTTCCCCGTCTGCATTTCTGAAGATGACACCGGCTACCCGGTTTTCGTCCTCAAATGCAGGGGTCCGATCACCGTTTTTTATCACCTCAACAGGATAGAAGCCTTTAATGACGGTAATGCGGGGTTCCGCCCCGACCATATTGTGCAGTATCCGGTTGCCAATGTGGGGCTCGAACAGGGTATTGCTTACCCATCCGGTTTCGACGGTATCAGGACCGCCGTAATGGTCGTACAGGTGGGACCGGAATTCGCCCCAGAGGCCGGAGGGCAGAAGGTGGTTGCCGTCGATGGCACTAACACCGGCCGCGGTAAGCATGCCGCCCAGCCAGTCTGTCTCCTCAACGATGATCACATCGGCACCCATGCGGGCAGCCTGGATTGAGGCCATAACGCCGCTGGCACCGCCGCCGGCTACGAGCACATCGGTTTCGTAGCGAACGGGTTCGGCAACAGGTTTGCAGGATACAGCGAACAGCATGACCGCTGTGAGCAGATAAATAAGTCGCATGGTAAGATATCAGTTTACTGTACCGATGCGCAGCTCTTCAGATCTCGTCAGAAAATGTTCAATACGTGAAGCGATCATTTTGCCACCGGTACTGTTCATATGGAGTTTATCGGTGGTTAAATATAAGCCTTGTACACTGGAAATTTTATCCCAGCTGATCCCCAAAATATACCGCATCATCATGGCCCGGGTGATGGGGAATGACTCTTCGGCTGTACCGTTGCGCGGATCAACGCCCTGCTTGCGGAGGTAGGATATCTGCTCATCGAATACCGGCAGATAGTCGAGGTCGTATTGGTAAGCCAGGTCCTTGAGCAGTGTATTATAGGCTGCAGCCTTCTGGTTGGCTACCGAACCCGGATTTTCCCCGATAACGGGTATGGAGACGACAGCAATCCGCGCATTGCACTCTTCCCGGATGTGGTTGATAATAAGACGGTAGGAGTCGGTGAAAAATACCGAATTGGGCTGTTGAGGCAGATCCTTTTTCTGCATGTACGATTCCGCACTTTCCCGTGTAAGACTGGCAATCACATCGTTTGTGCCAACCATAATAATAATGTATTCGGGATTAAGGGCAATCACCGGATTCAATCGCTGCAGCACATTCCATGCCAGATCGCTGTTGTAGCCGGCATTGCAAAACTCCAATCCACTTGATTCGAGATTGGATTTGAGCCAGTTCACATAGTTGAAGCCCGAGTTGCCGTGCGTGTTGCTGTCGCCGATGCAGGCAACCAGACGCTTGCCGGGTACGCCGTTCATCGACCGCAAAAGGATATTCGGATCGTTGACAGGTTTGCGCCTCACTCTGAATACGGAATAATAATAAAGAGCCGTGGAAAACAGGACCAGACCAGTTACCGACCAGAACAACGGAAGATATGTGAGCAGTTCTTCGATCACGTCCTCCAGTAGAGTTTATGCCGGGTAAAGGACTGTACGATGAAAGCCAGGGCAACGGTATAGGCAAACCCACGGATAAAACCGGCCCATGGTGCTGTAGTCACTGAACGGATCAGAGCATCGATGCCCGACAGTGCAAGCAGCGGAAGAAACAGGTTCATCATACCCACATAGGCAATCATCGGGTTCTGCCCGTTATCGGATAGCAACGTCATACCTTTCTGAATCTCAAAGTGCTCCATTAGCAGCTTGAATACCAGTAACATATTGAAAGACAGACCGGTTGTGACCATATAATAACTCATGGTCGGGCTATCTTTTCTTATACCCCCTTCATAGGGCTCAAACATAAGTCCTAAAAATAGAAAATATGCACCGAAATAAAAGAGATTTCGGTACAATTGTTCCCGGTTATTTACCTCTCCACTCACCAGAATGTAAACGGAGATCACAATTATAATGGTGGCAATCAGGGTTGCGGCAACGTAACGTCCGTGAAGGCCAATCAGCATAACGGGTACCAGCAAAGCGGATGCCATAGTGAGTAACCGGTATGTATGGCCGCTCCAAACCGGTTCATTCCGTTCTGCCGTGGATTCCATAACGCGATGCAGCATATCGCCGGCAATGGTACCCGGTATTACAATAAATAAATACTGCAGGTAGTACAATTTGAAGGCCCAGGGTACCGGGGATGTGGCCCTGAGGGGTTCAACCCAACCCTCTTCGCCCGAAGAGAGGCGGAGCGCGAGCAGAAGGCCCAGAATGGACAGGCGCACCAGAATACTGTTGCGGGTAGCCAGCCAGATGAGAGCCCCGGCTATGGCCATATTGGCCAGAACAATGATGATGATGTCGCTGCGGTAGAGCGAAAATCCGGAACCATCAGGGTATTTCAGTACCAGGAGCATCACAATTGCTGCCACCCAACCCGCAATGCGGAGAGTCGGCTGTGACCACAAAGGCCAGGTCGATGGAACCCGGAGGAAGATCGCAAAGAGAACGGCAAAGCCTGCCAGTGATATCAGCCAGACAGAAAGGCCGGGTTCGGGATTGAGGGTGTACGGACGCACATGCTGCAGGAAGATGGCGAAAAAGATAAGCAGGATGCCCCTCCAGACCACATCCCAGGTGATGCTATACAGGGAGTTGCCTTTCTGCAGGCGTCTGTTCAGAGCAAAAGGGATGGCTGCACCCAGGGCAAACAGAAAAAATGGAAAGACCAGGTCGACCCAGGTAATTCCGGGAATGGCGGGGTTGAACATATGTTCGGGAGGAGGCAGCTGTGCATGGTACATCCAGGTAGGGAGTACCCTGTATGGGATAATGCCCGATAACACCATGGTAAGTATGGCGAAACCCCGGAGCGCGTCGAGACCGGATTCCCGTTTTTCTGTTTTAATAATTGTTTCCATTCACAGGATTAACACCTAAAGTGAGGTCAATATAATTAAAAAATTTTAATCTTTACAAAAATTGTTTACCAACTTTTTCTAACAGTTACTCCGCTGATGGAATATCGGAATTTGTGCATCATCAGGCCGATTAATTCACTTTATTTATCTGTTAAAAGCGGTAGTTTATGCCGGTACGCCAGAGGCCGGGACCTGTTTCCGGCCAACGATCCGGACAATACGGCTGAGACGTATTTTAAAAAATATATCTTGAGACAGTTTTTCAGATGCAAACGGATGCTTCCAGCTCCGGGCGGCAAATTACAGGCGGAAATCAGGATTACACATTAATCAGTATGAAGATTACAGGTACCTTTCTTGACGAAATAACCCACGATATTCCCGCCCAGAACTGGGGTGCCGATGAATGGGAGGCCGATTTCAGGGCCATGAAAGCTGCGGGCATCGATACGGTAATCCTTATCCGTGCCGGATACGGCAGAACGGCCACCTTCAACAGTAGTGTGCTGCATCGGGAGATGAACACCTACCCGGTCTACACCGATCTGGTAGACCTGTTCCTCACGCTTGCTGAAAAGAACGGGATGGAATTCTGGTTCGGAACCTACGACAGCGGTAAATACTGGATCAATGGTGATTACCGTAAAGAGTCGGACATCAACCAGGCTTTCTGCGATGAGGTATTCGGGAAATACGGGCACAGGAAAGCTTTCCGGGGATGGTACATCAGCCATGAGATTCACACCTACAACGATGGTATGATGAGGGTATATGAAGAACTGGCCGGTCACCTTCGCGGGCTGAAGAAGCTGCCCATCCTCATCTCCCCCTATGTGAAAGGCGTGAAACAGTACGGGGATGAGGCCATCAGCCTGAACCAACATATCGATGAGTGGGAACGGGTATTTCAGCGCATCGAAGGTTTGGTGGATGTGGTGGCATTTCAGGATGGTCAGGTCTCTTACGATGAGCTTTCCGATTACCTGAAAGCCAACGGTGAACTGGCTGCCAGGCACGGCATTCAGAGCTGGAGTAATGTGGAGTCGTTCGACCGCGACATGCCCTGGAAGTTTCCGCCCATTCCTTTCGACAAACTTCGTTACAAGATGGAGCTTGCGGCACAGGCCGGGGTCGACAAACTGATCACATTCGAATTTTCCCACTTTATGAGTCCGAACTCCATGTACCCATCAGCGCATGTCCTCTACAGGCGATATATGGATTGGATGGATGCCCGGCAGGAAGATTCAAACCGTTGAATCAGATATAGAAGCATTAATTCGATTTGAGTATGAAAGCACTTGCGCACTACAGATCCGTCTATGAAAACGAACTGTTCAACCATGTTATCCCTTTCTGGGAGAAGCACTCGGTGGACCGCCGCAATGGTGGATTCTGGAACTGCCTGGACCGGGACGGAACCAGGTACGATTCCAAAAAATTCATATGGCTGAATGGCCGGCAGACGTGGATGTTCAGCAAGCTGTACACCGCGGTTGAACAGCGGCCGGAGTGGCTCGAAATAGCCCGGTTGGGGGCGGATTTTCTGCGTACCCATGCGCGCCGGGATGACGGGCGGGTCTATTTCAGCATGACCGAAACGGGTGAGCCCGTGCACATGCAGCGCAAAATCTTTTCGGAGTGTTTCTGGATCATGGCGATGGCCGGGTATTCCCGGGCATCGGGCGATGCATCTGCAATGGGGGAGGCAAAGGAGCTGCTGGAGAAGGTATGGAAATGGAGCCGGGATCTGGCAAAAGTGGGCCGTCCGGTTTACGCGGGCGATACCCCTTCGCAGTCGCTGGCCATTCCGATGATATTGCTGAACCTGATTGAGGAGGTAGCCGGCGATGACCGCGAAACCTACCGCCCGGAGGTGGAGGAGTGCATCGAACGCATGCTGCTCCATGTACACGAGGATGAAGAAACCGTTTACGAAACCGTAGCGCCGGATGGCAGCTTTATCGATTCAATCGAGGGGCGCCTGCTAAATCCGGGTCATGCCATCGAGGCGGGCTGGTTTCTGCAGCACTGGGCGCAGTACCTCAAGAGAGATGATCTGAGCAGGACGGCCGTGAATATGGTGCGCTGGTCGTACGACCGGGGATGGGACAGGGAAAAGGGCGGCATCTATTACTTCCTCGACAGCAAAGGCTACTCTCCGACCCAGCTCGAGTGGAACATGAAATTGTGGTGGCCCCACTGTGAGGCGCTGTACGCCCATCTTCTCACCTACAGTATTACCGGGAATGAGCAGGACAGGGCCGCTTTTGAGCAGGTACACGAGTACACTTTTTCACACTTCCCCGATCATAAATTCGGCGAGTGGTATGGTTATCTCGACCGTGATGCCCGTGTAACGCACCGTTTCAAGGGCGGGCCCTACAAGGGATGTTTCCACGTGCCCCGTGCGTTGCTTCTGTGCTGGAAGAGGATGAGTGAGTAAAAAGTAAACCTGCGCTCAGGACCGAGTTCTTCAGGTTGCGCTCAGGCATGACGTTTAGCTGGTTGCCTCATACTCACTACTGGTAAAAAGGCAGCACAGAATTCAGCATCTCACGGTTCAGTGTTATCTGTTCGGTGCTGAAGTTTTTATTGTCGAGCAGTTCGCGGTGCACCACATATATTTTCCTGTCCTGAAGCAGCTGTACCAACTCTTCTTCCACTGCCTCGAAGGGCTTGTAAGTGGTTTCTCGGCGTTCTGTTTTGATTACCGCCCAATTGACATGGGCGAAGGGCCCCGCTATTTTTGCCGGCGTTGAGGGATCGTTAACCGGCAGCCGGTGTACCGGCAAGAGGGTCTCATCTCTGGTAGTGGCCATTTTCTGTTCAACTGTGAAGCTGCCCTCCGGCAGCGACTGCAGTGTTTTTTGCCAGTCGCCCGTTTGTTTGAAATCACGTATAGCATTCACTGCAGTGAGGCTGTCGGCGAAATTGTACTGAATGTACCAGCTCGTGCGGTAGTCCACAAACACTTCGTCTTTCCAGTGGTCATAGTATTTAGACGGCAGCCGTGCTATGTTGAGCGTATCGGAAGCATGCTGAAGAGTGGCATAATAGAGGCCGGCGTATTCGGCAAATTTCCGGTCCCGTATTACCTCCGGGGCGGTATCGGCCTGAATTTCGAGCTGAGCACGTGCGGCCAGAATGGAATCCCTGATCGCGATTTCAAGCGCATGTCGGAAATCACGCCCGATCCACTCCAGGGGGATATCGGGCATCTGGGCCATAAACTGCCCTGCGGTATAGGGCTGCCCGTCAACAAAGGCAACCGGCGTACTGTTGTCAATCTCTGGTTTGATGAAATTGATATCCCGGTTGAAACGTGCGAGTTCGATCGGGGTGCCATCACGCGGCAGTGCCGGTTGAATCTTGTCCCATAATACCGAGAGTACCATCATATCCACAGCGAGATCGTGCTGCATTACAATATCACGGATGAACCGTGCAGAGGCTTCGTTGAAACGACGCTGAAACACATTGAATTTCAGGTTATCACGTGCATTCTGATAAGTACTCTGATCGAAGTGTACGGTTTCCACCACGTCGTGAACCCGGAATATATGCCATCCGCGCAGTGATTCGATCGGCCATGAAATCTCGTGCCTGTCCAGACTGAATACGGCGTCCTCTGCATCCTCATCGAAATCGTTGAAACTCACCCATCCCATATGCCCGGCGTTCTGCCAATCGGGCACACCTGCCTTTTGCATCGATTCCATTGCGAGACGGTCGAAATCATATCCCTGCTTCAGCAGTGCATAGAGGGAGTCGGCTTCCTGTTTTGAGGAGGCATAGATCTGCTGCAGATTCAACTGTGTGTTCGACCTGCGGAAAGCATCACGGATCTCCGCTTCCGTTGGTTCGGCTACTTCGGGGCGCACCATCTGATTCAGATATTGGCGCCTCATGGCCATCTCCTTGCGCCGCTTAACACTCTCCCGTACCTGCCTGAGGGTATCAAGGCTGGCTTCCCGGCCGAAATCGGCAATAATCATGCGTTCCAGCATCATTTTTGCGTAGTATTCCCGTGTCTCCTCGTTGTCAGGGAAGGGAGCGAGCGTCGAGAAGTAGATGTATTCATGCCGAAAGTGTGCGGTATCGATAGCGGAACCGTTCCATTCGGCTACCACCGGAGAGGTATCTTCAACCGCATCCCTGCTGCAGGCGGCAGCCATCAGAACTACAGCAAGCAGGCTGGCCGCTACGATTGCCGGGCAGAATCGTGCTGACACATTATGACCGTATGTGGTGAGAGTGCGCATGCCAGCTGTTTAACGGATAAGAACAGTTTTGATTTCAAACGGATTCAGGGAAATCGCCAGTGTGTTGCTTTCTACATTTATCGCGGCTGATTCCTGCCAGATTTCGGTCAGATCGGTTTCGCACCAGGTTTTGGCATCCCAGCCCAGCCGGGCTGTCACGTTTTGTGCATCTTCGCCCGGATTGTAAAGCCTCAGGACGATGCCATCGGACCCTGATGATCGTTTGAGAGCCGAAAGCTCAACGGCGGGGTTATTAAGCCCGAGTATCGAGTGGCTGAGTGGAAGGGAACCGCTGCGTTTAAGGTGTGGAAGCCACGGCATCTCACGGCACCAGGCCGGATGAGAAAAGGCCCGGGCACTGTTCGCGGCTTCGGCAACAGTGGCTGAAATACCGAAACACAGGTCGGCATGCAGGTCGCGCTTGCACTGTGCCCCGGGAGTGGGTACCGACGGGCCAGCCTGGGGGCGGCGGATTCGTCCGTTCCCGACCGAAAGATATCCTACCGCACGGTGAAGGGTAATTGCCGCCATGGTGTTGTCACCATCTTGAAGTATTTCAAATTCATGGAGGCCGCGGTTGGCAATCCATGACACATAAGTGTCACTATCAACTGTACCACTATCAGCCCGTTCTCCATTGAAAAGAATGAAATCGTTCTGATGCAGGGTTGGGTATTCTAGTTCTCCGGGGTATGCGGCATAGCGTTCAGGTGCACTTTCCGGGGTTAGTAGCAGGCTGTGTGACCGTTCCGCATAACGGAAATGGGCATCGGCAATGGCTGTACTGTTTGATGTTCCCGTTGGCAGTACAATTCTGAGCCGTCCATTTTCGGCGGTATTGTGATATTCGATACGTATTTCCAGGCCTGACTCAGCATTTAGCCTCAGATCACAGGTGATGGGAATGGTAACTTGCTCTGTGGATTCAAGTCCGGCCGGAACGGTGATCGAAAAATCGAGCCTGAGTGCATTGGTGTGAACGGGATGTGCCGTGCAATTGTGGAAATCAGCCCAGGCAGAACCGGAGCCCTTTACCGGGCTGAATGAGTACGTGTCGCCCGCATCCTGCTGGTACTCAAAACGGATGAAATTACTGAATGTTCGTCCGCTGATGCGATCGGTGAGGGAATAGATTCCCGTGTCAGGGCATTGCAGTTCAAGATTGCGGTTCCTGATTGCAATCAGTTCCCGCTTCACATGTGCCACTTTAATGTCATCCTCATTTGTGGCCTTCTCAAATTCCTGGTCCGTTTCACAAATCCTGAAAATTGAATAGCCGGCAGCAGGCAGGTCGCATTCCAGCTCAATCGTGTAGCATCGTCCCCAGGTGCTTTCCAGGTAGTTGTTGCGCATCACGTGGGGTTCGAACCGGGTTACGGTAACAGGCAGGCGCGTACCGCCGGGGGTATAAGCGACAAGCGGGCGCTGGCTTGATATTATATCTGAGGATTTATGTTTGCCGATTGGTGCTTCAATGGCAGAGTCAGTTTCTGCGGGGAAACAGATCCGGGCTGCCACGCGATGCCTTGCGGGGCGCGGATGGGGGTTGAAAACGAAAAGGTCGGTATAGTTGCTGTCAGGAAAGCCCTCCGGAATTTGTAGTCCGGCTTTTTCCATCGTTTCGAGCACTTCAACCATCATAGTATTGCCCAGCTCACGCACCTGCCTGTAGCGGTATTCATTATCTTCATGAACCCCGTCTACACTGCAACCGCAGATATCGTCGTGGGGATGGTTGAGCAATAGCTGTTTCCACGCGTGCTGCAGAAAGCTGCCGGCCTGCGGATAATCAATGTGGCTTTCGGCCCAGGCGGTGAAGGGCTCAACATACCGTTCAAGCAGGCTTTGCGCATGATGATTCTGCTGCTTGAGATAGACCCGCGTGGAATAGACGCTCAACAGAATAGGGTGATCGGCATTACCGGTCAGATCACCGGATATAAATGAATGTGTGGCATTCTCATTTTGTATTGCCTTAATGAAATCATTGAATGTACCGTGCTGCAGCACCAGCCCGTTATTGCGTGCGTTAACGGAATTGATAAGATCAGGGAGTTCAGGCTGCTCCGGCATGTGGTCAAAACCGTTGTTCAGCAGAAAAACGCCCTCCTTCTGATACTGTTCAAGCAGAGCAACACTTTTACTGATCTGTTCGAGGGCCAGTTTGTTGTCGGGCTGCATTCCGTCGAAACGGCCATAAACCTCGGGGTAGCCCAGATTTCCGGCATTATAGTAGCCGCCAACAAGGTAGACGGCCATCACTTCCGTTCCGTCGGGTGAGACCCAGTTGAAGATCGATCCGGCCTGTTTTTTGTGCTCTTCACTTAAGCCCCTCATGAAGATGAATGAGTCGAGACCCGATTTTTTCAGGATCTGCGGCAGCTGAGCAATGTGGCCGAAGGGATCGGGTACATAACCTACCTTCATGGTGCTGCCGAATTGCTCTGCAATGGCCCGGCCCTGCTGCAGATTGCGGATTACCGATTCCCCGCTCACCAGGAAGAGGTCGGGTGAGGTAAACCACGGCCCTACATGCAGACGGCCGCCGGCAATGAGCCGCTCCAATACTGACCTGTTTTCAGGGCGAATCTCAAGATAATCGTCGAGCAGTACCGTCTGCCCGTCGAGGGTGAAGGAGGAAAAACCGGGATTGTTTTCGAGCAGGCTGATGAGCCGGTCGACCAGGCGAACAAGCCGGAGCCGGTACTGC
>JAIVHB010000031.1 GCA_020201275.1 Rhodothermaceae bacterium | reverse complement strand
GGTCGTGGCGTTTGCATCCACCGAAGCGGTGAAGGATGTGATGGGAGCCCTGGCCACCCGTTTTCACGCGGCGGCCGTACCCGATGTCGCCTCCTTCCGGGTAACCGGTGGCGGCGTTGAGGCGACACGTCCGGTGATGGCATCCAAAATACTGGCGAAAACCGAAGCCAAAGGTGAGATGGTTTTCGTATCGGTACGGTCCGGCTCGTACGATGCATCCGAATCGCCGGTGACCCCCGAATTAACCGCCATCCCCTACGAATTTGATGAAGGCGGACTAAAAACCATCCTCAAAGAGGTGATCAAAGCCTCCGGCGACAAGGTGGACCTGAACGAGGCCAGCGTGGTGGTTGCCGCAGGGCGCGGCGTGAAGGATGATGAAGGCAGGAAACTCATTGAGGAGCTGGCATCCCTGTTCAACGGGGCGATCGGCGCATCGCGCTCGGTGGTCGAAACCGGCATGTTCGACCCGAGTACCCAGATCGGGCAGACCGGCAAGGTGGTATCGCCCGAACTCTACTTCGCCATCGGCATCTCCGGTGCCATCCAGCACGTGGCGGGCATGGTGAACAGCAAGGTGATCGTGGCCATCAACAAGGATGAAGACGCGCCCATTTTTCAGTACGCGACATACGGGCTGGTAGGCGATTTATACAAAATTCTGCCTCCGTTGATTGAGAAACTCAGGGAAGCCAAAGCCAATGCTTAGGAAAGAGGCACGAGGAAAAAGTAAAAACAGAACACAGAAAACAGAACACAGAACACAGAACACGGAAAACCGGAAGCCAATTTTTGACTCCGACGTTCAGGAACTAGCAGCTCAAAAGTTCAACAACTAAAGAGAACATTTTAACACCGCATGGACGAAAAATTCGACTGTATCGTGATTGGTGGTGGCGTGGCCGGACTGAGCGCCGCCATGACCCTGGCCCGGAATAACATGAAATTCCTGCTCATTGAGCGCGGCGAGTTCAGCGGCTCGAAAAACGTGAGCGGCGGGGTGCTCTGGGGTGATGGCCTCGCATCGCTTGTGCCCGATTACCAGGATGAGGAGGATGGGGGCTGGGAGCGGTTCATCAACCACAGACGGCTTACCTTCATGGACGGGCAGTCGGCCTTCAGCATTGATTTCAAGAGCGACCATTTTGAGGAAAAACCGTATAAGGGCGTGATCGTGCTCCGGGCAAAATTTGACAACTGGCTGGCCGGAAAAGTTCAGGAGGCCATCGACGCCAGCGATTTTGCTGAAGACAGTTTCATCGCCACCAGCATCCGGCGTGAACAACCTGCTCACGCGTCAGGTCGGCCTGCAGGATGCCTACGTACCCGCCGACTACCTGGCCACCGGGGTGAAAGAGATCATCCGGTTCGACCGGAAGGTACTCGAAGACCGTTTCCAGCTCGACGGACTCAGCGGCCTGAGCAACGAATTCCTCGGCTTTGCCACAGACGGCATCGAGGGCGGTGGATTTCTCTATACTAACCGCGACTCCATCTCCCTGGGCCTGGTGCTGGGCATGAAGAGCATGCGGGAAAAGATGAAGCCCAACGACAGAAAAATCTACGACATCCTCACCCATTTCAAGCAGCATCCCACCGTAAAAGACATGATCCGAGGCGGCGAGGTGGTCGAATACTCCGGTCATGCCGTTTCCACCGGAGACATGCGTGTGATGCCGAAGGAAGTCTACGCCGATGGCGTACTTATCGCCGGGGAGGCCGCCAATCTGCTGATGAATTCCGGCAAGGCCATCCAGGGTATGGACTATGCGCTGCACTCCGGGGTTCTGGCCGCCGAAGCGGTGATCGATGCAAAAAAGAAGGGCGATTTCAGTGCGGCATCCCTCAAGCAGTACCGAGAGGCGCTCGAAGAGAGCTTCGTGATGAAAGACATGAGGAACTTCCAGAAAGCGGTCCACTTTCTGCACAGCGAGCAGCTCTTCGGCATGGTGCCGAACCTGGTCTGTGATTTCGGTCGCCAGTTCTTCACCATCGAAAACAAACCCACGCCCAAAACCAGCAAAATGCTTTCGAATGCAGTTAAACGTCACAGCAGCTACACCGAGCTGCTCAAGCTGGGCTTCAAAGGAGCAAGGTCGCTTTAGCCGGGTTGCAAGTAAACCGGGAATCAAAACATGGAAACATTCACTGAATAAATCCCTGTAACACATGCATGGCAGGATGTTAATTAAACTAAAGACGTTAATGATGCCGTTCATTAGAGACACGGCAACAAGGGTAATACAGAAATGAAAAAAATGAGCATCGCCGAACGGCTCGGCACCGTCAGTTACGTAAACCAGGGCAAATCGGAAGCCAAACCACACATCCTGGTCGATACCGATATCTGCAACCACACCTGTCCGCACAAGGCAACCACCTATGTGTGCCCGGCCAATTGCTACACGATCGACGAGGCCGGGAAGGTCCATTTCCAGTTCGAAGACTGCATAGAATGCGGAACCTGCATGTACGCCTGCGATCAGAACGCGGTTACCTGGCACTATCCCGACCCGGAGAGCGGGCGCGGGGTCAAGTGGAATTTCGGGTAGACAGCTTCTCTGATATTCTGTGGTTACTGCTTAACTCAAATCCGGTCATAACCAGGTATTCGGTGGTATTACCGATGAACCGACAATGTTAATCCTCATCAATATTGATGAACCTGTCATGTTGATCCTTTCGAATATCAATAAATCGGCTTCGTTAATCTCGATAAACGTTGACAGCCGTACATGTTAAAAGAAGCGCCAGTTACTATGACCTATTGCGACTTCGCCCCCGGTCACGAATTCCACGGTCCCTATCACGACAATGAGTACGGATTTCCCTTAAGGGAAGACCATGAACTGTTCGGGCGGCTCATCCTCGAAATGAATCAGGCGGGCCTCTCCTGGCTCACCATTCTGAAGAAAAAGGACAACTTCAGGCACGCTTACGACAATTTTGATGTGGATACCGTGGCCGGATTCGGCGAAGAGGACCGGCAGCGGTTGCTTTCCGACACCGGCATCATCCGGAACCGCCTGAAGGTGGATGCCGCCATCCACAACGCCCGGGTAATCCTGGAACTGAGAGAATCGTACGGCTCGTTTGCCGGATGGCTCGACCATCACCATCCCCTCTCCAAACCGGAATGGGTGAAGCTGTTCAAGAATACGTTCCGGTTTACCGGCGGTGAGATCACCGGCGAGTTCCTGATGAGTACGGGTTACCTGCCCGGCGCACACGTTGAAACATGCCCGGTCTACGCACGGGTGCTCGAGAGTAATCCGCCCTGGGTGCAGATTATTGATGGGACAATATAGAAATCGGAATCGAGCGCTTAGACTCAGCCTTGTTAAAAGCCACACTCATTTCTCGCTTCGGCCGGCCGCAATCCAGTCGAGCTCCAGCCTGAACGGGCCGGACT
Source organism: Rhodothermaceae bacterium (assembly GCA_020201275.1). Lineage (GTDB taxonomy): Bacteria > Bacteroidota > Rhodothermia > Balneolales > Cyclonatronaceae > RECM01. The sequence continues at coordinate 11,790 of JAIVHB010000031.1, read as the reverse complement.
GACCACTGCTCATCATCAGTCCTGCCTCGGCGATGTTACGCAAATCCAGTTCAGGTACGTTCACAAGCTGCCTTCCCCGATATACGGGCCTGAAACTGCTGAAAGGCAGGCTGATTTCTGTCAACTCGCCCGCTGGTGCGGTGAATATTGCTTCCCAGGAATAGGGTGTTATTCGGCCCCTGTCAACGGTTCTGAGACGGAAGCCATACGTTTTACCATCGCCCTTCAACCGTAGTACGATGCCATCAAAACCACCAAGGTCTGCCTGCATCCGTGTTCTTGCAGACGCGAAACCGCCATTATTTTCAAGCGAGACGTACCCGGTGAAAACAGCTCTGCCCTCGTCGCTGATCCCGAAACGACTGGTTGATATGCCGCCCATCACATCGTCGTTCACAACACCCCAGGCACGTACGCCCGGATCATTGAAACGCACCAGTAAATGACCGGGATCTTCGGTACCGGCGGTACCATCTGTGTTCTGGCTCATCATCAAAAAAGGAAGTAGTATCATGGAATATATGATCATCATGTTGCGTGGGATGTAGGGAATATCAAGGATGAAGGGGATTTTGCGTATTCACGGGATGTTTGAACTGCAGGGCAGACTACTTTAGCCATTCACTGCTGCTATAGCACAACAAACCCGGCGCAATGGATTTCCATTCCGTAACATGTCACTTTCCCGAATGTAACTGACTAAGGCTTACACCGGCAGAATACCAAAATCCCGTTACCCATCATTTTTCAATCTGAGAACTCTGCCCGTATGGGATTTCATCAACTGTTTCGCCTCAAATTATTGCACACACTGATGCAATTCATTACTATACTACCTGATATCATTTTAGGCAATGGCACTCATGCCATGCACGAACTGAACCTGTTCCGAACAGGCTCCAATCCATTTTTATACGACCATGAAAAAATCTGATCATTCCATCACTCCATTTATCCGGACATTTACCGGAAGCATCCACCTGATGATTGTCCTGCTGCTCATCAGCACAGCAACTCTTTTTGCACAAACCGGCCTCAGCCCTGAAAAAATGCTTGAACTCGGCCGCGTCGGCTCGCCTGTGGTATCTCCAGACGGAGCCACCGTGCTGTTCACAGTCACCTATATGTCGGTGGATGAAAACAGCGGAACCACCCACATCCATAGCATTCCCGTTTCCGGAGGCGAACCGGTGCAGCTCACTGATGGTGCCTCGGCCTCATCCCCGGTCTGGCGGCCCGACGGGCAGCGCATCGGCTTTCTGCGCGGCGGTCAGTTCTGGGAGATGAACCCCGACGGATCCGGTCCGGTTCAGGTCAGCGAATTCGGGAGCGGCATCGGCAACCTGCAGTACAGCCCCGATGGCCGGCACATCTCCTTCACGCGCCATGTGAAGGTGGGCAAGACTGCGGCCGATCTCTATCCAGAATATCCGAAGGCGGAGGCCCGCATCATCGACGAGCTGCTCTACCGGCACTGGGACACCTGGCACGACGGCACCTACAGTCACCTGTTCGTCGCGCCCTATGCCGACGGCAAACTGACCGGCGAGCCAATCGACCTGCTGGCGGATGAGCCCTATGATACCCCCCTGAAGCCCTTCGGAGGCTCATCCCAGATCGCCTGGCACCCGTCCGGAACCATGATCGCCTATACCTCGAAGAAAATGGGGCGGACCGAAGCGGCCTACAGCACCAATTCGGATATTTACCTGTATGACCTCGCCGGCGGCTCAACCCGGAACCTGACAGCCCCGAACCCCGGCTACGACATGTACCCGGCCTTCAGCCCCGACGGCGCCACGATGATCTGGAACCGGATGGTGACCCCGCAGTATGAAGCCGACCGCTACCGGCTGATGCAGCTCACACTCGAAACCGGCGACATGCGCGAGCTGAGCCGGGGTTTCGACGCCAACATGAACAATGCCGCCTGGAACCACGACGGCAGCAGGATATACTTCCTCAGTGGTACCGAAGCCACTGTGCAGCTGTTCGAACTGAATATGATGGCCCGATCGGCCGTTCCGCCGGTGAGGCAGATCACCGAGGGAGTCCACGATTTCACGGGGTTCGCGACCGCCCGCCGGGGTAACACCACCACTCTTATCGGTTCTAGGATGTCGATGTCGGCGCCCACCGAACTGTTCCATATCCAGCCGGACAATGACGAAATGACACCGGTCACCAATATCAACCGCGAGGTTCTTGCGGATGTGACCATGGGACGCGTAGAACAGCGCTGGGTCGAGACCACCGACGGCAAGCAGATGCTGGTGTGGGTGATCTACCCGCCCGGTTTTGATCCCGATGAATCCTACCCCGCCCTCCTCTACGCCCAGGGTGGACCGCAGGGCACGGTGAGCCAGTTCTTCTCGTACCGCTGGAACTTCCAGGTGATGGCCAATGCCGGCTATGTGGTTGTGGCGCCGAACCGCCGCGGCCTCCCCTCCTTCGGCGAGGCGTGGAACCGGGAGATCAGCGGCGACTGGGGCGGGCAGGCCATGCGGGACCTTCTTAGCGCCATCGACGACGTCAAAACCGAACCCTTCGTGGATGAATCCCGTCTCGGGGCCATCGGCGCCAGTTTCGGGGGGTACTCCGTGTTCTGGCTTGCAGGCAACCACGACGGACGCTTCAGTGCGTTCATCTCTCACGCCGGCGTATTCCACCTTGAGGCCATGTACGGATCGACGGAGGAGATGTTTTTCGTCAACTTCGACCTGGACGGCGCTTACTGGGAGGAGCCGCGACCCGTGAGCTACGACCAGCACTCACCCCACCTGTATGTGAGCAACTGGGATACCCCTATCCTCATTATCCACGGTGAGCACGATTACCGGGTGCCGGTATCGGAAAGCATGCAGGCGTTCACCGTTGCCCAAAGGCTCGGAATAGAAAGCCGCCTTCTCCTGTTCCCCGGCGAAAACCACTGGATCCTGTCGCCCCAGAACAGCCTGCTCTGGCACCGTGAGTTTTACGGTTGGCTCGACACGTATCTGAAACCCTGAAAATCGAAGCAGTCAGTCGGTAAATAACGTAAACCTGCAGGAGGTTTTCAGTTGTTTACCGACATTTTTACAGAGGTGAGAACAACAGACGAATGTCCGGACATGGAATTGTAATAATTCACAAATTTTTGGGTCTCGGAGGCCTCGTATGAATCCAGATTTTGAGCCCACCGGTAAGCAATAGGTTGATAATACAGTGCGGCATTAATCTGAATCGGGCCATTCAGATCCTGCAGCTTAACCCTGTATCGAACCCTGTCACCACCGCCGGTAAAATCGATATCATTGTCTGCAGAACCTTTTACGGCGATATCTTCATTGGCAGTGAATTTATCGAAACCCTTTGGCAGGATTCGATTGTCTTTGATATATCGGATAGCGGTCAGGAGTCCGGTTGTTACCCGACCCTGGGGATCTGCAAGTATTGCTTCATAAATCTGCACCTGGTCTTCGCCAGTGATTTCACCGTAGTGCTGTTCATACTGACCATTCTCACGGTCATTATCATTCCCCCTGATTGAACCATCAGGCATGACTGCACCTGATTCAAATAAAACATGATCATTACGATCTGTTACAGTAAAACGAATCCAAACACGTCTTGACGGATATGCGGTGGGAAGTTTATGTCCTGCAAGGTTCTCGATTTCCACATCGGCAATCAGTTCATTTCCAATAACTTCTGCGTTGGCAATGGATATAATGGCCGATTTGGTTTCAAGGTGTTTGATCGTTCTGTTGATAGCGGCATCCATCTCCTGTGGTAATGCCTGCACACCAAGTTCATCCCGATAGCGATTGAGTATGCTCTGCATAAAGAAATTACCGCCTCTGAAAGAATGTCTGGAAACTTCCTCACGGGCTTGCCCCCAAACGGAGGAAATTGGTGTACTGCCATCAACCACCGGCATATGGCAGGATTGGCAGCTCTGATTATTCAAAAAACTGCTGTGTTTCCATTCAAGATAGGGAACCTGTTCGGGAAGCTCGCCGATCACTTCTCCGCCGGGACCTAATGTATGGGTGTAAAGTGTATGACAGGTTGCACAGAGCTCTGACTCTATCAGGTGTTTCGATTCCATCTGAATGAATCCGGACGAGGAATGCATAATTCTTGATCGCCCCAGATCGACGGGATAAGGACCGAAAATTTCCCGCTGCCCCAGAGGTTTTTCAGTATCAATCAGGAACCCACCAACAAAACTTTCGCGCTCTCCGAAATTATCATTTTTTATCTGATGGCATGTAGTGCATGACACACCGTCTACAGCCAGCATATTTTGTTGAGTCAAAGCCTGATTGGCCGGAAGATTGGCAAACACCTGGCTCATTTGTCCCATCGTTTTCGCCTGGTAATGCGCCATCGGCATGTGGCAGGTTGAACATTCATTTTCAATTACAGCCCGGGATTCAGGATGATCCATCACTTCCCTTCGAACGGCTGCATGCCAGTAGGGATCACGGGCAGAGTTGGCCATCATACTGGTGCGCCAGTTGATGCCAAATGAGATATCCTCTCCGGATGGCGAAACCAGATTGTTATGACAATTCATGCAGTTACCAGCTGTCGAGAAAAGCAGCTTTTGCGCCGTAGTAATATCCATCCCGTGAATTTGAAGTACGGTAGCCGGAGCTTCTGCCCGATAGGTATGAATACCGATGCCAAGTGCAAACGTTAAAACTGGAAGTGAAATAATGATAGTCAGGTTTTTATACATCTCGTTCACCCATTCATTAAACAATTATCGGTACTGACCGGAATTCCAGCCGCTTTACCAACCTTCAAAGAAGCCGCCGTCAAACCAGTCCCACAGTATATAAATCATGAACTGGGAATCTCTTCCGGCATCATCTACCGGTATCCTGTAGCCAACATTGAGCATGATATGTTGGCGCTTGTTAAGAGTAATCTGCATTTGAGGCACGAGATCCCAGTGAACCGCAGTGCCGGATTCCAGCTCTTTTGAACCGAGTATTTCAACCATGGGCGACCATGTGCGTCCCCATGGATTCGGATTAAAACTTTTACCCAATGCAGCCCGCCAAAATGCTTCATTTTCTGCTTTATCCTGCAGCAATGGATATTCCAAACCCGTCTGGACGTGTAAAAAGCCGCTTGCCGGCAACAGTTGGCCAAACGAAGCAAACGGCTCCAAAACAGTCGTACCCTTACCAAAACCGGTTGCAGTATCGCCCGTTGGCAGGATTACTTCGCCGGTTAAACTGAAGATTGTTCCACTTTTGTAGTTATGAAAAAAAACGCGTTTCACGCCAACTGCCATATCACCCAGATGCCCGCCGCTCCAACTGCCTCCTGGCATCTGGCTGTAACCGAACGGAAGTACAATCTCAATCTGATTCCGTGCACCAAAGCGCTGTTCATAAACAATTTCATTGGTAACTCCGCCCTCATTTTCTACATCAATAAATGATGAAAAAACAGCTTCATCTTCCGGGTAGGCTTTTTCGGTGACCAACGCTCTTGGCATGTTCATTTCACCGCGCGGCCATTTGTCATTAGTACAAAATGTACGAACGTGGTCCATAATCTTCCGGAGTTCTTCAACGGAGAGAGCCTCACCGAATGCCGGCATCTCCGCTGAAAATCCTCTTGTAGGGCCACCCTGGTGTGCGACAGCAATCCAGTCTCCATCCGGTTCACGACTTGCAAAATCACAATCGGTAAAATCAGGCGGAGGCGTTTGCAGGCCAAGTTGCTTGACAGACCCTCCTTTTCCATCCGCTCCGTGGCAATTTGCACAGGCTAGCATGTAGAGTTCTTTACCAGAAAGTGACGGATCTGTAAACGTCGTCTCAATACCTTCTGCAGAATCAGATCGTTCCGCCATCTGTCTGCTATTTTGATCAGACCCATCATGCGCAGCAAATGCAAAAAACAAAAATGAGGAAATGAGAATGGCTAAAAAAGAGTGTGCTTTCTTGTGAGGACAGCTTTTTTTCATGGCTTTTCCCTCCAATAATTTGTCTGTTAATCTTAACCTAAACCAATTAATTTTTAGATCAATTTTAAATTATGCCCTCAGCCCGGATCGTCTCAAACGGAACATATCCGCCATCAGTTGAACATCGCACACAGGTAAGTGTATATCTTACTGAATACATTGATGGTAGCATCACTTCGTACCGATGAGTTGACCTTTCCCTATAATTAAAAGGTTAGTTCACACTCAGATATGAGGCCATTATTTTTTTCCGCACCGTTTTTCGCTCTATTTTAGCCCCTTATGATCATCACCTTCATCTTTCTGATGCTTGTTCTCGTTGTGATGCCCTGGTTGGCCATAGCGAGCCACAGGCAATTTCAGGACGGGCACGAATTCCCCGAAAGCCGCTACCCCATTTATGCCCAGCTGGTGGTTATTCAGCTGATAATTGCCGGCATCGCATACTGGGTAGCATCCTCCGGCGACCTTTACATTCCGCTACTGGCCACCCTGAGCGGTACAACGCTGCTGATGTCTGCCGGTCTCTATGCAACCGGAGTTCTGGTGCTGTTCGTCCTGTACAAAATCTACCCCCCCGAGGACTCGGTGGCCTGGCGCTTCCTCTTCCCGAAAACCTCCGGCGAGCAGACGGCATGGGTGGGAACGGTCACCCTTTCGTCGGCCTGCGAGGAGTTTATCTACCGGGGTGTTTTGTTTCTGCTGCTAGCACAGTTTTTCGGCGACTGGTGGATGGCTGCGATCGTGGCATCCTTCGTATTCGGGCTCGGCCACTACGCCCAGGGACTCAAGGGCGCCCTGGTGAGCGGAATTTTCGCGCTGGGACTCCACGCGCTGGTGGTGGTCAGCGGCGGACTGGGCCTGGCCATCACCGTGCACGTGGCCTATAATTTTACGGCCGAGTGGATGATGAAGCGGGCGGAAACCTCCCGGCATACTGAATAGAAGTCCAGGAGTCTGTAATCGTATTCTACTGTTATTCTTTTCTTCTCAACCCGATCAACCCTTCCGGTCTATCTTCCCGTTGCATTGATCCGGGTTAAATTTCGCTCATGGTTGACACGTAAACTCATTGCTCCTCTTGCATCCCTCCCCGCTGTTCCTCATCTTGTTGCATATCTCCTGTTCCGTCACGAAACCGGTCTAAAATATGCAGGTTAACCATCGCATACAGGAAGGTGAGCTGCTCTGGCAGCCAACCCCGCAGATGGCCGAACAGGCCAATCTGAAGCGGTATATGCTCTGGCTGGAGCGCGACCGCCGGCTCACCTTCAGCGATTACCACCAGCTCTGGAAATGGTCGGTTGCCGAGCCCGAAGCATTCTGGGAGAGCTTATGGCACTATTTCGACATCCGGGCCCACAAGCGCTACATAACGGTACTCAATGATCGCATAATGCCCGGCGCCCGGTGGTTTGCGGGATCCGAACTCAACTTCGCCGAGCACCTGTTCCGCGAGGCCGTTGAACACGAACCGGCCATCCTCTTCAGGTCGGAGACCGAGCCGCTCAGGGAGGTCAGCTGGGAGGAGTTCCGCCATCAGACGGCACGGCTGGCCCTTGCCATGCGGAACCTCGGCGTGAAGCCCGGCGACCGTGTAGCCGCCTACCTTCCCAATATCCCCGAAGCTTTCATTGCATTCGCCGCCACCGCCTCGATCGGGGCCATCTGGTCGGCCTGCTCGCCCGATTTTGGCACCAGCAGCGTTACCGACCGCTTCAGCCAGATCGAACCGGTTCTTCTCATCGCCGTCGACGGCTACCGCTACGGGGGCAAGGCTTTCGACCGCATGGACCGCGTAGGCCAGCTTCAACGGGCACTGCCAACCCTCAGGCACACCATCCTGCTGCCGTATCTGGAGGATGAGCCCGACATTACCACCCTGCCCGGTGCCAGGAAGACCGTAAACTGGCATGATCTCCCGCCCGGACGGGTCGATCTCACCTTCACACCGGTACCCTTCGGCCATCCTCTGTGGATCCTCTACTCGTCGGGCACTACCGGCCTTCCCAAACCCATTGTTCACGGCCACGGGGGCATGCTTCTTGAACACGCCTACCTTACCTCCTGCATGAAAGCCGGCCTCGATCCAGGAAGTACCTTCGATCTGGAGCGAATGCGGATGGTCGGATCCACCGGGTCACCATTGCCGCCTGAGGGTTACGCCTGGGTCTACGATCACGTGAAGGCCGACGTGATGCTCAACTCGACCAGTGGTGGAACCGACATCTGCAGCAGCTTCGTCGGGGGCAACCCCCTTCTGCCCGTCCATGCCGGCGAGATCCAGTGCCGCCTGCTCGGGTCGGCCGTCGAGGCCCGTAACGAACAGGGTAAGGCGGTACTCGACGAAGTCGGCGAAATGGTGATCACACGCCCCATGCCCTGCATGCCCCTTTCCTTCTGGGGCGATGAAGACGGCAGCCGCTACCGGGAGAGCTACTTCGAACACTACCCCGGCGTTTGGCGCCATGGCGACTGGATTAAAATCACCTCGCGCGGCACCTGCATCATCTACGGGCGGTCCGACGCCACCCTCAACAAGCAGGGTGTACGCATCGGCACCAGCGAGATCTACCGGGCCGTCGAGACGGAACCCTCCGTTGCCGACAGCCTGGTGGTATGCTATGAGAGGCCCGACGGTATTTGGTACATGCCTCTTTTTGTAGTGCTAAAAGAAGGCGGAGAAGTCACCCCGGACCTGCAACAGCGTATTGCCGCTAATATCCGTGAACGCATCTCCCCGAGGTTCGTGCCCGATGAGGTGATCGCCGTGCCAGGAATCCCATACACCCTGAGCGGCAAAAAAATGGAACAGCCCGTGCTGCGCATCCTCACGGGTACACCGGCCGAAGAAGCCGCCAGCCGCGACGCGATGAAGAACCCGGAACTCCTCAAATTCTTTGAAAACCTGACCCTCCCGTAACCCTGAGCAGGTAATTTCGCCCCTTCTTGGCTACACAATTTGGAAGATCACAACGATGGGGGGTGTTAGCATGCTTCGAATTAGGGAACAGTAGAACATGTGAACATTAGAACAGCGAAGTTATTTGGAAGGAGAAGTGTTCATATTATCATTTCAGTTCCCTGATGATCCAGTAACATCAAGACGTACAGCTTTTTCAGGTAATACAAATCAGTGGTTGAATAAATGCGATGGAATCAGGGACCTGTGAAAATCCGGCATACACCGGCTTCGATGATCCGGCTGTCGCGCGTGGCCAGTGGGTACCCGCTGAGCAGGGACGTGGCCACGATCAGACGGTCGGCGGGATCGGGATGAAACGCATCCGGCAACCGGCGCTGGGCCAGCACCACATCCACGTCGACAGCCAAAACCGTACATACCTCGGGCCTTACGGCCAGTACCAGCCATCCCTTCAGATCCGGTAGCAGCCTGATGCGGCCTTTCCGCTCAAGCATTTCCGTCTCCCAGATGCTCACCCACGAAACGGCAATGCCACCCGATGCCGCCATCTCGTTCAATGCCGCCCGTTCCCCGGGGCGCAGACGATCATCGCCCAGCAGCCACCACAGCCAAATATGCGTGTCGAGCAGCACCACGGCTAATCGGGCTCGTTAATATGGATGCCGGAATGCCAATCGGGGCCGGAATACCCCTCGAAACCCGACTCTTCGGGCGATAGCCCCTCGGCAGAGCCCTGCCCGAGAAGCTGTTTCCAGGGAGCCTTGCCCGGACCGGGGCCGGGCGTACCAGCCCCGAGCAGCTCTTTCTCCAGGCTGCGTATAAAGAACTCTTTGAGGGTAATGCCCTCCTCAACGGCTTTGAGTTTGGCCTTTTTCATGATTTGATCGGGTAGTTCTATAGTTGTTCGCATATTCACATATTCGCATAATCCTACAAGATTGTCAACTTTATTTAGCATCCGATTTCCTGCGATTTTACCTGTTTCATTTCAATTACGGCTCAATCCAACCTGAAATCCCGGAAAGAATGGAATGCGGGAAAAGGAACGCGTCATCCTGAGCGCAGCGCAGCGAAGTCGATGGGCCGCGTTATCTGAGTTATCTGGCATATATAAAAAAAAGTGATCGTGGACACAAAAACCAAAGAGCCCCTTTATTCCTTATATTAACGAAAAAGCGTTTCCATACATACATTCACATAATATCTGATCTGCTATGCCAACCGAGGTAACACCTGTAACTACACCGTCTTTTGATCTGTCGGAAGACCATCTGCTCATCCGCGAAAGTGTTCGCGATTTTGTTGAACAACGAGTGGCCCCGACCGTGATGGAGCGGGACGAGTCATGCACTTTCCCGCACGAAATTATTACGGAATTGGGTGAAATGGGCATGATGGGCATTTATCACCCGGAGAAATACGGCGGTGGCGGCACCGACACCCTCAGCTTCACCCTTGCACTTGAGGAGATCGCACGGTGGGATGCTTCCCTTGCCCTTACCGTAGCCTCCCATACCTCGCTTTGCACCTCCCACATCGCCTTTGCCGGCAATGAGGAGCAGAAGATGAAGTACATGCCGCGGTTAACATCCGGCAAATCGCTCGGCGGATGGGCCCTCACCGAGCCCGGATCGGGCAGTGATGCATCCAACATGAAGACCACAGCCGTGAAGAAAGGCGACATGTGGGTACTTAACGGATCCAAGATATTCATCACACAGGGCTCTGTGGGCGAGATTTTCGTCGTGCTGGCGGTTACCGACCGCAGTAAAGGCGCAAAGGGCGTGAGTGGTTTTATTGTCGAAAAAGGAACAAAAGGCTTCTCGAATGGGCCAAAACTGAAAAAGCTGGGTATGAACAGCTCCGACACCTGCGAAATCCATCTCGACAACGTGGAGCTGCCTGAAGAGAACTTGCTCGGTGAGCTGAATCACGGTTTCATCGACACCATGAAGGTGCTGGATGGCGGCCGTGTCGGCATCGGGGCCATTGCCGTGGGTGTGGCCCGCGGCGCCCTTGAGGAGTCGATCAAATATGCCAAGGAACGCGAGCAATTCGGCAAACCCATCGCCCAGTTCCAGGCCGTTTCCTGGAAGATTGTGGATATGGCAACCCGCATCGACGCCTCCCGGCTGATGGTGCAGCGCGCAGCCACCCTGCGCGACCAGGGTAAACCCTACACGAAGGAGGCTTCAATGGCCAAACTGTTTGCATCCGAAATGTGTACACAGGCGTGCCTGGATGCGATTCAGATACACGGCGGCTACGGCTACACCAAAGAATACCATGTGGAACGGTTTCTGCGCGATGCCAAACTTCTGGAGATCGGCGAGGGAACCAGCGAGGTGCAGCGGATGGTTATAGGCAAGCATGTGATCAGATGAGATAGGTGGATCATTTTTCCATAGGCCATCTCAGCAGGTTGTTCCGAAGAACGGAAACAATATGCAGGACTCCGCTTTTTGCGTGGTTTTCTATGGGCATTATGGGAAAAACTGTATCTTTGAAAGATCATCTAACAGCATTATTCGGGAGGCTTTGAAAAGCCCCCACGTTCTTCGACTTCATCCTCATCGCTGCCGCTCTTCGGATTGCGCTCAGAATGACGTTGGGTGAGTATATAAAGAATTAATTAACATTAGTAACAGGCACGAACATGGCTAAAATCAATTTCAACTCCGACGATCCCTATCAATTTGAATCCCTGCTGAACGAAGAAGACCGCATGGTAATGGAAACCGCGCGCGACTATGCCCAGAGCAAGCTTGAGCCCCGCGCCATGAAGGGTAACCAGGAGGAAATTTTTGATGAAGCCATCCCCCGCGAAATGGGCGAGCTGAATCTGCTCGGCGCCACTATCGATCCGGAGTACGGCGGGGCCGGCGTGAGCCAT
>JAIVHB010000030.1:13508-30957 GCA_020201275.1 Rhodothermaceae bacterium | reverse complement strand
TGTGCCGATATGGATCCGCTGCTGGAACTGGCCGAGCAGTACGGCCTGAAGGTTATTGAGGATGCGGCCCAGGCCATAGGTGCCAGCTACAAGCACGAACAGGCGGGCACCTTCGGCGATTTTGGCTGCTTCAGCTTTTTTCCCAGCAAAAACCTGGGGGCATACGGCGATGCAGGCCTGATCACCGTAAAGGATGATGCACTTGCCGAAAAGACCTCCATCATCAGGCTGCACGGCGGCAAGCCCAAATACTATCACAAAATGGTGGGCATCAACAGCCGTCTCGACGCCATACAGGCCGCCATCATTCGCGTGAAATTGAAGTACCTTGACGACTGGTCGGCCGCCCGCCGCGACAAGGCCATGAAGTACAACCGCATGTTCACAGAGGAAGGAATCGGCATCACGCACGACAATCTGGGATGCGATTCGTATTGCATGGCCATGGGTGGTAGTAACTGCGGTTTCTCAGGTAAACCGGACAAAATTGTACTTCCGGCGGAGACCACCGGCAACCCGGATGACGGAGGACGCCACATCTACCATCAGTATGTGATACGGACCGGCCGGCGTGAACACCTGATGGCTGCCCTCGACAAAGCCGGAATCGGGCATGCGGTCTACTACCCTGTGCCCCTGCACGAGCAGGAGTGTTTTGCCGGGTTGGGTTACAAACCCGAAGACTGTCCTGCATCGCACTGTGCCGCACAGCAGACCCTGGCACTGCCCATCTATCCCGAACTTGGCCGTGCAAAGCAGGAGTATGTGGTTAAAACCATCGCGGAGGCCCTCAAAACCTGACCCATCATGGCACTTGTCTTCAGGGAGTTGCAGGAGCAGGAATTCACCGACTGGGATCGTTTCTGTGGAAAGCAAAAAACCGGAACCGTATTCCATACCTCACCATGGCTGAAGAACCGCAAAGAAGGTGAACTCCATATCTCCGCCTGCTTCGACGGCATGCAGTTAATCGGCGGTTTCCCCTGGCTACTAAACAAGCGCCTCGGCCTTAAACGTGTAGTTAAGCCCCGGCTCACGCCTTACTACGGACCGGTGTGGAAGAACAATCTGGATGCAACCACCCTCGATCATGTGATAAGTGGCTTGCTCAATGCCATGTTGGACTACGACGTTTTCTCCATGAGCCTTCTCCCCGGGTATTCATTATCCGAAATCAATTTGCCTGTACCCTGCAGACGCCGGAATATTCGTACCTGTCTCAGATATCCCGATCATCCGCCCAACTACAGCAAGGGTCTGAACTACGAAATCCGAAGGGCTGCCTTGAAAGGGGTAGTAATATCCGAAACAGATGATCCAAAAGTCATATACTCTCTCACGCTGAATTCATTCCAGCGGATCGGGCGGCCGCATCCATTCGGGTTCAGTGAATTTGACCGCCTGTTTTCAACGATGTTCAAACAAAACCGCTGTTCAGCATTCAAAGCAGAATTTGAAGAAACCGGAATTATCGGCATACAGCTGCTGCTGCACGACAGCTACCGGGCCTACAACATTATGAGCGGAATCGACTGGAATCACAAAAAACTGAATGCAGGTCCCCTGCTGATGACGCACAGCATTGAATGGGCACATCAGCGCGGACTAATCTTCGATTTTGAGGGCTCATCTATAGAGCCGGTATTCCGTTTTTTCATGCGGTTCGGTCCTGAAGTGGTAACTTACCCCCTTCTTGTGTACGCAAACACCCGCCGGGTTAAATGGCTATCAACTGAAATTCATGAGGTGATAGCATGTTTTATATCAAAGAATCAGATAAGTCATTCGGGCAGGCATCAGCAGACCTTGAAGTAGCAGTGAAAAATCACGGTTTCGGTGTACTGCATATCCATGATCTTGGAGTAACACTGCGCGGCAAAGGGATTGACTTCGATGAAGAGTGCAGGGTTTTTGAAGTATGTAACCCCGGACAGGCGGCCAAAGCACTCTCATCCGATATGCGCATGAACATGGCCTTACCGTGCCGCATCTCGGTATACACTGAGAATGGGAAAACAAAAATCGGCCTCATCAAGCCGGAACCCATGTTTGCCACCCTTACTGATGATGCATCCATTGCCGGTATTGCCAGAGAGGTAGAGAAAGACACCATAAAAATGGTGGATGAGGCAACTTAAAGACCCAATCGTCATACTGAGCGCAACGCAGCGTAGCTGCGTGAAGTCGAAGTATGTGAGCAGTGCTGCGCACTGCTCATTTGGGGAGAAAAGGTTGAACCACTATAAAATATGTGCCCCTAAGCACCCCAGGCCCCATTGGCACGGGGCCATGCCCTTCGACTTCAGTCGTCGCCACGCCCTTCGACTCCGCTCCGCTGCGCTCAGGCCATGCTCCTCCTTGCGCTCATGGTGACGCGTTTTTAATACCGGCAGGAAAACCTTTAACCATGACATCACACCATACCAACGTTCCGGGTCTGAAGAATAACTGGAAACAGTTTTCACTTCTTGTTCTGATTAATGCCTTTGTGGGCGGCATGGTTGGTCTGGAACGGACCATCCTCCCGGAAATCGCCGAAACCGACTTCGGGATCGCGGCACGGTCTGCCATTTTCTCCTTTATCGTCGTTTTTGGCATCACAAAAGCTGCTTCCAACTATTTTGCAGGACGCTTTGCCCAACGTTTCGGGCGGAAAAAGATGCTGGTTGCAGGGTGGCTCTTCGGCATACCGGTCCCCTTTATCCTGATGTTCGCCCCCGACTGGAACTGGATCATTGTGGCCAACCTGTTTCTTGGCATAAACCAGGGGCTGGCCTGGTCGGCCAATGTGATCATGAAAATTGACCTTGCCGGTGAAAAGGACCGGGGACTGGCCATGGGGCTGAATGAGTTCTCCGGGTACCTGGCCGTTGCTATTGTTGCATTCCTGACTGGCTGGATCGCCGCTGAATTCGGCCTGCGTCCCTATCCGTTCTATCTCGGTATTGTTATGGCTGTGCTGGGACTACTCATGTCGGTCTTTCTGATTCGTGATACCGCTCCCTTTGTGGATTTCGAATCGATGAATTCCGACCATTCGATCAAAAAAAAGCATCTGTTCAGGGAGGTCAGCTTCCGGGACCGTAATCTGCAGGCCGTATCGCAGGCCGGCATGATGACCAATTTTAAAGACGGCATGGCATGGGGCGCATTTCCCATATTCCTGGCTGCTGCCGGGTTGACGCTCACCCAGATCGGGGTTGTTGTTGCCATATATCCGGCATTCTGGGGAATGTTGCAGGTAACTACTGGAAAAATTTCGGATTATACAGGGCGCAAGAAAATGCTATGGGCAGGCATGCTCGTGCAGGGCCTCAGTCTGCTGTTGTTTCCGTTCCTCGAACATTTTTATGGCTTTATCCTGGTGGCGGCGCTGCTTGGCACCGGCACTGCGATGGTCTACCCCACCTTTCTGGCAGCAGTTGCCGACCTTACCCACCCGCAGGACCGGGCCGAAAGCATTGGCATATTCCGTTTATGGCGTGATGGCGGCTATGCCGTCGGCGCCATATTTTCGGGCATAATTGCCGACTTTTTCGATCTGAACCTGGCGATTACTCTAACCGGGGTTCTGGTCCTCTTTTCAGCAATCTGGATCATGGTGCGTATGAACAGGTTGAATGAACCTGTGCTCAAAACAGATTAGTGTAACCGGTCGGCTTATCACTCCCGAACTCATTTTCCCAATATTTCTGCTCTTTATCCCCTTTCGCCGTATCTTTGCGCACTAATCCAACAGCGCATAACACATGGCAAAAGACAGTTTCAGAACACATCACGGTATGGTCGACATCCTGCCCGGCGAATCGGAGCAGTGGCAGGCGATCGAAAAAATTATCCACGATACGGCCAGAGAGTTTCATTTCAGGGAAATCCGTACACCGGTGCTCGAGCCGACCGAACTGATCGCCCGGGGTATCGGGCAACTCACTGATATTGTATCGAAAGAGATGTTCACCTTCAGCCGCGGCGAAGATAACTATGTTCTGCGGCCCGAATGTACCGCACCGGTGGCCAGGGCCTATATCCAGCACCATCTGGATCAGCGCGGGGGTACCCAAAAACTCTATTATATCGGACCCATGTTCCGTGCAGAACGCCCTCAGAAGGGACGGCAGCGTCAGTTTCACCAGTTCGGGGCCGAGCTGATCGGCAGTGATGCACCTGCTGCCGATGCCGAGATCATCGCATTCATGGTCCGCATCTACGAGAAGGCGGGTATCAGGAATACCACGCTCAAACTAAATTCGGTGGGCGACCCGGAATCGCGCAGATCCTACCAGCAGGCGCTTCATGACTATTTCCGCCCAATATTGGGACAACTGAGCGAAATTTCGCAGCAACGGTTTGAAACCAACCCCATGCGCATCCTCGATTCGAAGGAGGAGGAAGACCAGCCCTTCATCGCCGATGCCCCTCTCATTACCGACTACCTGAATGAGGAGTGCCGCAATCATTATGCCGGTGTAAAAGAACGCCTCGATCTGCTGGGCATCAGCTACACCGAAGATCCCCGCCTTGTTCGAGGACTCGATTACTACACAAAAACCGCCTTTGAACTGGTGAGTCCCGACCTGGGATCGCAGGACGCCCTCGGTGGCGGCGGCCGTTACGATCTGCTCATCGAGGAGATCGGCGGAAGGCCAACCCCGGCTGTAGGGTTCGCCTCGGGCATGGAGCGGTTCCTCATAGCCTGCGAAGCACTTGGTATCACACCTGGGTCCGATCCAGTCCCCGACGTCTACATCGTGACCCGCGGTGACGAGGCCGGAAAATGGGGCCTGAGAATGCTGAAAACACTAAGGGAAGCGGGGATCAGGGCCACAATGGATTTCGCCGCGCGGTCGGTCAAGGCCCAGATGAAGGATGCCAACCGAGAACAGGCCCGGTTCTGCATAATCGTGGGTGAGGATGAGCTAAAGCAGGGGCGCTTTACGTTACGGAATATGAGTGAGAGCGATGAGCAGATGCTCACTCCCGACGAAATTTTAACCCGTCTTCAACCACCTGTGCAATCACCATGAAACGACTGTTTATCACCCTTTTCATTATCCTTCTAATTCTCTTCGGGCGACTTCACCAATTCCGTCTTCAGCGGAATACTTCCCTCGGGGCACCACCGGTTTAGCCTGAATCTTCAAAACCCGGAACTCCGTATCGGTTCGTTATCCTCACTGCCCGGTTTTACCGCCAGCAACGGGTTCATGATTACTGATCTGATCACACTCGATGCAGAATACACTCCTGAAGACCGACGATTTCACATCAGGGAACTCATTGCTGCCGATGGGAATAACCATGCGGAACTGCGCGGAAACGCCCTGCTGCATGTGTCCGGCGATTCACTCCTGCCCAACCGGGTCGATCTCGAATTTCACCTGGATGCAACCACACCCGATTTCCAGGTTATGATACCTGGCAATCCCGGCGTGCTGAATGCCGGAACCCTGCAGGCAACCCTTCTTACCACGGTCGACGTTCTTAACGGTGTTATGAATACCGACGACCTCGTTCTGCGATTTTCGGCCGACCGGGCTGTTATTCAACCCTCGGCAGCCATGGAGCAGCAGCTTCAGCCTATGTTCAGAATGCTGGGCGTACCGTTCCAGCCTTTTGGCATCACCCGGCTTGAGGGTGAGATGTTACTGCTCGACAACCGGCTGGAATTTGCCGTGCGGGAAGCCGAGACAGCATTTACCAGGTTTCGTTACAACATGGTAACCTTCCTGAATGATGCAGAGATATCGGAATCGCCCCTGGCAGGTGGTACTTTTGAACTATATGATATGGAGCCCCAGGTTGTCCAGCTCTTGCGCGGGCTCGAAACATTCATGCGCTGGCAGCTTCAGTGGGACGGAAACCGGGTTTACGTACCTGTTAGTGGCACGCTCGGCCGGCCGCAGCTTCTGGGTATAACTACTCGTTAACGCCCCTTTTTTGTTAAACACTTTACAGGAATCGTTAACCCCCTTATCGTTAATACTCTATAAAAAGAGTGAAATAATACCTCAAATTCCCGGTAAGATCTATTCTGTTTTCACGCTTTCCACGGCCTTGCCGGTGTGATATTCGAGAAACTCTTCGACACCGCCTTTTGGCATATAACGGGACAAAATTCTCGGATCAGTCTTGGTCAGGTCTACGAGTATTAGACCATCAAGCGCATCGGCAAACGATGGGTCCACATTAAACCCAAGCAGCTTTCCGCCCAGCTTAAGATATTGTTTTAGCAAGATGGGAATGCCTTTTTTGTCCTCCTCGATGTCTGAAATCATATCCGACACATCGTCAATATCGATCAGCCCTTTCTCCCTTTTGCTATGGGCCATGCTGATTTTGGCCGTCGATTTGAATGGTGTTACGGGTTTAACCTTTTTGGCCAGTTCAGGCATGAAATTATGGACCCTCAGAAAAGCAACCATCAGCTGCCGCGAGCTGGTCTCATAATCATTACTGATGCTCACCGGTCCGAACAGGATTTTATACTTCGGGTAGCGGTGTACATAATGGCCGATACCTTTCCATAGCAGAAGCAGCGGTGCAAAACTGCGCTGGTATTCCGGGCGGATGAACGAGCGTCCCATCTCAAGTGCCGGATTGATATCCTCGAGCAGCGATTTTTTCATTTTGAAAAGAGTGGTTGTATATAAACCCTCACTGCCGATTTTCTTACATATATTATCTGTCCTGCCAAGCCGGTATGCGCCAACGAGCTCCCGCTTTTCACGGTTCCAGATGAACAGGTGCATATAGTGCTCATCGTACCAGTCGAGGTCGAATTCCTTGCCCGTTCCCTCATCCGTATCTCTGAATGAGATCTCCCTTAGCCTGCCTATTTCCCGGATTATATTGGGAATCTGCCTGAAGTTTGAATAATAGACATCAAATTCACCGCTTTCGAGCAGTTTCTGCCGTGCCGGCAGGTTAACGATATCATCTTCAAGTAATTCGCGATCAACCGGATCAATAATCGGTGCATATCCTTCTTTTTTCAGGGTGATTGCCATGGTAGACCGGGATTCGTCCTTCTCTGCATCTTCCCTGTTTTTAAGCAGCATGGTGCGCTGCCTGAGGTAGCTGATTGCCTCGGCATCAGTCTCAAAGCGGGGGTGGATAAGACCGGCAAGCTGAAAAATCATGCCGTTAAACCCGTTGAAATACATTGGCAGTACCGGGCATTCCGTTTTCCGGATGATCCGGGCAATCGTATCGCTCCATGCGGAATCGGATATCTCCCGGTTATTCCACTTCATATGGGCAACCTCGCCGGCCGGGAATACACCAAGCGCTCCACCATTATTAAGGTGCTCGATGGTAAATTTAAGCGAATTGATATTGGCCCTGACAGCACTCTTCGAACCAAAGGGATTTACAAAAATAAACAGGTCGCGCAATTCAGGTATACGCTCCAGCAGAAAATTGGCCATGATCCGGGAATCAGGTCGCACAGACTTCAAAATGGCACCCATAATCACACCCTCAATACCGCCAAAGGGATGGTTCGACACAACAACGATCTTACCGTTTTTCGGAATTTTGAGGAGGTCTTTGTCCGTAATTTCATAGCGGACTTTCATGGATTCAAGAAGCTTCACAGAGAAGTGCCGGTCATTTTCTTCCACATCTCTGGCTTTCCAGTAGGTTTGGTTCAGCTCATCCATGCTCAGAATCTTCTCCAGCGGCCGTTTTACCATGCCGAACAACGTGTTCGCATAACGGCTGTCAAAATCGACATCCAGTTTGAATATTTTCTTATCCGGCCTGTTAGGCACCATTCATTCCTGACTTACTTGATTAATTTGCCGATTTTCCCGCGGCAAAATACTTTGCTTTCTACAGTTTAATATACTCATCCGCCGTTTAATCTTAAGACATTCAGCATTAAAACCACTTATTTGTCTAATAATCGGAAAATAAAACAGCGAATGCTCCGGAAATTACCGGAAAAAACAATACACCCTGTGCTCGGGGGCAAACTGCACGTTGCACAAGGTAACAGACCGGTATTTTTCATACATTGTTACAGTATTTTAACATGAAAACTCTAATCCGGATGCTGTATCCTCATAAACGTCGCTCCATTATAATAGCTTATGTAAAATGATGGTAATATTCCCCGAAAACCGGAAAAACAGGAACATTTTTCGTCTCCGGAATATAATGATGTAGTTTTGAGGTCGTCAGAAATGTTAATGCCGGCGCTATAGTTAACCAGGAATGTCAAATCCGGGAATTGAAAGTGATTTTGAACTGTCTGATCAGGTACGTGAAGAAACGGAGGAACCACCCAGGTTTCGCGTGATACTGATCAACGACGATTACACAACATTTGATTTTGTTGTACAGGTACTTGTTACCATATTTAAACGAACTGTAGATGATGCTATTCGAATTACCACAGATGTTCATAATAAAGGAACCGGAATTTGTGGCGTTTACACAAAGCAGATTGCTGAAACCAAAGTTGACATGGTACACCAGGCAAGTCAGACCGCAGGGTTCCCGCTCAAGTGTACGATGGAGGAAGTATGATCAATAAGAATCTGGACCAGGTTCTGAGAAACACGTTTTTGATTGCCAAATCACACAAACACGCTTTTGTGTCGCTTGAGCATCTGCTGCAGTCCATCATCGCAGATGAGGAGGGCTCGCAGATCGTTCGCAGCTGCGGCGGAGATATTGATCAGCTCAATGAAGACATCAACAGTTTCTATAAAACGCTCGAACAGTCTGATACCACCGATTCCGATCCTGTTCATACCGTCGGTTTCAAACGCTCCCTGCACAAAGCACTCATTCACGCCAGGGCTGCCGACAAGGCGGAGGTTTCCATTGGCGACATCCTCGTTTGCATATTTGACGAAGAAGACAGCCACGCCTGTTTCTTCCTGAAAAAGCAGGGCATCAACCGTATTGATGTGCTCAATTACATTTCGCACGGAATAAGCAAACCCGGTTTTTCTGATGCATCCGAACAGGAACTACAGGCCGAAAAAGTCGGGAAAGCCGAAACCGGGGCCCGACCCGACAAGCAGAATTTTCTGGAACTGTTTACAGAAGACCTGACCGCAATTGCTGAAAAAGGCCAGTTCGATGTAGTAATTGGCCGCGATCTTGAGATTCAGCGCAGTATAGAAATTCTGAGCCGCCGGCAGAAAAACAACCCCCTGTTTGTGGGCGATCCCGGCGTAGGGAAAACCGCCATTGCCCAGGGTCTCGCCCAGCGGGTCAAATCGGGTGATGTGCCCGAGCGCATGAAAACCTCACGCATTCTCTCCCTGGACATGGGTGCACTGCTGGCCGGTACAAAATACCGCGGAGATTTTGAGGCCCGGCTGAAAGGGGTGCTCAAATCGATCCAGAAAGAGAAAAATGTGATTCTTTTTATCGACGAGATCCATACAATTGTGGGGGCCGGCGCGGCCGGATCAAGTACTATGGATGCATCCAATATGCTCAAGCCCATGCTTGCATCCGGTGAACTGCACTGCATCGGTGCCACCACCTTCGAAGAGTACAAGAACCATTTCGAAAAGGACCGCGCCCTGTCACGCCGTTTTCAGAAAATCGATGTGGATGAGCCAAGCATCGAAACCACCATAAAAATTATCGAGGGGCTCAAACCGGTTTACGAGAAGTACCATGGTCTAAAATACAGCGCCAGTGCTTTAGAGGCCGCTGTGCGCCTGTCGGCAAGATACATTAACGACCGCAAGCTGCCCGACAAGGCCATCGATGTGATCGATGAGGCCGGGGCCCAGGTATCCCTGAACAGCGCCGACCGCAAGCTGGTTACCACGCTCGATGTTGAGAAACTCATCGCCAAGATGGCGAAAATACCGATGCAGAGCATCTCCTCCACCGACAAGGAGAGCCTTAAGCATCTCGACAAAAAGCTTAATGAGATGGTATTCGGTCAAACAAAAGCCATCAACGGCATCACCACGGCGGTTAAGCGCCACCGGGCGGGCCTCGGTAATCCCGACAAGCCTATCGGGTCTTTCCTTTTCTGCGGGCCAACCGGAGTGGGAAAAACCGAACTCAGCCGTAAACTGGCTGAAACGCTGGGCATGGAGCTCATCCGTTTCGACATGAGCGAGTACATGGAAAAGCACACCGTATCGCGCCTGATCGGGGCACCTGCCGGCTATGTCGGGTTTGAACAGGGCGGGCTGTTAACCGATGCCATCCGCAGAAACCCAAGCTGTGTGTTGCTTCTCGATGAAATTGAGAAGGCCCATCAGGATGTGTACAATATCCTGCTTCAGATTATGGACTACGCCACGCTTACCGACAATACCGGGCGCAAGGCCGATTTCCGGAACGTTATCCTGATTATGACCTCAAATCAAAAACCGGCTGGTTGATGAAATCCTGTTCGGTGAACTCGGCAAAGGCGGTAAGGTTGTGGTGGATGTGACCGGCAATGACGAATTCAGCTTCTATTTCGAGCCACTGGACGAGTGACGATTATTGTAAGTATCCGGGCCCATGGTTATAACCGGCTTCGAATTAGGTTTTGAAGTTTCTCTACCGTCATACTGAGCGCAGTCCTGAGCGCAACGTAGTGAAGTGGAAGGACGAAGTCGAAGTATGTGAGCAGTGCCACGCACTGCTCAATTTGGTAAGCGCCCGGGTTCTTTCCACGTACCTCGACTTCAGTCCTGAGAGTGTCTATTAAAGTGTCAGAAACACGCTAATCACTGCTTTCTTGA
Organism: Rhodothermaceae bacterium; assembly: GCA_020201275.1. Lineage (GTDB taxonomy): Bacteria > Bacteroidota > Rhodothermia > Balneolales > Cyclonatronaceae > RECM01. Next base: position 20,242 of record JAIVHB010000030.1, on the reverse strand, counting down.
AAGCCGTCAAAATTTTTAACAAAACTGATCTTCAGATCGAGCCGATCGAACGCGCTTTCACTATCCCCTCGGCATGGTACACCGATCAGCAAATATTGGCGTATGAAAAAGAGCACCTTTTCCCGTTTTGCTGGCAGTATGCCGGTACGGGCAACGTGCTCCCCGAGTCGGGCGACCATAAACCCGTTACCGCCACCGGAACGCCCTGCCTGATTGTGCGCGATAACGACGGGCGGCTGAGGTCGTTTTACAACGTTTGCAAACACCGCGGCGGGCCTATAGCCACCTGCCCGGGCAATTCCAAAATGTTGAAATGCCAATACCATGGCTGGACCTATCGCCTCGACGGGTCACTGCGCGGTGTACCCCACTTCCGCCATGCCGAGTTGTTCGACAAAGACGCCTTCGGGCTTACCCCCGTTGAGCTCCGGGATTGGGAAGGGATGCTTTTCCTGCGTTGTGAAAAGGGCCCTGTTGATCTGCACGAACTGCTCGAGGGCATTTCCGGCCGCATCAGCCCGGTTCGCCTGAACGATATGGGTTTCAAGAAACGGGTTGTCTATGATGTGAACTGCAACTGGAAGGCTTATGTAGACAACTACCTTGAGGGATACCACATCCCCCATGTGCATCCCGAACTCTGCGACCTGCTGAGCATTCAGGATTATCGAACCGAACTGTTCCCCTGGTACTCGCTTCAGCTCAGCCCGCTCAAAGCCAAAGAGAGCATCTACTCACCTGGCGGTGGGGAGGATCAGGCATGGTACTATTTCGTATTCCCGAATATGATGCTGAACATACTGCCCGGACGTCTGCAGGTTAACCTCGTTGAGCCGGTTACGGCTTCCATATGCCGGGTCATCTTCGACTATTACTACACCAATCCGCAAGCGCCGGAAACCGACATGTTGTTGGTTTCAGATATGAAGTACAGCGAAAATGTACAGCAGGAAGACATGGAAATCTGTGAGCAGGTGCAGCTCGGCCTGCAGTCACGCGCCTACGACAAAGGCCGGTTTTCCGTGGAGATGGAGCAGGGCGTGTACCATTTCCAGAAACTTCTAAAGAAATTTTTCAGGGGAGACTTCGCCAACAGGGGTAACAAAATTTACCCTGAAAACCAGAAATGAACATGAAAAGCAATTCTGAGAACTGGCCGGACTTAAAACTTATCGCACAACAGTTAAGAAAACCATCCGGCGAATTAGCGGCCAGAGTAGCCTCAAAAATGGATCAGGGTAACAGACCCCTGTTTGAACTAACACGCGATACGCTTTGCATTAAAACAGCATGCAATATTCTTGAAATCGGGTTCGGCAGCGGTAAATATATGAAGGAAATTTGGGCACTGCCCGAGTGCCTGTCGATGAGCGGGGTTGACTATTCAGATGATATGGTAAAACAGGCAGAGGCAAATAATGCAGAAGCCCTGACATCCGGAAAACTCAGCCTCATCAATGGCAGCAGCGATAACCTGCCTTTCGATGATCATTCCTTCGATATCGCTTACTGTAATATGGTTATCTATTTCTGGGATAATCCTGAAATCCATTTGAGTGAAATTTATCGTGTTTTAAAACCGGAAGGGAAGTTTTACACAGGCTTCAGACCACGGGGCAGCATGCTGAATTTTCCATTTACCCGCTTCAACTTCAGGCTCTACGATGTCGAAGACTGGGAATCCGTATTAGCCGAAAACGGATTTTCGGTAGTCGGAACCGAATTCAGGCTTGATCCGGAGTTGGATGATGATGGCAATCAGTTCCAGCTGGAATCGGTTTGCATGGTAGCGGCAAAATCGTCTGATACGTAACCAGATCTGGCAAAAATGTGGTTAGAATAAACAAACGGTCTTTGTTACCTTTGTCGGGAACCGGATATACGTACTTTGCCGATTAAACCATAATGACCGAACTACACAGAACGATCCGGGTCCCCGGCGCCATAATGATGGGTCTCGGCTCGATCCTCGGAACCGGTCTATTCGTCAGCCTGGCCATAGCCACCCAGATTGCCGGTAACGGAATAATTATTGCCATCGTCATAGCGGGTATTCTTGCGGCTTTCAACGGGTTAAGCAGCGCCCAGCTTGCAGCCAATTTTCCCGTCAGCGGTGGCACCTATGAGTACGGATACCGTGTTCTGGGCTCATATTGGGGTTTTTCGGCCGGATGGATGTTCCTGCTGGCTAAAACCGCCTCTGCAGCCACCGCTGCCCTGGGATGTGCCGGTTACATTTTCTACCTGTTCGGCATCAACAGCCTGCCCTGGCTCTATGTCGGTTCGGGGCTTTTTATCCTGCTGGTGATCACCACCCTTGTTTCAGGCGGCATACACCGCAGCAATATTGTCAATATGGTTATTGTTTCCCTTACACTTTTTGGTCTGCTGGCCCTTGTTGCGGGCAGTTCATTCAGGGAGGGAATCCCCGTTCAGGCACTGGCCGACTTATTCTCCGGTTTTTCCGGAAAATCCGTTCTCTATGCATCGGCGCTTATGTTTGTTGCCTACACTGGCTACGGACGGATTGCAACACTGGGCGAAGAGGTGGTCGATCCGGCACGTACCATTCCGAAAGCCATCATCCTGAGCATGGTCATCATCATTGTTCTCTACATCGCCGTGGCCCTTACGGCAATACAGGTACTCGGCCCGCAAGCCTTCGGCGATACGGTCGATGGTGAAGCGGCCCCGCTTATGGTCGTAGCCCGTGCCCTCGCCATTCCCGGACTCGGTACGCTGATCGCCCTCGCTGCGATAACGGCCATGCTCGGCGTACTTCTGAATCTGATATTGGGTATCTCACGCGTTATGTTCGGCATGGCCCGCCGCAGCGATCTGCCGGTATTTCTCACCAGTGTGCATCCCAAAACCAAAAGTCCGGCAGCCACGGTATGGGCTACAGGAGGACTCATCGGCATTCTGATACTGACCGGGGATGTTGCCCTGACGTGGTCATTCAGTGCTTTCACCGTTCTGATCTACTACGCAATCACCAATCTCGCAGCACTGCTCCTGCCCGCAGAGAAAAAACTTTACCCCGCCTGGATTCCTGCCGCCGGACTGGCCGGATGCCTGTTCCTGGCGTTCTGGATCGATCCCGCCATCTGGATATCCGGACTTATTTTATTGCTTGCGGGAATTTGCTGGCATTATATTGCATTAAAAAGATCAGAATAATCTCCCCAGGTCTATCTGGGAAACTGATTTGTCGCAACATTATCATTAAACAACCACGTGCTATGGACTTTGATATTATTGACAAAAAAATTGCCGGCTTCATGCGCCGCACCGGCACCATCGCCCTTCGGGTATCGCTGGGCATCATATTCATCTGGTTCGGACTTCTCAAGACGGCCGGACTATCACCTGCGGAGCCCCTGGTCGTAGCTACTGTGGGCTGGATGCCCTTCTTTGATGCCATGACCTGGGTCATCATTATTGGCTGGTGGGAAGTGATTATCGGGGTGTTCTTCCTCTTCCGGGCGACCATCCGCATTGCTATTCCACTGCTGGCCATGCAGATGGTGGGCACCTTCCTTCCGCTCATCATACTCACTGCCGTCACCTTTCAACCCGGGCTTTTCCCCTATGCACCCACCATGGAGGGCCAGTACATCATTAAAAATCTGCTCATCATTTCGGCCGCCCTGGTGGTGGGAGGAACCGTTCGGGGAGATACTCCCGTCAAATAAGGTAAGTCCCCATCAGTGATGCACCACCCTGCATCATTTCGTCGATGGTCCTGATGTGATCGGCATTTTGCAGTGACGGCAGCTACTGTGATTCAAATAGTGACCGGTTACAAGCAGCATACTTCCGGTTAGCATGCCTGGCAATTCAAACACCGAGCCGTGAAAAACCAGGCATGATATGGTTATGATAATGATACCGCTTAGAATAACCATGGCTGTCATTTTCCGTTTGTGAACGCATGCCGCATTATAAATGGCTATCGCCCGTGACCGGAACAATGCATGCTGTATTAAGTTTAAAATTTTATAATTTACAGGTTCAGATAAACCGCTTGTGAGACAATGCCAACTAACCACTTTGAGCCAGCCGGGACCGGTAAACAAAGTGATACCGCTGTATGAATAACCCGCTAATCCTTATTGTCGACGACATCCCCAGAAACCTTCAGGTTCTCGGTAATATCCTTAACAATGAGGGGTATGAGACGGCTGTGGCCACAAACGGTAAAGAGGCACTTGCAACTATCAACAAGGCCAAACCAGACCTGATTCTGCTCGATATCATGATGCCGGAAATGGATGGTTACGAAGTCTGCAGCCAGATCAAATCAAATCCCGACAACAAGGATATTGCCGTCATCTTCCTCACGGGCAAAAGCGATTCGGATGAGATCGTGAAAGGGTTCAGCCTGGGCGCCAGCGATTATATTACCAAGCCATTCCAGAAATCGGAGCTTATGGCCCGGGTAAAAACCCAGCTTGAAATAAAAGCCTACAGGGATACAATTGAAGAGCAAAACGAGCAGCTGAACCGCCATAATGCGAATAAAGACAGACTTTTCTCCATCATATCCCACGATCTCAGAAGCCCTTTCCAGGGGCTGCTCGGCCTTACCCAGATCCTGCATGAAGAGCTGGATACGCTCGAACGCGACGAAATCATGGAGTACATTGGATTGATTCATCAATCGTCCAGCAAGTTCTATACCCTTCTTGAAAACCTTCTGCAATGGACGATCGTGGAACGCGGTCAGATTGATTTCAACCCGGAACCCATTCGCATTCACAATGTGATAACTGATATTATTGAACTTTACAGTGCAGTTTCCCTGAACAAGGATATCCGATTCGAGATTGAAGCCGATGACTCTCTTCATCTCTATACCGACTTGAATGCGCTGCAAACGATCTTCAGAAATCTGGTCTCGAATGCGATCAAATTTTCAAATCCCGGTGGTACGGTAAAAATAATGGCCACTGCTAACGGCCAATTCACCGAATTGGGTATTATCGACGCGGGTGTTGGTATGGAACCCGACATTGCCGCCAAAATCTTCGATATCGAACACATGAAGTCGAGACCGGGTACGCAAAATGAAAAAGGAAGCGGACTCGGCTTGCTCATTACTAAAAGCCTGATTGAACGTGGCGGCGGAACTATTCGCCTGGAAAGCACCCCTGGTAAAGGATCGGCCTTCTATTTCACCCAGCCTGCGTCGGAGAAAACCGTTAACGGAGCCTGACGAGCATTGTCACTTCAATCCAACAATTTCAGTTCATGCGGAATAAAATTAAAGCATTTGTAGAGCAGATAGCTGCGCATGTAGCACAACCGGCTTTTGACCCGTCCCGCTTCAACGATCCACTCGCCATGAATACCCAGTGGACACCCTTGGTTTCTGGAGGCACAAACATCAGAACGCACAAACTCGTTCTGATCGATTTCAACCGGATGGAATTCAAGCCCTCATGGGGATCCATCCTGTTTTGCGCTGTATTCCTGCTTACCGGTCTCGGGGTGATGATCGGATTCATAATTGCCGGTACTCGTTCCGGCACCTCATTTTTTCAAACAGATTTTCTGATGCCTGTCGTTACAGGATTAATTTTTACTCTTGTCGGTGTTTTTCTCTACTACACCTTTGGGAAGCCGGTTGTATTCGATAATAGAAGCGGTTACTTCTGGAAGTGCTGGAAAGCGCCTGATCAGGCTTTCGATCTGAACGCCATGGAAGCGTACACCAAATTAAGCGATATTTATGCCCTTCAACTCCTGTCAGAATATGTGAGGGGCAATAAAAGCTCCTATCACAGCTATGAGCTGAACCTGGTCATGAAAGATGGCAGCCGTGTAAACGTGGTTGACCATGGCAGCCACGTCAAACTTCGTGAGGATGCCCGAACGCTTGCCGATTTCCTCGGCAAGCCTGTCTGGGATGCGATCTGACAGTGAAATGAAATCCCGTTTACAACGGGATTTTCAATTAGAACCATCGGTTTATTTGTGGACCTGAGCAATCCCTTCTCCTGACTGCTCCCGGTTATTCCGCCTCCCCTTTCACAAAGCGGCCGAACCAGTCGAGATAGCGCTCATAACGGTCTTTCTGGAATACAGGCTGCCTGATGCCGTGATGTTCACCCGGATAGACAACCAGCAGGGTTTCACGGCCCAGCCGCTTCATGGCCTGGTACATCTGCTCCGAGTTGAGGATCGGCACATTCCAGTCTTCCGCACCGCCTATCCACAGGGTCGGGGTTACAATATTGGCCACATCATTGAATGGTGAAATACGTTCCCATTTTTCCGGTGTCTCCCAGGGCAGGCCCAGTTCCAGTTCCCACGTGAGCTGATAGTGATCATGGCCGTAATTCGACCTGTAGAGCGCTTCACTCGCACCTGATATGGCTCCCTTGAATCGGTCCGTCTTGGTGATCACATAATTCGTAAGGATGCCTCCGTACGACCATCCGCCCACGCCAAGCCTTTCCGGATCGGCATAGCCTTCATCAATTGCATAATCGACCGCTGCCATCACATCCTCATAATCCTTGTTTCCCCAGTCGGCGAACAGGATCTCAGAAAAAGCCTGGCCATAACCCGACGAGCCCCTCGGGTTTATCATCAGCACTACATACCCGTTTGCAGAGAACAGGTGCGGCGTAAAATCAAAGCTGTGGTCAAACTGCGCAACAGGTCCGCCATGTATCCAGAGAATGGCGGGATACTTTTTCCCATCTTCATACCCCACCGGTTTTACC
>JAIVHB010000030.1:0-13365 GCA_020201275.1 Rhodothermaceae bacterium | reverse complement strand
CGGTTACATAGGTGATATGCCTACCGTCGGGGCTCCAGGCCGGTGCCCTGTCGGCTCCCGGGGATGTGGTTACCTGGGTCAGGTTCTGGCCCTTGTCGGTATTGTCGGCGTCAACGATCCAGATGTCATTATTCGAGTTGCCGTCGGGGTTATCGGTCCGGTTGCTTACAAAAACGATCCGTTTGCCATCCGGGCTCCAGGCCGGCTGGGACTGGTCGTAGTCGCCGGATGTGATCTGCACTGCAGCACTGTCGCCCGGGGTATAGACATAAATGTGTACCCGGCGCCTGTCGAGATACCCCGCATAATCGCGCTTGAACTGAAGGCGGTCGATCACAAAGGGTTCAGGCTTCTTATCGTTGTCGTTGTCCTTGCCCTCTCCATCCGCTTCCGGTTTTGCATCCCTTATCATAAGCAGAAGCCGTGATCCGTCGGGCGACCACTCGTAACTGTTAACACCCTGTTTGATGTCGGTAATCTGCTGCGCCTCTCCGCCCAGCCGGTTCAGTGCCCATACCTGAGTCTGACCACCATTGCGAGCAGCCGTAAACGACAGGTATTTCCCGTCGGGACTCCAGCGCGGGTTACCGGCCGAATATCCTTTTGCTGTCATGGGGATGGGCTCTCCGCCTTCTGCAGACACCATCCAAATCCGGGTTTCCGACTCGTTGGCATCCAGGTCGCTCTCCGACACGGTGTAGGCCACCCACGTGCCCTCGGGGCTGATCTGCGGGTTTCTCACATTATTGAGCTCGAAAAAATGGTCTGTCTCGAGCACTGTTTGGGTGTTCTGCGCAGAGAGTTCGGTCACAATTAACATCATCATGGCCATTCCGATACAGCGGTAGAGGGTTGGTTTCATACTGGTTATTACTTTATTCTGGTTTTATTGGATTAATGTAGCCTGCCCCGCAAGAATAAACGAAAAAAAAGTTAAATGCCTTTGTATTTGGCGGGATATGAAAAAATCATAGCTGGCAGTCTCTGTACGATATGGCTACGATATCGGTCTTATTGGCAATGTAGGTCAACATACTGTAAATTGTCGGTTTAAATTTTTCCGCAATCCGGACGGTGAACGCCTGGCAGCATCCCTGCCTCAGCGGCAACCATAGATAAACAAACCGATGCCATATCGAATACACCGTAACAGCATATTTCTCTAATACATTTACCTGAAAAACATGTACATCTGGTCCGTTTATATTCATCTGATCATATCCGCTTTCTGGATCGGCGGTATGCTTTTTACGGCAGCCATTCTTGTGCCCGCCACCCGCAAAAAGCTGGCTGAACATCGCGGATTGCTCTTTACCGAACTGGGCACGCGTTTCAGCCGCATCACCTGGATCCTCTTCCCATTGCTCATTCTTACCGGCATCACAGCGCTTTACGGCAAAGGTTTTTCTACAGACTACCTGCTGTCGTCCGTTTTCTGGGGATCGGCGTACGGTTCGAAGCTTATGGGAAAACTGCACCTGTTTGCTTTGGTGCTCATTGTGAGCGGCGTGCATGATTTCTGGCTGGGACCCAAAGCGGCCCGGATGATGGAAACGGAACCGGAAAACCCGAAAACCGCGGTCTACAGGAAGGGGTCAAGCTGGGTGGGCAGAATCAACCTGCTGCTGGGCCTGTTTATCCTGTACTATGCGGCATCTCTTACCCGGTGGTAACCAAATCTGCCTGTACCCGAATAATTACACCTTCATGATAAAAAACGCCGACTACTGGATATACGCTCTCGGCATGTCTCCGCACCCTGAGGGCGGGTATTACCGCGAGATTTACAGGTCGAGAGAGACCATACGGGAAATCGGACTGCCCGAACGCTACCAGGGGGAAAGGCATATGTCGACCTCTATCTATTTTCTGCTCAGAGGACATGAAAATTCCAGGCTGCACCGGATCAAATCTGACGAAACCTGGCATTTTTATGAGGGCTCACCCCTCACCCTTTTTGTACTCTCGCCGGCCGGAAAACTCAGGAGGCATGTTCTGGGTTCCAACCTTGACAGGGGGGAACAGTTTCAGTTCACCGTGCCGGCCAACCACTGGTTCGGAGCAACCGTTAATGAACCGGTCTCATTTTCGCTGGTTGGGTGCACCGTTGCTCCCGGTTTTGAATTTGATGATTTTGAGATGGGCAATGTAGGAAAACTGATCTCCGAATTCCCCCAGCACAGGGCCCTGATCGAGCAGTTGAGCTGAACTGATACGGATTATCGTCCTGCCTGTCATGACCCGCTTTCTCAGGATCAGTCAATATTGAGCTCATCAGATGTGAGCAGCACACGTGCCGACCGGGGCTGCATATCAATTGTAACCCGGCTTGTTTCCATTCTCAGGATCACACCTTCCCGGAGCAGGTCTACATAAATACCCGGAGAATCTGCATTGAACTGCACCATTTGCCGCTCACTGGAATTGTTGAATACCACATAGGCACGAACGCTGTCAGAAGCCCGGCGATACGCCATTACATCGTTTTCGTCATCCACGAGCATGTACTCGAGGTCGCCGTAGGTGAAAACCGGATTATCGCGCCTCATTCTGGCCAGGGAACGGTAAAATGCCAGCTTTGTGGTATCGGCCTGAACCTGGTCGGGCCTGCGCGTGCGTCCAAGTGGATCGGCGCTCTCCGGCTCGAAAACCAGATCGGGCCAGATTAGCGGCTTCCGGTTGTCGGGGTCGTCGCCGCCCCACATGAAAAATTCGTCGCCCATCCAGATATGTGGCGCACCGATCCACGTAAACTGATGAATGAGTATTAGCTGCATGTCCTGCCAGGTGCGATCATCGGGGCGGGAGAGCCGGTAAGCCTGGTTTTCGCGTGGATTCGCCATGTATTTATACCGCATGTCGCGGTTGTAGATGGATGTCGAAAAGCGGGGGCTGTCGTGGCTGGCCGTAAGGTTCATCATCGCCTTCAGCACCTCCGGCCGCATCCCGTCTGAAACCGAATCGAGGTGAGCAATGTAGGCCGAGGGTGGATGGAGGTCCCCTTTCACAGGCTGTCCGTGAACAAAAGGCTCATCGGCACCCTCACCGTAGCGGCGGAACTGGGGAAGTTCGAATACTCCTGCCCAGCCCTCATATTCAAACTCGTTCTCCTCCGTGGCAGGATTATCGAACGCGGCGATCTGGTACCAGTCGGCAAAAGGAGATTCCTCCTGCCGTTCGAGTACATCCTGCCAGGCCCAGAAGGTGATGCCCGTGTGGTTCCACGAATAATCCATGATCACTCGTATACCTTTTGCTTTCGCCTCCTCTACAAGCTGCAGAAAAAGCCGGTCGGCCGAAGTCCACTCCCAGGTCGACGGGTCGGCCGGATCCTCGCGCTCCATAATCGCCAGGTCGCCGTCGGGATCGGGTCCGAAATTCCGGTCGATGTGATGGTAACTTCGCGCATCATATTTGTGCAGCGACGGCGAATCGTTCAGCGGATTGAAATAAATGGCGGTAATGCCCAGGTCTTCGAGGTATCCGAGCTTGTCGATCACACCCTGCAGGTCGCCTCCGTACCGGCGCATCTGAACCGTCCGGTAGAACTCATCACCACTCTCCAGAGCCCAGTCTTCCTGCCGGTACCAGTCGGATGTCCACGGGGTGGGATGCCAGCCGGCCGGTTTGTTATGGGGCCACGAACCCTCAATGTCGGTCAGGCGCGGATCATTGCCGGGATCCCCGTTACGGAACCGCTCCACGAAGATCTGGTACCATACAGCCTCTTTTGCCCATTCCGGCACCGCGGTCAGCACCTGTTCCGAAACCTCAGGCATGGCGGAAGGTCTTCCAGATGGTTCCGGACTGCAAGCTGCAGCCATAAACGTGACCGCAGCGGCCATTACTGCCATCATAATCCGGGAACGGGCAAATAGGAAAACGGAAATCGGCTTGGGTATGGGTACGTGAACCGGCATATTTCCACTTTCAATGCACGTGGATGATGTCTTTTTTGCCGTGTGAATTTGAGCCTGAAGGCCGTTTAGCCCGTAAATATCCTGTCTGAGCATATTTTCTTCCCTAGCCGGTTTTGCCATTAGATGAGATTTCTTACGCTGTCTGGTAATATCTGAAAAAAACGTGTGGAATATGAGTCAAAACTCCATTGTAAGCCAGATCAACATGAACGTTCTGGGGCTTCACTTCCATCTTGTTGATTCAACGTTGACGAATTTTTTCATTTTTTCAACCGGCATGCATCATATATCCACTTTTATCAGGGATTATGTATCTTGAAGTATTATGAAAAATGAACAGATTACCATAACACCGAAAGACAATTCACTCCACGACTATGTGGTAACCGGGGCAGGTGATTTTTTCCACAGCATCACCATCAAACGCATGATCGGGAAAAGCAGTTTCGAGGTCGATGGGGAGACCTATAAAATCAAATCGTCGCTGTTGCGGAAGCGGCGTATCGAACTCAAACTCAGCAACAGGCTTATTGCGAAAGCATGGCGGAAAAATATTGTCAGCAACCGGTACGATATTTCCTTTGCCAATTCCTGGCTCGAAATGGAGACCACATCCGGCGAACTGAAACCCTGCAAGATAATGCTGGGCGAAGAAGAGGTCGGAACGATCAGCCTGAGTGAACCGGAGAGCAAACGTGTAAACGCCAGGCTATCGGAACTGCTCGACATCAGGGTCCGGCTATTCCTGGTATCCATCTATCTGCTTACTGTGACTTGATTTTTTAGTTCAAAACCGCTCTTGAGCCCTGTGTTTCAGATTACAGGCGGTAAACAACAGACCGGCATCGCTGGCAGAAACACTGTAACCCGTTCCATCAAAAAACGTAACGTTACCCGTTCACTGTTACTTAGTTCACTGTTACTTTCTTTTCGACGGAGTCTCCCATCTGCGGCATTGGTATATGGAAACGGCTCTGATCATTAAACTGCTAATCTGCTGGCTTAACCGTACCATCCATGTCGAACAAAGACTCACTAACTGAATCACGCAAAACGGTTACCTGGAATATCCGTTCACAAGGATTGTTGAAAACCGTTCTTGAAATCGATATCGGCGATACAGAACCTGTGACCGTCAAGACATCCCTGTTCAAAAATGCCGCTGAATTTGAATTGAATGGTAATACCTACAACATGGAGAGCATATCCCTGTTTAAAGGCCGCTATGTTTTGAACAATGGTAATGAGATTATTGCGGAAGCGGAAAAAAAATCGGTCTGGTCATGTAAATACAAAATCAGATTTATGGATGTCTGGTTCGGGCTGAATCCGGAAAGTATATTCCGGAGCGGATACAAAATTTTCTACAACGGCATTGAAATCGGATCAGTCAAAAAAAAATCCATCTGGAATTATTCAGCCATAATGAATATCCCCGCATCATTCGACAGGGCTTTCGGGATTTTTCTTTTCTGGGTTATATTTGTGACCTGGAAACAGAACAATGCCGCCGCGGCTGCCAGCGGATAGACTCAATTACACAACATATGAATCTTCGTTTACTGCTTCTGCCTCTGTTTCTGTTCCTTCTTTACGGTTCAAACGCCTACGCATCCAAAGACTGGTCCATTCCACAAGTCGAAGTCGATGCCGAAATCCGACCCGACGGCACCATTCTCTACACCGAATTCCGCACCTACCGTTTTCAGGGATCCTTTTCAGAGGTGGATTATAATCTGCCTAAGATCGGCTTTACGGAGATCACAGACCTGCGGATCTATGAGGATGATACCCCCTATATGAACCTCAACACCGGCGAACCCGGTACATTCAGGGTGCGGGATAACCGCCGCAGTATCGACATCACCATATTCTACCGCGCAACCGACGAGGAGCGCACCTTCACGATTCAGTATGTACTGCACGGTGCCATCGTTACCGGACCCGATCATGCCGAGTTCAACTGGATCTATCTGAGCGACCGGTGGGAACGCGGTACCGATTACTTCTTCGCTGTACTGGCTTTTCCCGGGGATGTACCGGCCGACGAGATTCATACCTGGGTGCGCGGTGCCGGTTACAAGACCAATATCCGGAAACAGACGGGATTGATACGCGCTGATGCATCAGATGTGAGCCGGAATGAGTCGATTCAGATCCGTACGGTCTTCCCGTCGTCTGTGCTTGCCACGCCTGTAAATGACCCGGAATTGACCCTTGCCCTTGCCGAAGAGCAGGAAAGGCTATGGAACGAGGAACGCCTCCGCAAAATTGAAACCGATGCCCGGAACAGAGAGATTGCAAAGTGGGCCACCCTCGCACTGACCCTGATCGGGCTCCTGGTCCTGATCGGATACTACCGGGAGTACGGCATGCGTCACAGGCTGCCGCAGCGCGTCCCGCCGGAACTGTATGAACTGCCGGTTAACGAACCTCCGGCAATCGCAGGCTGGTTGTACTACCAGACCCATGTCGGCGGCATGCAGCTTGTGGGTACCATGCTCGATCTTGCCCGGAGAGGCTATTTCAAAATGGAGGAGTTTAAAACCACAAGCACATTCCTGAAGACTGAATCCAGCGATTTTTATCTGATTGCAAACGAAAACAAGCCTGATGAAGCGCTTACAGATTGGGAAGAATATCTGCTCGGGTTCCTGATGAGCAAGATCGGAGACGGTAAGAAACCGTTGAAAGAGATTTTTAAACAGGGATCTTCAGGTACACAGAAAGCCGTTCAGGAATGGACTAAAATGGTTCGTAAAGATGCTAAAACCCGGAACTGGTACGACGAGGAGAGCAAAACAGGGATGAAAAAAAACCTGCTGTTTCAGATATTGCTGGTTATTGTCTCTATAACTGGGATGATCTTCATGTCTGAGCTTTTTGCAATCCTCATGATTGTGGCTATTCTGCTGGCTGTTCTTTCGCTTATCATACAGCGCAGGTCGGTTGAAGGTGAGCTGGCCTATCAACGTATTCGTGCTTACCGGAATGCACTTACACGGGGAAAGCCGTCGGAGTTCATCACTCCGAAAGACAAAACCATCCACCTGCTTTATGCCATTGCGCTGGGCGTAACCGGCAAGCGGTTCGAAAATCTTACCGGGAACCTGAATATTCAGGATGTGAGCTGGCTCTATTTTCACAACGGTGTTTTCAACTCCGCACAGCTGGCTGCCACCATGAACACCCTCGCTGCAACAGGTGCATCCACCGTTGGCAGCGTGGCCGGCGGATCGGGAGCAATGGCCGGGGCCGGGGGCGGCGGGGCCGGTGGTGGGGCACGCTGAATCGGTACCAATAAGCCCGACAGAGGAGCACAGTGGTGTGGTAGCGTCCGGGCGGACCCGACAGCAAGACTTCCGGCTGGTGTTTTTGTTTGTATCCTTGGTGTAACTTGGTAACTTTAAGCTTCAAAAAATCTGTCTATTACACCCAAAAACATCATGAGATCTATTAAAATCATCCTTCTTTTAGCCCTCTTCTCTCTCACATTTACCAGCCTGCACGCCCAGGGCACAGAATCGCACCGGTCTGCTGTCAATGATCTGCTGGAAACCGTTGAATTTGAGAAAAACATGCTTGAAACCATTGAGAATATGCTCGAACTGCAGATCCGACAAAACCCCGACCTTATCGCCTTCAGGGATGTTATGAGCAGTTTTTTCATTAAGCACCTCACCTCCGACGAGGTTAAGGAACGCTATGTAGACATCTACCTGGAGTCTTTTACCGAAGAGGAAATTGTTGAACTGAACAGTTTTTTCAAAACCGACCTTGGCCGCAAGTATTACATCGAATCCCAGAATCTTTCGCTTAAAGGCATGCAGATCGGCGAAGAGGTGGTTCAGCAAAACATGGGTGAATTTCAACAGTTGATGATGGAACGCGCCCAGGAACTTGAAGGTGCCATTGATCAGCAGTAAAGGTACACTTGCCATCAACCAATTCAGGAGGTTCATTGAATCCATTCAGAAAAGCTGATTTCAGCAAAGTCGAAGTTGTGATCGACGCTCTCTATTATTCCATCAGTTTCGATGAGGGCAAACAGCCCTACTGGTCGCTGCTCGAGTCCCTGTTCATCGAAAAGGCCCGCCTTGTACATGCCCGTGGCGGCAGCTATGTTACCATGGAGCTGGATGAATTCATCACCAGTTTCATGAAACAACACAGAATGGGTGCATATAAAAGCTTTCATGAAACCGAACTGCACCGGGTTGATGAGAATTATGGCAGCATCCACCAGGCATTCAGCACCTATCAGACCCGGTACACCTCCGACGAGGGCGAGGGTGAGGCCCGGGGCATCAACAGCATTCAGCTTGTATTCGAAGACGAACGCTGGTGGATCACATCCATGCTCTGGTTTGATGAAGATGAAGACAGTCCCATATCTGCCCGCTACCTGGGCGGCAGCTGATCTCAGACATTACATCTATGCAAATAATTGCAGCCTGCAGCCACGGGCTCGGCGATATTGCAGCCGGCGAACTGCAGGAGCTTGGTTTTGCAACGGGATCCGTAAACGAGGCAGGCGTTGAAATAACCGGTGCAGGGGCATCCGAAATCGTCCGCCTGAACCTGTGCGCCAGGACCATATTCCGCGTGTACATCAAGCTGGCTGAAACCGATGTACGATCTCTGGCTGAGGTCACCGAATTCTGCTCGACTGTCCCCTTTTCCGACTGGTTTGATGCCGGACAGCCCTTTGCCATCAGAGGCCGGCGCGAAGGTGATCATGACTTCACCTCCATGGATGTTGCACGCGATGTTGGCAGCGCCGTGGTGGAGCATTTCCGGAAGGTGGAGGGAAGACGGATACCCGTAAACCTCGATGAACCGGAAATTGAAATCCATGCGAACCTAAAAGGGTCCCGCCTGGAACTGTTGCTCAATACATCGGGCCGCTCCCTCGACTACCGCTACCTACGGCCTTTTCAGCATTTTGCCCCGCTCAAACCATCGATTGCTGCTGCTCTGCTGCGGTTATCTTCCTGTTCATCATATGGGAACCTGCTCGACCCCATGGCCGGCGGTGGAACCATCCCCATCGAAGCGGTGCTCAGGGCGCTCCGGATTGCTCCCGGCATCTACAGAAACCGGGATGAGTACCTGTACCACCATCTCCGTTTCATTGACCCTGCAATCCACGATTCAGAAACAGAAAAACTGCAGGCCGGGGTACTCAGCGATCCGCAATTGAGGGTGATGGCGGCCGACCGGTTAATAAAAAATGTGGAGGGCATCAAACTTAACACAGCCCATTTCGGCATTCAGCCTCATATCCGGGTTAAACACGGGCTGGCTGAAACACTCGGTTATATTGAAAAAGGGGAGTATGACTGCATTGCCACCAACCCGCCCTTCGGAATGAGAATCGGCAGCACCAGGCTTACCGAACAGCTCTACCGGGATTTCGCAAAAGCATGTGCCGATAAAGACATACGTGAGGTAATGGGGCTCACCCCGCTGAAACGGACCTGGATCAGCAGCTTTATGCAAAACGGCTATGCAATCACACACAGCAGGATTGTCCATTTCGGGAATCTTCACGTCACATTTTTAAAGGCTTCATTACAGTAAAACAGGAACAATAAGGGCGTTGCACTGTTCATGATTCTGTACCGGATTAACGATACCGGCTAACGGCTATCAGATCCGGTTTCATGAAAAAATTTATCCGTATTCAGTCAAACGTTTAACTGCCTTTTGGCAATGTGATAGATGCAGCAAGATTTCGAAAATAGTACCCCGACTTCAGATGATATCCGCCGCTGGGCAGGCAGTTTCCGCCTTGCCGGCTGGGTTTTTCTGGGACTCGCACTGCTGCTCACATGGGGCGTATACCGGCAATTCTCAACAGCCCAGAATTCGAAAAACTGGCCATTCGTTACCGGTCAGGTTACCGAATTTGAAATCCGTAACAGGCCGGCCGACAATTCGTTAATTGCCAGAATCCGGTACACCTACACGGTTGACGGCTACAGCTATACCGGTACCCGGTTTACACTCGATAACGGCGAAACGGGTATCCGGCAAGTCGCCCGCCGTCTTGATGCCTACCCGCAGGGCCACACCATCACTGTCTACTACAATCCCGACAATCCGTCGCAGGCTGTTCTGGAACCTGGTGTATCTGTAAATTCACTGATGATAACCTCAATGGCCTACCTCTTTTTTGTGCTTGTGATAGTACTGCTGTCGGTTATCAGCTTCGGTTTTTCAACGCATTGGCACGGGAAACTTGAACTTACACTCGAAGAAGGTTCACAGGAAGAAGATCAACCCGTGCATACTAAACCTTTTAAAACACGACCTGTAAACTCTTTCAGTTCCTGAAGTTCTGCGTTCCTGCTGCGCCCGGTTTACATTGCCTGCCAGCTTGCCATTTCCCCCCGGGCATTTCCCTTCTGTCATGACTCTCCTGTCTGGTTATCCGAAACCATCGCGGCCAACAGCCATTTTACTCCTGTTTGGTAATTCAAAACCATTCCGGCGAACAGCCATTTTACTCCCAAATTGTTCCTGCCCGCTCTTTCCGGTAGCATGAGTACGGGCGAATAGCTATTTTCCGGCTGATTTTAACTTACCCCCGCTATGAGTCAACCCGCTGTCATAATCGCATTCGGTGGTGTTTCGCCCGAGCACGAAGTGTCTGTAATTACCGCCATGCAGGCGGCCGCAGCCCTCAAGGAGAAACCGTACCGCCTCGTTCCCCTTTACATCACGAAACAGGGGTTTTGGTTTACCGGCCCCCGGCTGCTGGAACTGGAAACCTATAAGGACCTCAAATCACTTGAATCGGAAGCGCATTCCTGCCATTTCGCCATCGACGAGCACGGGAAAACGGTACTTTTGAGCGGGAAAAGCGGGCTCTTCAGCAAACCTGAAACCATAGCTATTAAGGCGGTAATCGTGGCCTTTCACGGCAGTGAAGGAGAGAACGGGAGTTTTCAGGGGCTCTGCGAACAGTACAACCTCCCTTACACAGGGTGCGGCGTTACAGCCTCGGCCCTGGGAATGGACAAACGTCTGGCCAAACGGATCTGCAAGTCGGAGGGCATCCCCGTTGTGGATGATGTCTGGGTTACCGAGACCGACTGGTCGGCCGGCCCTGACAGTATAATCGCCGATATTGAAAAACTGGGTTATCCCGTATTTGTGAAACCGGTGCACCTTGGGAGCAGTATCGGTGTTATGAAGGCCCGTACTCGTGAAGACCTGCAGGAGGCTATTGAAACTGCTTTCCGTTATGACTCCCATCTTATCGTCGAAAAAGCAGTGAGCCCGCTCATCGAGATCAACTGTTCGGTATTGGGCAGTGGAGCCGATGCCGAAGCCAGCGTGTGCGAACAGCCCCTCAGCCGCGATGAACTCCTCTCCTTCGAAGACAAGTACCTGGGCGATGCCGGCAAGGGCATGGCCTCCGCAACACGGCATATTCCGGCCCCTGTCAGCGATGAGCTTACCCTGGTAATCCGGGAAACCTCACTCAGGCTTTTCCGCCTGCTCGACTGTTCAGGCCTTGTACGGCTCGACTTTCTTGTCGAAAAAGAGAGTGGCACCTTTTATTTCAATGAGATCAACACCATTCCGGGATCCTTCAGCTTCTACCTCTGGGACAAGTCCGGCAGCACTTTTCCCGGCATTCTCGACAAGATGATTCAGATTGCCGAAATGCGCCATCGTGAAAAGAACGGACGGGTTCGCTCCTATGAAACAAACCTGCTTAGCACTAAAGCAGTAAGGGGTCTCAAGGGACTTAAGGGAAAAGGCTGATCGATCAAAATTTTTTTCCGATTTCTTCTGTTATAGTACTGCCCGCAGGTTTTACAAACCAATCTTCGGGCCTATATTATAATCTGAACCCCAATAACCGGCCTCCACCACTATGCGGATTTACGCTGTTCCCTCTCTACTCATAGCCCTGCTGCTTATCGCCTCCTGCGGACGATCAACCGAAACCGTGGTCATTCGAAGCGAACCTGCAGCCATGGCAACTCCTGCTCCCGATCAGATTGACGAAATTCAGGAAACGGCTACTGCCGTTCACACACAGTTCCGGTACGGTGAATGGCAGAAAATACCCAGCCTTGACCCGCTTTTTGCCAGTAACACTGCATCCCAGCGGGCTGTACAGCTCATCTATGAGGGCCTTGTCCGCTTTGATGAACAGGGCAGCATAACCTCGGCTCATGCCAGAAGATGGCAGACCGACAATGACTCGCTTGCGTGGACATTCACGCTCAACCGGAACCGTTTTTTCCATGACGATGAAGCGTTCATTACGGGTAAGGGCAGGCGGGTTACAGCCGGCGATTACAAACGCAGTTTCGAACGCATGGCATCGCCGGATGTACCGTCTCACGCAGCCGAACTGTTCAGGGAGGTCATTTTCGGTTTTGACGCATACTACCTGGAGCAGCGTGATCTTACCCCGGGCAAATCAACCAACTACACACAGATCGAGGGGATTATTGCCCAGAACGACTCAACACTCAGAATCGAACTGAACCGGAAAGACCCGTACTTCCTGCAGCGCCTGGCTTCACCATATGCGGTTGTCTATCCCATGGAGGCCGTACGTCATCACTCGGCACTGCACAGAAACCCCGTGGGTTCAGGTCCGTTCAGCTTCCGGTCGGCAACCGGCGATTCCCTTTTTATTCTTAACCGGTTCATCGCTTACCAGGGCTCAGCGGCTGAAGGCATCAACCGTATCGAAATTCACTCCATCGATAACGAAACACGTCTCTACAGAAGACTTGCCACCGACCGCATCGATATGATTCCCGAACTCGGCCCGCTGTTGCTACAGCGACTTGTGAATGAGGATGGTGATCTTCAGGCCAGTTTCCGGGACCGCTACCGCTTAATTCCACTCGGACAGAAAACCCTGGAGATCGCCTATAATCCATCCAACCGTTTTAATATAACATTTGAACAGGCCGGTTCTGTGCTGCAGAATCTTTCGTTTGATTCCCTCACCGATTCACTGAACATCCCGCTTCTGGAATTTGAGAGAACTTCCGGCGATTTTGGCAGCGAAGGTTTTGAATCCGTCAGGCAGCGTTTCCCGGAATCTGTTTCACGAAGAAATGTGCTCCTAATGAATTACCCCGACTACGAATCGGGACATATCGCCAGTGCCATGGCCCTTGCAATGAGAGCTGATATCAATGTAATGACGGTGAATACCCCGAATCCGGGTATCGACGCGCTTTTCATTACCAGAAGGGTTGGCCACGATGCGGGAGGGAAAATGGATGAGCAAGGTTCTCAAACGTTGGTAAAAATCAACATTCCAGGATACGCGGTCACGTTGGCGAATGTTTCCGGAGTCCGGTTTAACCGGTTTGACTGGTGGACGAATATCAGTCAGCTGGATCGCGCCACCGAATAGTCATATCCCATAGTCCGGTAATATCCGGGCTATTAGGAGTCC
>JAIVHB010000111.1 GCA_020201275.1 Rhodothermaceae bacterium | reverse complement strand
CTGCTGAATTCGGATCAGCTTTAAAAATAGGGAGATTTCAGACCAAATCAGATTCAAGGCAGACCCAAATCGACCCAAGGCAGATTCAAGTCAGATTCAACCAGGATCAATCTTCATAACACTGCGCTGAATGGTAATACCACAACAAACCATCAAATCACTAACTGGCGTATTGCGGCAATTGCCTGGAGCTGGCATATATAAGACACAAGATGGTATTGTCCCAGCAGGTTATGGCTCTCGCGGGTATTGAATTGATACTTCAGATTCGGGTGATTGCGCGACTTTTTGATATCCGATTCTTGAGACGTAACGACCCGGCGATATTCGATCTGGTGGGGAACATCGCTACGTCGGTACGTCGGTACGTCTTATGAATCGTTACATCAAATGCATCCCGTTTGGGCCGGGATCACGACTTTTTGATATCCGATTCATGAGACGTAGCGACCCGGCGATATTCGATCTGTTTTGGGAACATCACAATCCTAAAGCATTGATTTCCTCTATTTGAGACCGGAAACGATCGGGGTTGGTTTCAAAAAAGGTGAGCGCCTGCTGCAGGTGCGGCCGGGCTTCATCCTGCCGGCCAAGGTGCCACAGACAGATGCCCAGGGTGTGACGGGACGACATCAGGTCGGGATTGTTCGCTGGCAGTGCTTCCGAGCGAATCTGAAAAGCCCGCTCGGCATAATCCAGTGCTTCGGTGTACCGGGCCTGCCCCCTGAGCGCATCGGCGAGGCCCTTGAGCGGGTAAGCCTGGCGGATATGCCCGGCCGGCAATAGCCGTTCGCTATGTTCGAGACTTTCGCGGATTACTGTTTCGGCACCCGCGAAATCCTTCATCCTCAGGTACACCCCGCCATAACTCTGCAGCAGGCCGGAGATGTAGAAATTATCGTTGCTGTACTCTTCCCGGAAGATGGCGATCACCTCTCGGTAGGTTTCGGCCGCCTCCTGCAGGCGTCCGGCCCCCGCGTAGGTTCGCGCGGTATTTGCGTGGGCCGCGATGGTGTTCAGATGGGAAGGCCCGAAGATCGCAAGGCGCATCCGGTGCGAATCCTGCGCCCAGGGCAGCGCTTCGTCATACTCACCTTTGTTCTGGTACAGGCTGGAGAGGTGGTTCATGGTGGATGCGATCTGCTCGTGATTGCCGGTGTACATCCCGCGGCTGATCTCCAGCGACTCAAAAAGGTATTTTTCGGCTTTATCATAGTCGCCCAGCCGCCGGTAGTTGGTGCCCAGGTAGAAGATGAAATCGGCGTATTCAGTGAGGGCCGTCTCCCGGTTGCTCTCGTACACAGGCTGCACCAGCATCAGAATCGAGTCGGCCAGCGCATATTCCTGGTTGGCATCAAGGTGGTAGGTGTAGTCGAGGTGAACGCTGGCGAATTCGAGGGTACCGGGCCTCAGGTGGCGGTTGGCAAGGTCAACGGCACGGCGGATCATCGCCAGACCATCATCGTATCTGCCGGCCTTGTCGAGAATGATCGACCGGTCGGCCAGCATGTTGATATAGGCGAAGGAGGTTGTGTCCTGCGTCTCCCTCATCAGCTGCTCTGCCACCATCGAAATGGAGTCGGCCACATCAAACACGATCAGGTTGGCGTAGATTTCGGCCATCATGATGAGCAGTTCCGACCGCGTGCGCGGATCGCCGGCGAGCTGGTAATTGATGTAGGATGTGCTTCTGTCTACCATCCCGCGGGCGGTCAGCTCCTGCCCACCGTTCTCCATCGGATCGATCGACCGCAGCGAGCTGCCAAGCACCTGTGCAATGCGGTAGGTGCGCTGCGACTCCTCCTCAGCCCGGTCCTTCTCGGCCTTCAACTCCTGCGTGTACACCAGAACAAGGATCACCATTGCCACCACGGAGAATACCGCGATAGTCGATGCCGCCAGATTCCGCACAATCAGTTTACGGAAACGGTAACCCGAACCGGCCGAATAGCATGTAACAGGTCGTTTCACCAGCCAGGCCCGTATCTCATCGCCCATTTCCGACACACTCTCAAACCGGCCGGCCGGATCGGCCTGCATGGCTTTGCCGCTGATGGCCAGCAGCTCACGGTTCACGGTTTCCGGACGGCAGTTTTCGCTGCGGAATTCCTCATCGGGATGGCATCCCGATAGCAACTGATGCATCACCACACCAAGGCTGTATATATCGGTGGATGTAGCCGTTGATGCGGCCTGCCCATCGATCTGCTCGGGCGAGGCGTATGCGCGGGTCATGGCCTTCACGCCCGCCTGCTCGGCATCTGACTCCTCGAGGATGCCTGCGATGCCGAAATCGAGCAGCTTCACCCGCGGATCATCATCATCGCCGGCCACCATGATGTTGCCGGGCTTCAGGTCGCGGTGCACTACCAGATTTTTATGGGCGAACAGTACCGCGTCGATCACATCCAGAAACAGACCGAGACGCTTTTCGGCGGGAAGCTGCAGCCGGCGACACCAGCTTATGATATCTTCCCCCTCCACATAATCCATGGCAAACCAGGGACGCCCTTCGGGGGTGAGTCCACCGTCGATCAGCCGCGCGATATGGGGATGCTGAAGGCGAGCCAGGATGCTCCGCTCGGCCTCGAACCTGCGCACAGCGTGGTCAGAACCCATACCGTATTTGATCAGCTTAAGGGCTACGGTCTGCTCAAATCCGCCCGTAAACCGCCGGGCGAGGTACACATTGCCCATGCCGCCTGTGCCTACCTGGCGTTCGATCTGGAACGGGCCCACGCGGATGCCTTCCATAGGCACCAGTTCCGACAGGTCGACCTGATCAATCGCAAAGCCGTCGAGTAACGATGTTTCCTGCGAATCTGCTGCAAGAAGAGAACTCAGCTCATTGAAAAGATCGGTATCTTCGGTTTTGATCTGCCGCATCCGGAAAATTCGCGTGTCCGGATCGAGATCGATGACCTCTTTAAAAAGCTGTTGTACACGGTTCCACTGG
>JAIVHB010000240.1 GCA_020201275.1 Rhodothermaceae bacterium | reverse complement strand
GTAATCGCCCAGCACGGCATGGTGGCTACCAGCCAGCCGCTGGCCACACAGGTTGGTCTCGACATCCTGAAAATGGGGGGCGATGCCATCGACGCGGCCATCGCGGCCAATGCCGCCATCGGCTTGATGGAGCCCACCGGTAACGGGATCGGTGGTGACCTGTTCGCCCTCGTCTGGCATCAGGAAAGCGGAAAGGTGTACGCATTGAACGCCAGCGGACGCTCACCACTGGGGCTCTCGTACGATCGCCTCATTGAGCGACTCGGGGAGCTGGATAGTGAGGGCATACCACCCTACGATCTGCTGTCGGTGTCGGTGCCGGGCGCTGTCGATGGCTGGTTTGAACTGCACAAACGCTTTGGATCGGTGCCTATGGCCGACATCCTCGAGCAGCCCATTTTCTATGCCGAAAACGGATTCCCGGTATCAGAGGATATTTCAGCAGGATGGAGAAGGAGCGCCCGTATCCTCAGCAACCAACCCGGAGCATTTTACGATACATTCACCATCGACGGCCGCGGGCCAGATAAGGGAGAGATATTCAAGAATCCCGATCTCGGTAATACCTTCCGCCTGCTGGCCGAACATGGGCGCGACGCCTTCTACCGTGGCGAGGTCGCCCGGAACATCGACACCTGGATGCGCGAAAATGACGGCTATCTGCGCTATGAGGATTTCGAGAACCATACGTCGGAGTGGGTCGATCCAGCAACGGTAAACTACCGCGGCTACGACATATACCAGGTGGGCGGCAACAATCAGGGAACTGCCGTGCTGCAAATTCTAAACATTCTCGAAGGGTACGACCTCGCGTCGATGGGTTTCGCCAGCGAAGATGCTCTGCATGTGATGATCGAGGCGAAAAAGCTCGCCTTCGAAGACCGCGCAAAGCATTATGCCGACCCGTCCTTCCACGACATCCCCTACGAAACCCTGCTCTCAAAGGAATATGCCGCGGAGCGCAGGGAGCTGATCGGGGAGAGGGCGGCACGGCGCCTCACTACCGGCGTTGACGGCCTCCGTGATGGCGATACGATCTACCTGACCACCGCAGACCGGCACGGGAACATGGTTTCGCTCATCCAGAGCAATTTTCGTGGGATGGGAACCGGGTTCGTGGTCCCGGGAACAGGATTCAGCTTCCAGAACCGGGGTGAACTGTTTTCGCTCGATCCGGAACATCCGAATGTGTATGAGCCGGGCAAGCGTCCGTTCCATACCATTATTCCAGGATTTGCCATGAAAGACGGCCGCCCCTGGTTCACCTACGGGGTGATGGGCGGCGAATACCAGCCGATCGGCCATGTGAGCGTGCTCACGAATGTGATCGATTTCGGCATGAACATCCAGGAAGCGGGCGACGCGCTGCGCTGGAGCCATGAGGGATCAACCGATCCGACCGCACCCCGGGCCGATATGCTCACCGACGGCGGGCAGGTCAACATCGAATCGTCCATCGGCTACCAGGTGGTGCGCGGGCTGCGCAGCCGCGGGCACTCGGTGCAGATCGGCGGCGGTTTTTACGGAAGGTACCAGGGCATCCTTCGCGACCATGAGAAGGGTGTCTATTTCGGTGCGTCGGAGTCGCGGGTCGATGGACAGGCGGCGGGGTACTGATCGATACAGCCGATTTCGATTGTAGAACTGCCGGCCATTCTTTACTATAGATGGAAATACGACATCTGATAATTTCCATGAACTCCCGGATATGAAAAAAACAGTGCTGGTCGACGGCTGCCGGATCCCCTTTCAGCGCTCCGGAACGGGTTACCGCAACCTGATGGCCTATGACCTCGCCCGCATCGTGCTGAAATCGCTGCTTGAACGCAATGCCATTGATCCCGCCACCATCGACCGCATCATCATGGGCAGTGTGATTCAGGAGGTAAAGACTACCAACGTAGCAAGAGAGGCAGCACTGGGCGCCGGTTATCCCCTGAGCGTGCCCGCCTATACGGTAACCATGGCCTGCATTTCATCGAACGCGGCCATTACCGCCGGCATGGACCTGATCCGCACCGGCCAGGCCGATATCGTGGTGGCCGGAGGTGTGGAAACCATGAGCGATGTGCCGATCCGCCTCAGGCCAAAGCTCCGTAAAAGACTGGTGCAGGCGGGCCGGATCAGGGGTATAGGGGATGTGCTTAAAATCATGAAAGGGCTCAGGCCGGCCGACCTGTTGCCCGAACTGCCGTCGATCACGGAGTTTTCAACCCGGCAGACGATGGGCAAGAGCTGCGACATCCTGGCTGCAAAGTTCGGGGTCAGCCGGGCTGAACAGGACGAGTACGCACTGAGGTCGCATCAGCTCGCCGCAAAGGCTGCGCAAAGCGGCCTTTTCGAAAAAGAACTTGTACCGGCACTCGTCGAGCCCGATTTCAAACCGGTCACATCCGATAACGGGATCCGTGGTGACAGCACCATGGAGAAACTGTCCTCCCTGCGTCCGGCCTTCGTGAAGCCCCACGGCACAGTTACGGCCGGCAACAGCTCGTTCCTCACCGACGGGGCATCGGCCACTCTTATCATGAGCGAGGAAAAATGCCTCGAGCTCGGCCTGAAACCGAAAGCCTACCTGGGCCAATACTCCTACGTAGCCCAAAACCCCGATGAGGACCTGCTACTCGGCCCGGCCCTGGCTATCCCGAAGGTGATGATAACCGCAGGGCTCGAACCGGGCGATATCGACGTATTCGAGCTGCATGAAGCCTTCGCCGGACAGGTGCTGGCGGTGCTCAATGCCCTTGCGTCGGATTCATTCGCAAAAGACTACCTCGGAAAGCCGGCTGCCTTTGGTGCAATCCCGCTCGATAAAATGAACACAAGGGGAGGGTCGCTTTCGCTCGGCCATCCGTTCGGTGCCACCGGAGCCCGGCTGGTGACCACAGCCGCGAACCGCCTGATCGATGAAGACGGCGAGTGGGGGCTTGTGGCCGCCTGCGCCGCCGGCGGTCTCGGCCAC
>JAIVHB010000110.1 GCA_020201275.1 Rhodothermaceae bacterium | reverse complement strand
ATCAATGCCGATACGGTGTTTCCAACGGCCAGCATGGTGAAGGTACCCATCCTTGCCGCCCTGTTCGATCGCATCGAGAATGGCGATCTGGAGTACCGTGAAAAGTTCTATTTCGACGGGCAGCATAACTACGGTGGCTTCAGGGATGTGATCAGCAACATGACCGACAGCTCCGAGGTCTACCTCGACATGCTCATCCACCTGATGATGAGTGTGAGCAACAACACCGCAAGCCTCTGGAATCAGCACATCGCCGGCGGCGGCGAGGGGATAAACGCCTGGCTCGGTGAAAACGGGTTTGAAAACACCCGGGTCAATTCCCGCACACCCGGCCGTGAGGAGTCACAGGCCATGTACGGCTGGGGGCAGACCACACCCCGCGAGATGGCCCGCCTGCTCGAAATGATCTATCTCGGTGAAGCGGTAAACCCCCACGCTTCCGAAAAGATGTACCGCATCATGACCCGCAATTTCTGGGACGGCGAAGCGCTCTCGCAAATCCCACCCTATATCAACGTCGCCTCGAAGAACGGGGCCGTGAGCCGGTCGCGGTCGGAGGTGCTCATGGTGAACGCCCCCTCCGGCGACTACCTGCTGTGCATCATCACCAAAAACCAGGACGACAATACCTGGGATTTTGAAAACGAGGGATGGGTGCTGGCAAGAACCATTTCCCGGCTGGTCTGGCAGACCTTCGAACCCGGCGATACATGGGAGCCGGATGAACGCGTGGCGCGGTATTGATTATGAAGAGCTCATGGTGGTAACAGGAACCGGACTGCGGGCTCAACTCTAATTCCGGCCACATCCTGTAACCGTTACAACTCTTCACATCTCCCCGCTTGCCAAAGTTGCGGGATTGGTGTATTTACGTAAGTCCTCGAATCCAGGGGTTGTCCCGTCCATCCCGGCAGAACCCCAATTCTTCTAACCGTGCCATTCAGAACATCCCTATAATCCACAGTAATGAGCTTTTATCGTCTAGCCACCACCCTTTTTCTGACCATCCTTATACTGCCGGCTGTACTTACTGCACAGGTCAGATCCTTCAGCGACATCACCGGTCACCAATTCGGCGAGCGCATCACCCAAAGCCATGAGATCATACGGTATCTGGAACATCTTCGGGATGCATCCAACCGGGTGGCCATCGATACGATCGGCTACACCTGGGACCGCCGCCTGCAGATGTACGCGGTGGTTACGTCCCCCGAAAACCATGCACGGATGGATCAGATTCTCGAAAATGCGCAAAAACTGAACGATCCGCGCACGACTTCCCGCGCCGAAGCAAACGCCATTGCCGAAACCCAGCCTGCCATCGTCTATCTGGGCGGATCGATCCACGGATTTGAGCTTTCGGGTACCGAAGGGTTGCTGAAATTGCTCGAGCACCTCACCACCCGCGATGACGCCGAAACGATGGAACTGCTCCGCAATACCGTAGTGGTACTCGATCCGGTGATCAACTCCGACGGGCGTGATGCTTTCGCGCAGGCCAACCACCGCAACACCGGCAGCCGGCCGAATCCGAACAACGACGACTGGAACAACGATTTTGTTTCCTGGGAGGCGCTCAGTTACCGCACCAGCCATTACTATTTCGACATCAACCGCGACTGGTTTGCCCACACCCATCCCGAGAGCCGCAACCGTGCCCGCCTGTTTCAGCAGTGGCGCCCCCAGGTCGGTGTGGATGCACATGAGATGGGATCGGATGTGGAGTTCTATTTCGATCCGCCCGCCGATCCGGTATCGCCCTTCTTCCCGGGGTATACCAGCCGCTGGTTTGCGGAGTTCGGCAATGCATACGCAGAAGCGTTTGATGAGGCCGGTTATGAGTACATGTCGCGCGAACGCTTCAATTACTTCTATCCTGCCTATACCACCTCCTATCTGAGCTATCAGGGTGCTGTGGGGATGCTTTTCGAGCAGGGTTCGACCCGCGGTCTGGCGATAACCCGCCCCGACGGCAGTGTCCGCAGATTGCTTGATGCCCTCGATCAGCAGTATACGGCGGCCCTGGCAACCGTACGGCTCTCCTCGAAGCAGCGCAGTACCCTGCTTACCGAATACTATCAGGCCCATGCCGACGCGGTAGAAGACGGGTCTGGGGGCATCCGCCGGTATCTGATCACACCAGACGCCGATCCCAACCTGGAGGCGGAGCTGGTGAACCTGCTCATGCGCAGCGGAATCGAGGTGCACCGCCTCACCGAAACGGCCTCCCTGCGTCAGGTCCGCGACCGTGAGGGGGCATCGGCCGGGAATGTCACCTTTCCGGCCGGCACCTACGTGATTGAAGCCGCCCAGCCCCGGAACCGGTTCATCCGTACACTTATGGAGCCAAATCTGGAGATACCAGCCGCATTCCTCGAGGATGCGCGGGCCAGGCTCGACCGGGGTGAAAATCCGCGTTTTTATGACATCACTGCCTGGTCGTTGCCGCTCATGTTCAACGTGAACGGGTACAGCACCACCCACGGTGCCAGCCTGAATACCGAACGAGTAAGTAGTCCGGTGCGGCAGAGTGTGGACCTGCCGGATTCAAACCCGACGTATGCCTGGCTGATCGACGGCCGGCAGGCATCGGGTCTCACCGTGCTAAATACCCTCCGCAAGGATGGCTACCGCGCGGCCGTGCTGCTGAAGCCGACCCGCATAGAGGGTAAGGAATTTGCATCGGGCACAGCCATTTTCCGTGTGGGCCAGAATGACGAAACCCTGCATGATGCGGTACGTGAGGCGGCGGCGAAATACCGTGTAGATATTGCCGGTGTGAATACCGGTCACGCCGAACCGGGTTTCCCGTCGCTGGGTTCCGGCGATACCCGTCCGTTTCAGGAGACCGAAATCGCCATACTGGCCGGACATCCGGTCAGCGGCTATTCGTTCGGATGGGCCTGGCACAAACTCGACCGGCAGTACGATATCCCATCTACCGTTATCAACAATACATCGG
>JAIVHB010000128.1 GCA_020201275.1 Rhodothermaceae bacterium | reverse complement strand
AAAATCGGCCGGAAAGCTCTCTTTGAAGATGTCCTTGTTTTCAAACGGATAGTGCCATTGGGCAAAGGGCATGGCACCCGAATCGAACCATACATCGAGCAGGTCGGGAATCCGGCGCATCGTACCGCCGTTTGGCGCTTTCCAGGTAATGGTGTCTATAAAGGGCCGGTGGAGATCCAGTTCTATACCTGCGGGAATGCCCGCTTTTTTACGCAGTTCTTCGATGCTTCCGATACATTCGACGTAGTCCGGATCGGTATCGCTTACCCAGATGGGAAGGGGGGTTCCCCAGAAACGCTGCCGCGAGATTGCCCAGTCTACATTATTGTCGAGCCAGACACCGAAACGTCCGGTCCCGGTACTCTCCGGTTTCCAGTTGATCTTTTTGTTCAGCGCTACCATCCGGTCTTTTACCGAGGTGGTTCTGATAAACCAGGATTCGACCGGGTACGACATCAGCGGTGTGCCTTTGCGCCAGTCGTGAGGATAGTTATGCAGATAGGTGAGGTGCTTGTAGAGCAGGCCCCTCTCTTTGAGGTCACGAATGATCTGCTTGTCGGCATCCTTGAACCAGAGGCCGCTGTATTCGGTTATGGTCTCGTCGAAGCAACCCTCATTGGTTACGGGGTTGAAAAGTGGCACGCCCTCCTTCATTGATACGTCGTAGTCGTCGGCGCCGAAGGCCGGAGCCAGGTGTACGATGCCGGTACCGTCTTCAAGGGTTACAAAATCGGCTGATACAACCCTCCAGGCCTCTTCTTTACCATATTTATTAACGGCATAGTCGAATACCGGTTTGTAGGTTTTGCCAACCAGCTCCGATCCTTTTATCGTTTTGATGACCTCGTATTCGCCGTCGATCACTTTGCCAAGCAGCGATTCGGCCAGTATAAGATGTTCGGTATCGCCATTGCCGGTGGTATGTCGTATCAAAACGTAACTGATATCCGGGTGCACAGCCAGCAGCATGTTGGAGATCAGGGTCCAGGGCGTGGTGGTCCAGGCAAGGAAAAACGTGTCTTCGGCTTCATCCAGCCGGAATTTTATGAATACGGAGGGGTCCTGAATCTCCTTGTACCCAAGACTCACTTCATGGGAACTGAGTACGGTACCGCTGCCAGGCGAATACCACTGAATTTTGTACCCTTTGTAGATGAGGTCTTTTTTGTAGAGCTCATTAAGCGCCCACCAGACCGATTCGATGTATTCGTTCTTAAAAGTGATGTAGGGATCACTCAAATCGACCCAGTAACCCATGCGGGTGGTGAGCTTGTCCCACTGGTCTTTGTAGCGGAGAACACTTTGCCTGCAGAGCTTGTTGTACTTGTCGATGCCGTATTCTTCGACCTGTGATCGGCCATTGAGCCCAAGCTCTTTTTCGACCTCGATTTCGACCGGCAGCCCGTGGGTATCCCAGCCAGCCTTGCGGTTCACACAGAAACCCTTCATCGTTTTGTACCTGCAGAAAAGGTCTTTTACCGTGCGCGACAGAACATGATGGATGCCAGGTTTGCCGTTAGCCGTTGGCGGACCTTCATAGAAGGTAAAAGGAATGCCCTCATCTCTTGTATCGAGGCTTTCCTGAAAGATTTTATGCTTTTCCCACCATTTCAGAATCTCGAGTTCGATGCTGGGAAAGTCTGCCTGTTTTATTTCCTTGAACTTTTTTTCCATACTTGCTTTTGTAGCCGGGGCCGGATAAAAATAAGTCCACAATATACAAATTTTCTCTATATCCTTTGCTATAGTATCGTATCAGAGGTGTTGATACACCCGGCAAACAGGCGAGAAAACTTCACTATTCACGTTGAACTATACCGCCCTGTTTATTCTCCATACTGCCTGTTAAGGGCATCCGTGGCGGCTAATTTGCTCATCGATATCCGGGCCCGCGATCGTGAACTTCAGCCTCTCAGGGTAACGGGTTCCTGGCGGTAAAGCGGGTACCACTTGCACCTTATCTGCGTTATGTATTACTTGAGGTCATTGCCGGAGGCACCATAAACGCTTCCGCATGCGGCTTCTTCAACAGGGTTAACCGCGATTACACGCCGTATGACCATACATTTGATTAATTAAAGTATTCAATGACATCCCCAGTACATCCCGAAAGACGAATTACCAGTCAACATCCGTTTAAAGTCACTTTTGTTTGCCTGGGCAATATCTGCCGCAGTCCAACAGCTGAGGGGGTTTTTCAACACCTTGTTAATGAACGTGGCCTTCAGGCATACTTTATGATCGATTCTGCCGGAACCTCGGCCTATCACATAGGTGAGCCTGCAAACAGCAGAAGCCGTGAAGTGGCCGAAGATCATGGCATCAGGCTTCTTTCTAAAGCCAGCCGGTTTGAACGCCGCGATCTGGAAGAATACGATCTGATCGTTGCCATGGACCGGGAGAACCTGGTACAAATCCGCGCTCTTGATCATCAGAGTTCATCGGCCTCAAAAATCAGACTGCTCAGGGAGTTTGACCCGGTTCCGGAAAACGGTGAGGTGCCCGACCCGTATTACGGCGGGATGGAGGGGTTTGAAAACGTGTTCCGGATTGTGAAACGCAGCTGTGAAGCTTTGCTTGACCATCTGGAACCCCATGTTGATAAATCGGATCATGATACAGGAAGCCATCAGCAGACAGATAGCGTCGTTGCTCGGAAGTCCGGTTAGGCGGGTTTCATCCGAGAGCGGTGGAAGTATAAATGCAGCTTACCGCATCGAACTGGCCGACAGCCGGCCTTATTTCCTTAAAACCAACGACGGCTCCCTGTATGCCATGTTTGAAGCAGAGGCGCGGGGACTCTCTCTACTGAGGGAGGCCTGCAGGGGCATCCGTGTGCCGGAGGTGAAAGGGCACGATAAAACAGACGATGGCAGCCTGTCGTGGCTATTGCTCGAATATATTGAAAACAGCCGGCCGGGAAGTCTGTACCAGTCGAACACCCCTCACAAAACCTGGGCATCGTTCTACTCCCACGAACGCCTGATGCCCCAGATGAAGGCGGCCATCGACTCAGGCCTGCTTCAGCCGGGCCTGGCACGCAATTTTGACAACCTGTTCGCACGGCTTGGTGAAATATTTCCCGACGAACCGCCCGCATTGCTCCACGGCGATTTGTGGGGAGGCAACTATCTGTGCGATCGCGATGGCACACCGGTCATTATCGATCCGGCCGTCTATTTCGGCCATCGTGAAATGGAAATAGCCTTTACCAAACTTTTTGGTGGTTACGATCGCGCATTTTATACATCCTACAATGAGGCCTGGCCGCTCTGCAAGGGCCACGAACAGCGTGTGGATATCTGTAACCTGTATCCACTGCTGGTGCACACCAACCTTTTTGGAAGCAGCTATGCGGGCCGTGTGGCCTCTATCATTAAAAACTTTTGACAGGAATGGTAAAACTCACAGGCAGAACAGGATAAAAATTCGGGATGTCTTCAAAAACCGATACGCACTCAACAGGTAATCAGGCTGGTGACCAGTCCACGTCGGTTCGGCAGCCCGGGGGGATTATCTCCCTCGTACCCAGCCTTACCGAACTGGTTTTTCATCTTGGGCTGGGTCACCGTCTTGTGGGCCGCACCCGCTTCTGCATACATCCGGAAGGGGAGGCCGGCGGCGTTGAAATCATCGGGGGTACGAAAAACCCGCGGATTCACAAGATCAAAGCCCTGAAACCGGCCATTGTTATCACTAACCGCGAGGAGAACAGAAAAGAGGATGTGGATGCCATCAGCAATTTTACCGACGTTCTTGTTACAGATATAACGACGGTGGATGAAGCCCTGCAGGAGATGCTGCGGATTGGGGATGCACTTGGCAGGTCGGGGCAGGCTGCCACACTGGTAAATGATATCCGGAAGGAGATTCCCGGGCGTGGTGGTATGGAATCTCTCAGAGCACTCTACATGATCTGGCGGGATCCCTGGATGGCTGCGGGCGGCGACACCTACATCCACGATGTGATGCAGTTGTTCGGCCTTCAAAACGTCTGTGCCGGTATGAAACGCTATCCGCAGCTCACTGAAGAGCAGATAGGCGAACTGGCCCCTCAGGTAATTCTGCTGAGCAGTGAACCCTACCCGTTCAGGAAAAAGCACGTTAGAGAACTGGCCGATCAATTACGCATACCAAAGATTCTCACTGTGGATGGTGAGTGGTTCAGCTGGTACGGGCCGCGGATGCTGCCTTCGTTCAGGTCACTTGCCGCGTGGCGTCAAAAATTGTGAATTCTGGGCACACAATACGGATTTCTGACGTTATGGTACTATCTTTGCCCGTTCAACCTACTATTTCATGAAATTTTACCGAATGATGCGAATATCTACCGCCGGATTTGTTCTGGCCCTGCTCCTGGCCGCAATTGGTACCGCGGAAGTTCTGCAGGCGCAGCAGGTGCGTCCCGATCCGCCGGCAAAGGAACTTTCGTCTGAAGATAAAGCCAAAGGCCGTTCCCTGTTCATGCGCGGTATTACCGAGTTTGAACTCGAAAATTACGAGGAAGCCATAACCTACCTCTCCGAAGCCATTCAATTTATGGAGCCCAGTTCCGGGGTCTATTACTCACTTTCAGAAGCCTATTTCAACACCGGCGACATGGTTAATGCGGCCCAATACGGAGCCGAAGCGGTGAAGCTGGAGCCCGCTAATAAATGGTACAGGCTGAACCTGGTTGATATCTACAAATCTGCCGGCCGCAATCAGGCCACACTCGATGAACTTGAGAAAACGCTTGAATACTATCCGAACGATCTGGATATACTCTATATGCTGGCCCAGGAGCAGGCCAATCAGGGGCATCACCTGAAAAGCAATGAAACATATAATATAATCCGGCACCGTACGGGCCCGGATTTCAATCTGCTCTACCAGAAATACCGCAATTTTTACGCGCTTGGCATGCGCGATTCAACCATCAACATCCTTGAACAGATGCGCGAATATGAGCCCGACAACATGGCCACTTTAAAGGCGCTCAGCCAGCTCTATCTTGAGGATGATGACAAAGTTTCAGCCCTGAAAGTGCTCGAAGACGCCCTCGACAGAAACCCCCGGGATCCGGAGACCATCCTGGCCATGTCCGACATCCATGCTGCCGGTGAGGAATGGGATGAGGCGGGAAAACTGCTGGAAACCCTGGTGGCCGACGATCTGATCAATCCCGACATCAAGGCCGAGGTGGTGCAGTATCTGGTGGCGCGTTTTCAGAGGGATCCGACCAGCGAGCCGCTTAAGCGCAATGCATCCAGGCTGGTTGATCTGCTCAATGAAAAACACAACGATTATGGCCTTGGACATGCCCTGGCTGCCGATTTCTACATTCTTGCCGGCGATAATGAGAAAACGATAGCAGCACTGAACAAAACTACCGAACTGATGCCGGAGAACGAGATGGCCTGGCAGCGCCGGGTGCAGATTTTGTTTGGCGAAGGGCTCTACGAGGAGGCGATCAATGCCGGAATCGAAGGCGATCAGATGATTCCAGACGACGTCTACATCCTCTTTTTTACCGGTCTGGCGTACTCAATGAACGACCAGAAGCAGGAGGCACTTGGGTGGCTCGAACGTGCAGCCGATGTTCCGGCAAGGCGTGAACTGCGCTCCGATATCCATGGTACGATCGGCGATACCTATTCCGCACTCGACAACTGGCCGGAGGCGGAAAAAGCGTACGACCGTGCCCTGGAGTACAACAGCGAGAATGATGTTGCCCTGAACAATTATGCCTACTATCTGTCGGTACGGGGGCTCCGCCTTGACGATGCCAAAGATATGGCCAGGAAGGCCGTTGAAATGAGACCCGGCAATCCCGCCTTCCTCGATACGCTTGGCTGGATTTATTATAAAATGGGTGACTTTGAAAAGGCCCGTGAACACATCGCAGCTTCCATCGAAACGGGCCAGGCCAGTGCTACAGTAATGGAGCACATGGGCGATGTGTACGAAAAGCTTGGCGATATGGATGAGGCCAGAAATTGGTGGCAGAAGGCACTCGACAGCGATCACACCCGCGATCATCTCAGAGAAAAATTGGATGCAAACTGACCGGACATCAAAGTGGCTGATCCCCCTCGTCGCATTGCTCGCGCTGATCTGGTCCTGTACGCCTGCCAGAATGCTGACCGTTGATCCGGCAGGGTTTAGCGTGTCGGATGCCGATCCGGCAATAATTCTGGCAAATTCCCCCAATGCGGGCAAATCCATCAGCAGCATCGATGGCAGAGCCCGCGCGCAAATAAGTCGTCCGGGTGTGAGCGAGCGGGTTTCGGTCAGCTTTATCTCCGACAGAAACCGTACACTCATCAGCATCCGCAACAACCTGGGAATCGAGGGCGGGCGCATATATGCCGACCGGGACTCTGTTCTTATATTTGACCGTATTGAAAAACAGGCCTGGAAATCGGATATCGCCCGGTCACATGAATTGCTGCTGAACGGATTCTCTGCGTTCAACCTGATCGACTTTATTGATCCCGTACTGCATGCCGGAGAGGTGCAAACGGTACTTGAGGATGAAAAACGGTACAAACTGGTTTTTTTTGACGGAAAAACCGTTATCTTCAGCAAACTGAACTATCTTGTTGAACAGATTATCTTTAGCGCTGATGACCCAGAAATATTCTCGACTTTTTTTTTCGAGAACTATGCCGGGTTAGGCGGGTATAAACTACCAAGGACAATCAGGATATTCAGTGAAGACGGTAAGTCGGTAATCCACCTGGTAACACAGTCGCTGGAGCTGGACAAAAACAACCTCGATTTTGACATAGGCATACCAACCGATATAACGATAATCAGAATATGAAGGCACTATTCCGGTTCTTATCAGCTGGCTTTTTGATGACGGTTCTTATGTCGGGGGCTGTGAGCGGTCAGAATTTCGACAAACTTCTGCGGGATCTGCAGAAAGAGCAGAGCGATACCCGGAATACGCTCGAGCAGCTTCAGAATCAGCTTCTGGCTTTTGAAACCGAGATCAGGCAGACCGAAACACGCTATGAGGATGTGTACCGGCAGTTTCAGTCGCTGGAGCGGGAGATCACCCTGCGCGATCAGGTGATCAATAATCTCACTGCCCAGCGCTCGCAGATCAGGAGTGAACTCGGCATCATCGAAAAACAGATAGGCGAAAATCAGGACGAACTCGAGCGGTTGATGGAGGAGTACAAAAAGACACTCACCTACCTGTACAAGCACGGGCGCACCCCCCAGTTTGTGATGCTCATCACATCCAATTCAATGAACCAGCTGCTGGTGAGAAGCCATTACCTGCGTAAATTCAGTGAACACCGGCAACGTCAGGCCGACAGGATCGCAGAACTGCAGGATGAGCTGCAAAGCAAACGCAATGACCTGGTAACAGCCCGTGAGCGTAACGACCAGAACCTGGCCGAAGAGCAGCGTCAGCGTCAGCGCATGGGTAACAACAGGCAGCAGCAGGAGAAAAATATTACCACCCTCAGGCAGGACAGGGAGAACCTGCAGCAGAAAATGCAGCGAACACTTGATGAGATAAACAACCTCAACAAAACCCTGAATACCCTGCTGGCGGAAGAAAACAGGGTGAGAAGGGCCGAGGAGGAACGGATTCGCCTGCTTGAAGAAGAACGTCTTAAAAAGCTCGCTGAAGCCGAAAAAATTGAAGATGAACGCAGGCGGGAAGTCGAGGTGGCCCGGTATTCGACTCCGATTCGTCCGGCCGCGGGTCCATCGTCGGCGGAGCTTGATGTGCTTGAACAGGCGTTTACCCAACAGATGGGAAAATTACCCTGGCCGGTCGACAATGGCGCCATTTCCGTCAGATTCGGCAAAAAAGTGCATCCCGTTTACCGTGTGGAGATTCCGAGCGAAGGAATCGAAATTGCCACCGAACCGTTGAGTACTGTCCGGTCTGTACACGATGGATTTGTCTCCATTGTGATGCCCCTGAACGGATTTGATACCATGGTTGTGGTCAATCACGGCCGCTACAAGACCGCCTATGGCAATCTGACCGGTGTTACTGTAAGGCCGCAATCCTATGTGCGCGCCGGAGATATTATCGGCCGTGGCGGAGACGATAATTCTTCAATGGGTTCATCCGTTTTTTTTATGATCCGCGATGGTGAAACGAACATCGATCCGGAAAAATGGATTTCCCGTACCAACCCCCCCACGCCCTGAGCCTCCCTGTAGTGATTGAGACGGAAAAAAAACGCGTAACAGGCCGGGCTTTCGCCTATACATCCGGCGCACTGGTGGTAGGGGTGCTCATCTACATGTTAACAAACACCTTTCTCTTCTATACCGAAAGGCCCGACTGGATCGGTACGCTGGTGCTGGCGGGTTACGGGCTGATTTTCATGAATGTCAGTTTCGTGCTGGCGCGGCGGTTTACCGGCAAAACGGCCTTGTTCCACCTGTTTCCCTATCTCACGGCATTCCTTCTGATAATCCCTACAGTAGTTCTGAGCGAACTCACCGAAAAGTTCAGTTTTCAGCGCAGCCTTCTCATCCTTGCTATAGTGCTTATGGCTTCATCCGCCCTTGGCGCCCGCTTCGGCATAAAGAAAGGTGAAGTGCGTAGAGCAAAAAGGCAGGCAGAAAAAAATGATCCCGCACTAAGTACAGATCTGAAAAGGCCACACAATCACATCAGCCGAAACTAAATTAGCCAGCAACAACGGCGAGTATAAATCTAATGTCTGATGTCTCATGTCTCATGTCTCATGTCTGATGTCTGATGTCTTATTTCTGATGTCTCATGTCTTATTTCTCACTACCCCCCCGCTTCCCCTTGGGCTCAAGAATGTCAACAGGAATAATCTCCAGCTTCTTCCCGAAAATAACCTCGAACAGTTCCTTTTTTCTCAGGGCTCCCCAGATTTCCAATTCAGGATCGGCTATTGTTTTGATGTAGATGCGTACATTCGATCCGATTTCAACACGAAGGTCTGTTACATTCTGGTAATGGCTGCGGTCAAGGCCATCGGCCACCCTCAGGAAACCGGATAGTGTTTTCACAAGTTTCTTTTGCGAGGAGGTGAGTTCAGAGTAAAGCTGATGGCGGTTTTTTGGGGTCGAACGCCTGTGGTATCTCGAAACATGTGCCATTATCTCAATTTCATCCTGAGAAAAGCCTTTCAGATCGGCATTCAGTATGATATAGAGCGAATGCTTGTGGTGCTTACGGTGAGATATGTGATATCCTATATCGTGCAGCAATGCAGAATATTCAAGCAGCTCTTTTTCCCGGTACCCGAGTTTGTGCCATTTTATAGTCTGATCGAACAGTTTCAGAGCCAGGTTGCTTACGTGCGATGAATGCAACTCATGCCAGCGGCATTTGCGCAGTAATTCGAAAACGGAGCGTCTGCGCGTATCAGGATAATCGGCCAGAAGCTGCAGGTTTTTCATCTCCTGGCGGATGTAGCTCACAATGATGCCCTCCCGCATGGCCTGGACTGATGTTTTAATGCGGCTGATTTTAAACTCCTCAAGCACCTTTTTGACCAGTATCATACCGGCGACAATAAAATCAGCCCTTTTGGTATCAAGACCGGGTACATCAAGCCGCTTTTTTTTGTTGAGCCTGATGAATGAATCATAAAATCTGAAAAAATCCTCGGCACTGTATTCGAACTCATTCAGGGTAACCGAGGTGCTGAGGTGCTTCATAGCGGCAATCATGGAGGCAATGTTCTGCATGGTACCCGATGAGCCGATCAGTACATCGGCTGGATACAGTTCCATCCCCATCCTGATATCCGCCAGGCGTTTATGGTAATAGGTGGAAAGGAGGCGTATCTCACTTTTAGTAACCGGATCGTGCTTGAGGTAATCTGCGGTCATGCGCGAAACGCCCAGTTTTTTGCTGTCTTTGAAGAAAATCTCTTTATTGTCGGCTATGATAAATTCCGTGCTCCCGCCCCCGATATCCATAATCAGGTGCGGAGTGTTGCCCAGCTGCATCCCATGCTGAACCGCGTAGGCCACCAGCTCGGCTTCTTTGATGCCGGGAATGGCCATTATCTTGATCTGCACTTCATCAATCGCGCGCTGAATAAACACGCCCCCATTCTCCGCCTCCCTGATGGCACTGGTGGCATAGGCGAGTATATTCTCAACATTCTGGTGCACGCACAGGGTTTTTATCTTTTTGAGGGTGTCGATACCCAGATCCATTTCGCTGTGCGAGAGCATTCTTCCCACGCCGTCTTTGCCAAGAAAGATCATCTCCTTGAGAGCGTCGACTGTACTGAAACTTCCGTCAGGGTAAATATCTACAATCACCGCATGGAAAGAGTTGGTGCCAAGGTCGATGGCAGCAATACGCCGTGTAGCGCGGCCATTTTGCGATTTGTCTTCAGGCATATGATGTAGTTAGTTCTGTGCCGGCCCGAAGGGTTGATTGTCCGGTAATTGGAGGTTCAGAAATTCTGTTTCAGTTGGCCGAAAAATGGATCTATTTTTTACGAATAGCAAATTGAGATATGCTGTTAAACGGAAACCGGATCCGGTATGGATCACCTGTCCGGACGGGCGCGAACGTCCGGGATGTAAAAAATCCCCCGATAGTGGATCATGTTTTGTAAATTAGTGATTTCGAATCGGCGACCAATCAATATCCTTCAATGACAAACAACAATCCCAGCATCGAACTCCGTCCTCTCGAAATTGAGGATTTCCCGGAACTCAGCAGCCTTCAGGAGCGATGCTTCACGGGCATGGAGCCCACCACAATAGATCAGTTTGAATCGCAACTATACCAGTTTCAGGAGGGCCAGATTGGCATAATCTATGAGGGTAAACTGGTGGCATCAAGCAGTTCCCTCATCCTCGATCTCGATGAGTATTCCGATGCGCACAGCTGGAATGAGATTGCCGACGAGGGCTACATCCGTAACCACGATCCGGAAGGGGATACCCTGTATGGCATCGAAGTGATGGTCGACCCCCAGCACAGGCAGATGAAACTTGGCCGGCGCTTGTATGAAGCCCGGAAAGAACTTTGTGCCCGCCTGAACCTGAAAAGGATTCTGATTGGCGGCAGACTTCCCAATTACCATGAACACGCCGACAAAATGACGGTGTACGAGTATAACGTCAGTTATCTGTTCAGGCGCGACGGCACAGTCGAATCGCAGTACAAGATCCACATCACGCCCAGCGAAAGGCGCTGGTGGGGCGTGCAGCCCGGATCGGAGCCCAAGGTGTTCGATACCGACCGCGGACGTATCGGTATCAACATTTGCTATGACGTCGAATTCCCTGAACTGACTCGTTTTATGGTCGATAAGGGAGCCCAGATCATCTTTGTGCCCTACTGCACCGACGAGCGTCACGGGTTTACGCGGGTCCGCATCTGTTCGCAGGCCCGGGCCATCGAAAACCAGGTATATGTGGCTATGGCCGGAACCACCGGCAACATCCCTTCAGTCGGTAACATGGATATACAGTATGGCCAGTCGGCCATATTCACCCCGTCCGATTTCCCCTTCTCAAGAGACGGAATCGCAGCAATTACCGACGAAAATGCCGAGATGATCGTCCTCGCCGATGTCGACCTCGAAGTACTTCGCAGAACCCGGTTCAACGGCACCGTAACCCCTCTGCGCGACCGCCGCAAAGATCTCTACACCACCACCTTCAAGCCCATAACCGACGGCAAAGCCGTCTACCCCGGCTTCAAAGAAGAAGAGAAGTAAGCCGATCATCCTGCAAGAGTCCGGAGCGAAGCGGAGGACCTTGCAGAGTTGATCGCCGGGGCAGAAAATGCCCCGTTCCC
The DNA here is from genome assembly GCA_020201275.1 of Rhodothermaceae bacterium. Taxonomy (GTDB): domain Bacteria; phylum Bacteroidota; class Rhodothermia; order Balneolales; family Cyclonatronaceae; genus RECM01. The sequence continues at coordinate 39,768 of JAIVHB010000128.1, read as the reverse complement.
GTTAAAAGCACCCAATACAAGTTATGGTATATTCACCCCAAAACAGCAGCACTGCTGCTGCTGTGCGGGTATCACGGTACCCGCAGCCACTCTCATATATTACTCCGCCATGCTAAACTCTTGAAGGTTGCTTTGCGTTAGTTGCCCAGTTCGAATTCTTTGACGGTGTGCCAATTGAATACGGGGCCTTCTGTTTTTATGATTGTGAGGGCGGTTACATCGGCGGTAAGGGGGAGGATGGCATCGAGGTCGGCAATAGCCCGGTTGCGGGTATTGTGATCAAGGTATTCGTAAACAAGGCTGATGTGCGGCAGAAATACAGGACTGGCAAGTGGGATGTGTTTTTCGGTGAGATTACGTAGATCCCGGAGCGGTGTGCTGAGATTTACCTCAAGGTAGAGGGTTTTGAAAAAGGATTCTTCGCTGCCGAACCTGTAACAGCGCACTTTGAAAGGATCTGTGACGGAGGCCAGCCAAGATGTCTTTTCAAGTAGTAAACGGCTTCCGGTGTTAATCTGCCCGGCCAGGGTTATGTGCGGCCTGAATACGGGGGTGTTAAAACGGTGTGAAAGTCGGTTTATCAGCTTTGACAGTCCTTTTTCGGCGCGGCCGAAGGTAAGCCAAACGGAATAACCACTTAATTCCTGTTGTTCGTCAGACGACATCGGTTGTCACCTCAATTGTTTCAGTGCGAACAGGGCCGGGTCCTGTTTTGATGACCGATGTATTCCGCAGCAGCTGTATGTAGAACTGAATCATTTCTTCATAGTTGCCGATCGAAAGCCGCTCGTTGGTACCGTGAACCCTGTCCAGATCGCTGCGATTGGCTCTAAGTGGCAGGAAACGGAATATATTGGAAGTCAGGCCGGCATAGTGGCGTGCATCAGTGGCACCGATCATGAGTGCCGGCGACACGGTCACATCCGGGAAAACCTCGCGGATTGTCCGGCGCAGTTTTTTATAGCTCTCCGAATTAACATCCGACAGGCGCGAGGGTTCAATATGCCCGTGCATCTTTGTGATTCGCACTCTCGGGTCGTTGATGGTTTTTCTCACATGGTCAATCACATCGGCGATGGAATCGGAGGGATGCAGCCGGAAATTGATGACTGCCCGGGCCTGTGTTGGCAATACGTTCTCCTTCATCCCCGATTCGAAGATGGTGGCCGCGCCGGTGGTACGCATCACGGCACTGGTTTCAGGAAGTTTTATAAGGTGATCTTTGATCACACGCTGGAACAGCCAGATATTGGCCATCACAATCCTGTATACAATCGACATGTGCGACCCGAGCGACTGCAACATCTCCTTCACCAGCCCGTCGATACGGGCAGGCATCGGATTCTTCTCAAGCTTGTGGATGGCCTCAGAAAGAATGGCAATAGAAGTGATACCCTGTGGAACAGACGAATGTCCGCCCTCCGACGCTACCGACAGCTCAACACTAAGGTACCCTTTTTCGGCAATGGCAACCAGAGCCACCGGCCCCTTGAGCATATCCATCATCTCTTCCACAATGGGAAGGCCCTCGTCCAGAAGAAAATCGAGTTCAACACCACGTTCTTTCAGGATTTGTCCGATTGATGATGCCCCAAACTCACCGTCGATCTCTTCATCGTGACCGAAGCCGAGATAGATGGTACATTCAGGCTGGTATCCGTTGGCGATCAGCCATTCAACCGACTCGAGAATAGCCAGAACACCGCACTGAACATCCATGGCACCGCGCCCCCAGATGTAGCTGTCGCTTATATTGCCGCCGAAGGGAGGGTGTTCCCAATCGCTTTCGGTTCCGGGTTCCACAGGCACCACATCGAGGTGGCTGGTGAGCATCACAGGCTTGAGTTGCGAATTGGATCCCCCCCAGGTGAAAAGCAAACTGTAATTGTTGATCACCTCCCGCTTCAGATGGCTGTGAACAAGAGGAAACTCCTTTTTCAGAAATTTGTGCATCTCCCTGAACGCCTCACCGTTGATGTCGACGGGCGACTGGGTCGATACGGTTTCAAACTGGATCGCCTTGCTGAGACGCCGAACGGCATCATCTATCGGAATGTCGTCTTTTTCAACGGGTTGAATAAAACGGTTTCTGCCGGTGTAGAGAATTGTTCGGGCCAGAACAAGTACAATAAAAGCTGTTACGATAATGTAGAGAACGCTGAGCATACTTGGCGGGTAAACCCTCGTGGCTGTCAGAGCTGCCAGAAAGTGCGTAACGAGGTACAGATTGTTTAGTTAGTAACCAATTATACAGTTTATTCATGAATTTATTAAGAATAAACCGCTGAGTTTACATTGGTGTTCCGGCAGTTTTTGTTCACCAGATCATGCCGGTCAGTTCGTATTCAGACCCAGGTTGTTCGGTGAGATCCGATACTATTCAAATGGCAATGGCGTTTTGGATGAGTACCGATTATGATCCAAATGTTATAATTGCGTCCGCCTTTTTAATTATATTGCGTCCTTATAAAAAATAAGACGTGATCCGAAATCTGTTGAAACTGTTGAGTCATTGAGAATTAAATCTGCGGTACTATCTGTTCTGGCGCTCGCCATGCTTGCTGTTCCCTCATACGGGCAGGGGTTCCTTGGTGTATCGTTCGGCGGCGACTTTCTGTCGGTTGGCGGGGGTGCACGTGCACTAGGCATGGGCAGTGCACAGGTTGCCATTACCGGGGACGTAACTTCAGGCTACTGGAACCCGGCCGGGCTTACCAGGATAACATCCACTGAAGTGGCCTATATGCACTCGGAGCGCTTCAACGGCATAGTGGGATACGATTACGGTGCTGTGGCATTTCGCCTTCCAGGATCCGATGCAGCCCTGGCGGTGAGCTTTTTCAGGCAGGGTGTTGACCGTATTAAAAACACGCTTAACGCATGGGACAGGGAGCGGAACCGGCCTCGTGACAATCCCGCAGATTACATCACCGAATTCAGTGCCTCCGACATGGCTTTTTTCCTATCCTACGCCAACCCGTTTAGCGAGCAGCTTCAGTGGGGTGTTTCGGCAAAAGTTGTTCATAGCCGGCTGGGCCCGTTCGCCAACGCCTGGGGTTACAGTATCGATGCCGGCCTGCTTTACCAGTGGAATGATTACCACTTTGGCGTGAACCTTATAGACATCACCACCATGATGAAATTCTGGACGGTAGATGCCGACCGGCTGCAGCCGCTTGCCGATGAGTTCGGCGATGTGGTTCCGTCCGGCGAGAATGAGCTGATAAGGCCTACTGTGAAAATTGGTGTGGGCCGCTATTTTAATTTCGGGAACTTCCGCCTGCTTGTTGCCACCGACACCGACCTTCGCTTTGAAAACCGCAGGGCGTTCTACATCAATGCCGGTCCTGTCAGTATTGAACCCCACCTCGGTGCTGAAGTTGGTTATCGCAACGCAGTCTATCTCCGGGCCGGTATTACCGATTTTGCGACAGATCAGAATTCATCCATAATTATATCACCAACATTGGGTGCCGGCCTTCAGTTTGGGGCATTCAACCTCGATTACGGGTTTGCCAGTTTTGCCGGGGTCAGCTCCGATCTTGGATTTACCCACAGAATATCCGTTAACTTCACCATGGGCCGGCTTGCAGGCCGAAACTGACGCTGTTTGGTAGAAACCAGAGTTTTCATAACCGGTCCAACCGCATCAGGGAAGACGAATGTAGCCCTTGAGTTGGCAAAAATGTGGTCCTGCCCTGTAATCTCGGCTGATTCGAGGCAGTGTTTCAGGTATCTTGATATCGGTACCGATAAACCATCCTCTGAAGTTCTTGCCGATGTCAGGCATTATAACATTTCCGTACTCGACCCCGCAGAAGAGGATTCATCCAGACAGTTTGCCCGTCGTGCTGCCAACTGGGAGCAGGAAATCCTGGCATCCGGCAAGCCGGTTCTGATAGCGGGAGGAAGCACACTGCACCTGCAGGAGCTCATTTTTCCGATGGACAACCTGCCATCGCGCAATCAGGAGAATATGGCCCTTTTGCAGCAGGAGGAATCGGAGGCGGGCCTTCAGGGGCTGTACAACAGGCTTAAGAAGGTGGATCCTGCCTATGCAGCGTCCATGGACGGCCTGAACCCCCACCGTATCTACAGGGCTCTCGATGTTTGGATGCAGACCGGGAAGCCTTTCAGTTCCTTTCACAGCGTTAAGAAGCCGCTGCCCGGCCGCGACCGTTTTGTATTCGGCCTGAACATGCCAAGACCGGTATTACATGCGAGGATCAATACGCGTGTTGACCGCATGGTAGGTGCCGGCCTGGTCGATGAAGTGAGACAGTTACTGGATAAAGGCTATGATCCGGGGCTGCAGTCACTGCAGAGCGTAGGCTACCGTGAAGCAATCCGCTATCTGAAAGGCGAATGTAGCCACGAAGAGATGGTTGCCGACATAAAAACCGGCAGCAGAAGGTATGCAAGGCGCCAGCTGACCTGGTTGGGAAGGTGGAAATTCATTCGATGGATAGATTCGGAAAATAAAAAACCGGCAGATATTGCGGAACTGATCTCGGATACCATAAGAAGGGTGGCAGCTGAGTAAAAATCGAGCTAAATTCACTTCTTTCCACAAAACCTCAAAAAATCATCATGTATCACGCAAGAATTTATGTAACCCTTAAAAAATCGATACTCGATCCAAGGGGTAAGGCGTCGTTCGGCGCACTGAAAAATATCGGATTCAGCGGAATTTCGGATGTCAGGATCGGTAAAGTAGTTGATCTTAACATAGAGGCAGCCGATGAGCAGGAGGCCCGCGGCATTGCCCGAAATGCCTGTGAGAAGCTGCTCGTTAATGAGGTGATGGAAGACTATGAGATTGAACTCAAAGCCGCGGCAAAACAAGCGTGATTAAGAGTGGTAAAACAAGCATGATGAAGTGGAGCACAACAAGCGTGATTAAGAAAGGATGATGTATGTCGGTTAAGTTCGGAGTACTCGTTTTCCCCGGTTCAAATTGTGACCACGATGCCTATCATGCCCTAAAGCATGTTATGGGCAACGAAACGCGCTTCATCTGGCACAAAGAGCACGACCTTGGCGATGTAGATGTAGTTGTTGTGCCGGGAGGCTTCTCCTACGGAGATTACCTGAGGTCGGGTGCAATTGCCCGTTTCTCGCCGGTCATGAAGGCGGTGGTTGATTTTGCCAATAAGGGCGGGCTGGTAATCGGTATCTGCAATGGTTTCCAGATCCTGCTTGAGAGCGGTCTGTTGCCGGGCGCCATGCTTCACAACCGCCAGCTGCGCTTTACCTGTAAATATGTAAACCTGAAGACGGAGAACTCCGATACACCGTTTACATCGGCGATTCCCGAAGGTACTATACTGCGCATCCCGGTCGCCCATGGTGAAGGCAATTACATTGCCGACCAGGAAACTCTCGACCGCCTGCGCGGGAACGGGCAGATTGTTTTCACCTATTGCAGTGCAACCGGTGAGGTCGACGACGCGTTCAACCCGAATGGCGCCGCCCTGAATATTGCAGGAATCTGCAATGAAAACCGCAATGTGCTTGGAATGATGCCCCACCCGGAAAGGGCTGTCGAAAAGGAACTGGGATCAGCAGACGGGCAGTTCATATTCAAATCCATCATTGAACACATGATATCTGTATGACCGGCAAAAGTAATCATCACAGGTACTGCTACTGGCACATTCAGGGGTATATCAGCCCTTAATCTGTTGAGGGGCACTGCCGGCCCGTTCACGCAGTAAATTTGTAACTTTTGATCCGGCACATTGTTATGCTTATTAATTCCCTGTCAAGATAAACTCTGCACCCGAATGGAAACCACACCACAGATACTGCATTCCAGGCATCTGCTCAAACGCTACCGAAAACGGGTAGTGGTTTCCGATGTATCTATAAGTGTGCAGCAGGGGGAGATTGTAGGCCTGCTCGGCCCGAATGGCGCGGGCAAAACCACCACATTCTACATGTTCATAGGGCTTATACGTCCCGAGAAGGGTTCCATCTACCTTAACGACCTGGATATTACCACAAAGCCCATGTTTAAGAGGGCCAGACTCGGCATAGGATATCTTGCCCAGGAAGCCAGTGTTTTCAGAAATCTCACAGTGAGGCAGAACCTGGAGGCCGTACTCGAATACACATCACTCGCGAGAAGCGTAATCAGGGAAAAGGCCGACGGGCTGATTGAGGAATTCAATCTTCAAACAGTTGCAAAAAGCAGGGGATATAACCTGTCGGGCGGCGAGCGCAGGCGCACTGAAATTGCCCGGGCACTCATCACAGATCCAAAATTCATTCTTCTGGATGAGCCGTTTGCTGGCGTCGATCCGATTGCCGTTGAAGATATTCAGGAAATAGTCTACAAACTTAAGCAGAGAAATATCGGAATCTTTATCACCGACCATAACGTACACGAAACCCTTGCCATTACCGACAGGGCTTACCTGATGTTTGAAGGCCGGATCCTGAAAGAGGGAACAGCCGATTATCTGGCCGAAGATGAGGAGGCTAAAAAACTCTACCTTGGCGAACAATTTAAACTGGATCGATACGAAATCAAATAACGTGTATGACCGCCGATATTACCGTACAGGAACTACGTGAAAAACTGAATAACGGGGATGAGATTTTTATTCTGGATGTGAGGGAGGAGTTCTCTCTAATCTGAATGGCTTCATCATTCCCCTGCCGGAACTTGAAAACCGGATGTACGAGATCGAAGACAAAAAGGATGTGGAGGTTATCGTACATTGCCGCACCGGCGAAAGAAGTGTGGATGCCGTGAAAATTCTCGATGAATACGGTTTTAAAAATCCGAAAAACCTGCTCGGCGGCATCAATCAGTGGGCGAGGGAGATCGACCGGGAGATGAAGGAGTATTGAGTAGTGAGACATTGACCACCCACGTCATGCTGAGCACAGCGGAACGGAGTGGAGCGAAGTCGAAGCACGTGGGGGCTTTACTCAAAGCCCCCAATCCGGACTTTGCTATGATGTGAGTTCATTCCCTTTAAACCGGCTGAGTTGAGGCTTGCCTCGACTCAGCCGGTGCTTAAAAGATTTAAAAGTGCCCTGTAGCAAAAAATCCCGGTCTCACTACTCAAAACTAATCAGGCAAACGTCGCGATCTGGTCCAGAAGTTCCTGATTGCTCTTCGTGCGTCTCAGGACCTGAAGCAGGCTGATCATCGACTCTTTCGGGGTTTTTCTGAGGAGGTAGCGCCTGATTACGTTCCTCTCTTCCATCGACTCTTCAATAAACCGGTCTTCGTTGCGTGTTCCGGATGCGGCTATGTTGATGGCAGGAAATACACGATCGTTTGCAAGATCTCGGTCGAGTACCAGTTCCATGTTGCCCGTGCCTTTGAATTCTTCAAAGATAAGGTCGTCCATGCGGGAGTTTGTTTCGACAAGGCAGGTCGCGATTATGGTGAGTGATCCGCCATTTTCAATCTTGCGGGCCGATCCAAATATACGCTTCGGAATTTCCAGCGCCCTTATGTCGAGTCCACCGGATAGTGTACGGCCGGAGTTGGTCTGTGCCGCATTGTAGGCCCGCCCCATCCGGGTAAGTGAGTCGATGAGCAGAACAGCATTCTGGCCCATCTCAGCTTTTCTCTTGACGAAGCCCAATGCCAGTTCCGATATGCGGGTGTGACTTTCGGTCGACTTATCGTTTGAGGATGCAAACACATGCCCTTTGGTTGTTCTCATGAAGTCGGTTACTTCTTCCGGACGTTCATCCACAAGCAGTACGGCAAGACATATTTCGGGATAGAATTCGTCGATGGTTCCGGCGATCTGTTTCAGTAGAACGGTTTTACCGGTTCGGGGTGGTGCCACGATAAGGGCTCTCTGCCCCATACCGATCGGGGCGATTAGATCGATTACCCTGAGGTCTGCACTGTCTTCACTGTGAGCAAGTTTGATCTGTTCGATCGGCATTATGGGAGTCTGCAGTTCAAAACGTCTGGCTTTCATCCACTCTTCGATGGGTTTGCCGTTCACCTTGTCTACCGTGAGTACCCGCAGGTTGCCACGCTGGTCTTTTTCGAGTTCACCCTCAAGTTCCAGCCCCATTTTCAGATACATTCTGCGTACCAGGGTAGGTAAAACAAAAGGATCCTTCGGTGTTTTGGAGAAATCATGGTTCAGCTTCCTGATGAAACCGTAACCGTTTTCATTCACTTCAATAACGCCGGAGTAGGTGCCTCCGTGGGTCACGTGCCGATTCTCTAAAAAATCGGGGGCTTGTGAAGTACCCTGTCCGCCCCTGGCTTTTTGATGTGGTTTTTGTTTTCCACGCTTTTTACGCCTGGACGAACCTCTGTTTTTTTGATTACTCATGAATCAATTTGAAATTGAGCTGATTTACGCGTGTATTAATCGTACTGTAACCTGCTGATGATCACGTAACCGGCCACGCCGGTATGGAGAAAGGGTTTGCCTATGACAGTGCCCCCGGACTTGAAGCAGGCTTGATATGAATGTAGCGCCGGTTGGTTATTTTAAACTATTGAATTCCTATGAGAAATTCGACCCTGTTTGAAAAAATATGTTCCGCCTTCATTTAACATCTTCGGGATGATTAATATACCAATAAAAAGCGGTTAAATACAGCGAAAACGATGAACCGTATCAAAAAAAGAGAATTATAACTCCCACCTGAATTCTGATTTGATGTAAAATGATGCAGATACATATAAGGTACAGGTCAGGCTGAAACTAAAGTGGCAGACCTGAACCAGGATCTGCCACTTCCAAAAAAACGTTGACAATTAATCAGATTCAGATGTTAACGAACGGTTGTGGTTTCGCCTATCCAGCCGTAGCACTCTCTGAGTGAACTGTTCACCTGGATTTTATCGCCAACATTCCAGCCCTGATAAAATTTCTCTTCAACGGTCGGAGTAACCGGTTGATATGAGCGGTACATTTGTGTTACTGTATTGGCATAGCTGCGGTCTACGCTTCTTGCCTTATCAAGGTAATCGAGTACCAGCCAGTAAACAACCTTATCGGTTCTCTCGAGGGTTCCACCGGCGCAATTGGTTATGACCTGACCGTAAATTTCTGCTATTTTCACATAGGGTTCGCCCCAGTTGGGGTCAATTTGTGATGCCCTGCGAGCAAAATCACGTGCCTGCTGAAACTCGCCGAGGTTCAGATAGTTGTTGGCCAATTCGATGTTGGCTCTTTTTAGGTTATCAGAATTGTCGGTTTTTGTGATCGCTTCACGGAAATAGCGGATAGCGTTCCGGTATTCGGCATTAGACTTAGATGCCTCAGCCATTCTGATAACATTATGGTAGCTGGGATTTAATTCGTAGAGACGTACCGCAGTATTACGCAGCTTTGCCTGGTTGTTTGTTCTTTCATAGAGCCCCATCAACTCATCAAGCAGTTCAAGATCGTCAGGGCGTGATTCAAGAACTCCTTCGAGATAAACGATTCGTTCGTCGGGATCCCGGAACAGTTCATCGCGGATCTGCTCGAAATTATCAAGCAGAGCAGGGTTGGCATAGGGTTCAGAAATTTTCATGATCTCGAGCGTCTTTTCCCTGTCGGAACCCATGTATGAACGTGCGATAAAATTTACATACCAGCCATCGGCCTCCTGAACAAAACGTTCGGTGTTCTCTTCAAAAAGCCCCAGGTAGATGTCAATAGCTTTATCGTTGGCACTTTCAATAATATCGGCATTTGACTGCAAAAACCTCGCCTGGTTACGTTTCCAACTGAAATGATCAATCTCGTCGGCTGTAAAAATGTCGAGCGCCGTAGTATAGAGCTGGTTTACTGAATCCAGATATGCCGTCTTTAATGCAGGATCAGACTGCTTCTCAGCCATATGTTCATAGACCTTGATCATACGGTCGAAATTGCGGTCGCCCCTGTACTGCGGGTATCCCTCAAGCGTTTTTGCCCTGTTGAATATCAGCCAACGGCCAAAGGGAAGAGCACCTTCAAAATCGTTATTCCGAAAGTTCTCGTTAAATATTGACCAGGTTGCATCGGCAGGTAAACCATATGGCTGTGCCCACCCGTAAGATGTGGCCCCGAGAATTACCACCATCAGAATGATTGCTTTTTTCATTGTGATATAACTAAGTGACTGTTACTGTAATCTTCTCTTATTGTAATCTTCTCTGAAGGAACATGAGTTCTGAAAGATTAAACGAAGCACGTAGCCCAAAAATTTTCTCCTGCACCAAATCGTTCGATCGGGTGCCTCTTATACCATAATCGAAACCTATATCGATCGATGATCCGAAAAAGGCGGATGGAATGCTGATGCCGGCAGAGATCATAACTGTTTCAATACTGGTATTATTCAGGGAAAGGTGCCCGTCGTCGTAAGAGACACCTAAGCGATAAATAAAATTATTGATAAAACCGGATTCGCCACGACGGCGCGCATCGTACTGCAGACCAAGGCTGTATTTGGTTCTGTCTTTGAGAAAATCTTCCGTACTGCCTTCGAAATTTTTATAATCGCCCCAGTTCTGATACATTATTTCACTGGCAACTAATAATGTTGAATTCAAATAATACGTAAGGCCTGTATTCATTTCCACAGGTAATTCGGTCAAGCCTTTGCCGTAGTAATCTTCGGAGAACAGTTCAAGGGTTTTTCTTTGTGGCGGAAATCCAGTAATAACCTGGGTAGTCATTTTTCGCCTTGAGTTGAGTCTGACAGGCAGACTGACGGTAGATCCCAGTACTATCCTGTCATTTGAACGCAGAAGCCCTGCGTGCGAAGCGAGGATACCGAATCGGTTTCCGAAACCTTTATGACGCGTTCCCACGGTATAGTTGACATCGGAAAAACCAGGTCTGTTGAAAAGGGTAACGTTTCTGTTTTCATAGTATCCAAAAACCAGCGACGGAGCGTATCCGACCAGCAGCCAGTTGGTAATACGGGCACCGATGCCGATCTCGAGTTTATTGAGGCCGCCGTCGCCACGGCGGTCAATTACATAGCCCAGGCTGTCGGCAGCCTGTATGATACCCTCTTCAAAGAACGAAAAACGGGATTCTGTATATGGCTGAATGGATATTGAAACACCGATCACTTCACGCCATACGGGTAATACAACCTGTATCTGGTTGAAATTGATCATGGTGTTCTTCTGATCCCCGAAATTGTCGGATGCTGAGAAATTTTTCAGCGACAGCCCGGCCGTAGCCATAGTGAAAAAGCTGCCACCCCAATGTGCGGGGTTTGAATTGTTGATCGTGTTAAAACTCCAGATACCAACGCCATTCATACCCATAGAAGCACCTGAAGATGACCTGAAATCAAGCGGGTTGCCCAAACCTATTGAAGAATAGACAGAGGAATTCTCATACTGATCCTGTGCACCGGCAACAGAAACCATGCATAGCATTACAAAAACAACAATTGGGAAGAGTTTACGCATCACAATGACTCGGGGATTAGCTTGGTTACGATGATTTTCGGGAAAAAAACGGGCTCAAGAGTGTTATAGATAAGGTTCGGGTAAATCAGCCCGTTATTCGAACCTGAAGTGGCCACGAAAGTTAACTGTTGTGGTGTACCAAATAGTATATCGTTGGTATAACCAAGCAGATTAAAGCGGTATGAAGCGTCGGCGTTGTTTCTGAAAATATTGTCGTTCGGGTTACGGAGTACCAAAAAATTCTGCTCCCCGGGTTCCAGCCGGTAAATAAAGGTTCTGTTGCTTTCAGGCCGGTTATGAAATTCGGGAAGGCTGTTCTGTAGAGAAAGTGTGTCTTCGTAGAGAACCGCTTCAACCCTGGAAATATTTTTTGTACCAAGAATATCTTCATTTATCCGGAAATCAAGCTGAAATGCATTTTTGAATGTATTAAGAACCGGGGTGGCATTTTCAGGCATGGGAACTGTTGCTGTGGAAAAATCATGTTCAAGACTGTATGCCCACGATCTGCTTGAAATTCTCCAACCACCCTCGCTCAGTTCCGGTATGTGATAGAGATAGGAGCTGACCAGATTGGTGAAGGACTCATCGTCAGTTTGAGATGCGCTGAAACCGACTATTTTATTACCCCCGGCAGGCACAATGGCAAACCCGAATATATTGGCACGGAAGGTGGAATCACGGTCCTGGCCTTCCACCTCGGGGATGAATGTTGAATAGTTAGATATCCAGTCTCTATCGATCGGAACAGCTATTGAATCGGCATCTGGACCTACCTCAAAACTGCCGATTACATTACCGGTTAAAACCGGACGGTCATCCAGTGTCCAGTTGGTTCCGCGCCATCGCTCTCCGATTTCTATCAGGTCGAATGCAGCGGTTGATGTGGAGTCGCCATACACGGTTGTAGGGTACAGTACCAAATAGAGTTCATCGCCGGATCCGATTACGCGTTCAGCAGTTGATAAACCCGGCATGATAATCGCTGTAGCCCGGAACGAGCCAAACAGGGGGTCGTCGTACTGACCGGCCGAAAAATTTATAAGTTCACCTGAAAATGTGGGCAAATCCAGTGGGGTAATGGCATCGATCCGGAGTGTATCGACTTGAATAATCTGATTCGATCCGGAAAATGATGATCCGACAGTACCGGAATCTTCACAGGAGATAAACAGGAATGCAGCCGGGATGATGGCCGCAATGGTTAGTAGTCGTGTTACGGAGACTCTCAATCTGAAAATATATTTGGTTTGGGAAAATTAGTCGTTCACGGGTGCAAGGCTGTTGTAGTAATCAGCAAACTTGCTTGACATATCGAACGGAGAACCCTGGATTTTAGTGGGCGTAATGTTCAACTCTTTAAAAAGATCATCAAATTCACCACTGATATCGTTGCTGGTTACAACGTGGTCGGCATACGACAGACCGGCACGTATGAAGTCGACCTTGTCTCCGGTCATTACCCGGCTTTTGTCAAATCCCTCGGGAAGTCGGGCGAGATCAATGAAATCCTCATTGAAAATTCCTTCGTTTACCGGGCTGTGCAGATTATAGATGATCTTGGTGTTTTTAAAAATTTCCTGGTCTTTGTAGGTTTCTTTCATGAAAACAGGTACAAATCCGGCAGCCCAGTCATGGCAGTGTATGAAATCAGGTTTCCACCCGAGTTTAATTACGGTTTCGAGGATTCCTTTATTGTAGAAGATCAGACGCTCGGCATTATCATCATAGAAATTGCCTTTTGCATCACGAAACAGGCCTTTTCTCTTGAAATAGGTATCGTTATCGAGAAAGTAGACCTGAAGTTTCGCATTGGGTATGCTGGCCACCTTGATCCGCATGCTTTCCACATTGTCGGCTACCTTTACTTCAATACCCGATAGGCGGATTACCTCGTGAAGTCTGTTTCTTCGGTCGTGAATGGAGCCGTATTTTGGCAGCAATATGCGGATTTCAAACCCTTTGTCCTGAAGTGAAGCCGGCAGGAAACGCATAAGATCGGCGGTATTTGTCATCTTGGCGAAGGGCGATATTTCCGCCGCAGCATATAAAATCTTCATAAGGTATGGCAGTTTTTCCTGTTGTCAGTACCGGTTCCGGGTGGGAATCTCAGAATTCTTGTCCGGCACATCAGAGTGATGTTTACAATCTCGAAATATAACTATTTACAAGCTTGTTATAAAGGTTAATTTGGCTCCTCGGTTTCGAGTGTGGTAAGGTTGGCATCCGACAGATTCAACCTGGGATTCCTGTTGGTCAGGTTCACCAGCCACCTGAGCCAGTTCATGTCGATCCTGGCGAGATCTCCGCGCTTGTAGCGCCATAACCAGTTATTGGTTACAGTGCTGGGATAGTTCATTCTGTGCTCGTTCCCCAGCCCAAGGAGGTCCTGCATGGGAAATATGGCCATTGTGGCAACCGACATCATCGCCGTGTGAATTAATTCGGTATGTATGGCACTTCCGTCAGAACGGGTATACTCGCGGACATGGTGGCGTTCTTTTTCCGAGGCCGAATTGTACCATCCGCGCGTGGTGTCGTTGTCGTGAGTGCCGGTGTAGACGATGCAGTTACTGGTTTGATAATTGTGGGGCAGAAAGCTGTTGCCCGCATTATCGGAAAAAGCGAACTGGAGAATCTTCATGCCGGGGAAATTGTATTTGTCGCGTAATTTTACAACTTCATGGGTAATAACGCCAAGGTCTTCGGCTATGATGGGCAGAGTCCCGATTTTTTCCTGAATGGTATCGAACAGATCCTCGCCGGGTCCCTTTACCCAGCGCCCCTTCATGGCATTTTTAGCATCGGCCTTTACTTCCCAGTAGGCATCAAATCCGCGAAAATGATCAACCCGGATGGCATCAAACAGATAGAACATCTGTTTGAAACGCTCGAGCCACCAGTTGTACCCGTCTTTTTTCAGGGCTTTCCATTTATACAACGGATTACCCCAAAGCTGGCCGGTTTCGCTGAAGTAATCGGGAGGCACACCGGCTACAAGTTTCCTTTTCCCGCGGCTGTCCACCTCGAAATACTGTGAATTTGCCCAAACGTCCGAGCTGTTGTGATCCACAAAAATCGGAATGTCACCAACAATTATAATGTCTTTGCTGTTTGCGTATTCCCTGATCTTCATCCACTGGTCAAAGAACTCGAACTGCACAAAGTAGTGGTAATTAATGCGGTCTTTGTGCTCTTTTTTTGCCTTTTTTATGGTTTCAGGTTCACGTTTTGCAAGGCTTGCATCCCAGGTGTTCCAGGGCTGGAAACCGTAATGCTCAAGACATGATATGAACAGAACATAGTCATCAAGCCAGAATTCATTTTCCTTTTTGAATTTTTTGAGTTTCTGCATCTCCTGCTTGTCTTTGCGCTCGTAGAAACGGCTGCACGCAATGCTGAAGAGTTCACTTTTGTTCGTGAACGCCGTTTCATAGTCTGCTTTATCAAGCGATGGCAGCATGGCGCGCTTGAGTTCATCCCGGGTAAGGAGGCCTTTCTCGTGCAGTATATCCGGACTTATCAGATAGTGATTACCCGCAAAAGCCGAATATGAGGCGTATGGCGAATAGCCGTATCCGGTAGGCCCCAGCGGAAGGATTTGCCAGACCGACAACTCCGATTTTTCAAGAAAATCGATGAATTTTTTTGTTTCAAGGCCAAGATCGCCGATCCCGTAGTCTGATGGGAATGATGTAGGATGTAGGAGTATCCCACTTGATCGTTTGAACATGTGTTAGCAGCTAAAATATTTCTGTTATTGAGGTTTAATAATGATGCAGCCCAGCGGAGGCAGACTTACAGAAATGTGGGCCGGTTCGCCGTGCCACTCACCATCGGTTGAGTGTATGTCGGTATTGATAACACCACTGCCGCCGAAGCCGGGATCATCACTGTTGAATATCTCTTTGTAACTGCCGTGACGAGGTACACCAAATATGTAATCATGGTGGGTGCGGGGTGTGAAGTTGAATGCACATATCACAAAATCGTCGCGGTTTTCTGCAAAACGGATAAATGATATCACACTTTGGTCCACATCCGAAAAGTCGAGCCATTTGAAACCGCTCCAGTCGAAATCGAGCTGATGAAGGGCCTTTTCGGATTTATAGATCTGGTTCAGGGTCTGTACCGTTTTTTTTATGCCCTGATGGGTCTCATACTGCAGCAATGGCCAGTCGAGCTCCTGCTCACAATTCCACTCACCCCACTGCCCGAATTCGCTTCCCATAAACAAGAGCTTCTTCCCGGGATGGCAATACTGATAGCCCATCAGTAATCTCAGATTGGCAAATTTCTGCCAGTTGTCGCCCGGCATCTTCGATAGCATCGACTTTTTGAGATGAACGACCTCATCGTGCGAAAAGGGGAGGATAAAAGTTTCGGAAAAAGCGTAGATCAGCGAAAAGGTGAGCTGATTATGGTGATACTTACGGTAGAGAGGATCAACTTCGATGTACTTGAGCGTATCGTTCATCCAGCCCATATTCCATTTGTAGTCGAAGCCAAGCCCGCCAAGGTACGTGGGATGCGAAACCATTGGCCAGGAGGTCGATTCCTCGGCAAAGGTAGTTACTCCGGGAAACTCCTTATGGGCCAGCTCGTTGAACTTCTTCAGGAACTCGATAGCCTCAAGGTTCTCGCGCCCGCCGAATTTGTTGGGTACCCAGTCGCCGGCTTCGCGGGAGTAATCAAGGTAGAGCATGGAGGCTACCGCATCGACCCTCAGCCCGTCGATATGGTATTTTTCGAGCCAAAACAGCGCGTTCGACAAAAGGAAGTTTTTTACCTCTACACGCCCGAAGTTGAAAATTTTTGTTCCCCAGTCCCTGTGCTCGCCCTGCCTGGGATCGGCATGCTCGTACAGGTGGGTGCCGTCGAATTCCCGCAGGCCGTGGTCATCTTTTGTGAAATGTGCTGGCACCCAGTCTATGATCACTCCAAGGTCGTTCCTGTGGCACTCATTAACGAAAAACATGAAATCTTCCGGATTACCAAAACGGCTGGTTGGCGCAAAATAACCGGTTATCTGATATCCCCACGATGGATCATAAGGGTGCTCGGCAATCGGAAGCAACTCAATATGCGTGTACCCCAGATCAAGTACATAGGGGATGAGGTGCTCAGCCAGTTCTCGGTAGGTGTAGAAGGAATTGTCTGTGATGTGGCGCTTCCAGGATCCGAGATGGAGTTCATATACCGAAACCGGCTTGTCGCGGCCTGGTGAGCGCTTCTTCATCCAGGTGTCGTCCGACCATGTAAATGTATTGATATTCTTGATTACAGAAGCCGTTTTCGGCCTTTTTTCGTAATAAAATCCGTATGGATCCGACTTCAGGAACGGCGGACCAAAACCGTGGGGTTTTATTTCGTACTTGTACTGTTCACCATCCTCAAGGCCGGGGATGAATATTTCCCAAATCCCCTGGTCCACATATTTGCGCATTACGTGGCAACGCCCGTCCCAGTTATTGAAACTTCCTACCACACTAACCCTTGCCGCCGATGGGGCTGCGACTACAAAATGCACACCCGTGCTGCCGTTCAGCTCCCTTATGTGGGCACCCATGAATTCATAGGCCTTTGAGTGGTTGCCTTCCCCCCAGAGCTGAAGATCATAATCGCTGATAAGCGGGGTAAAGCTGTATGGGTCGCGGATTACACGGTTTGATCCGTTGCTGTATTCTATGTCGAGCCTGTAATCGTTCGGTATGGCATCCGTTTCAAAAAGGCCTTCGAAAACAGGCGTCCCCTCGATTTGACTCAGGGCTGTAGAACTACCTGATGCACCGAGAACAGCTACGGTTTTCGCGTCGGGCTGCAGTGTTCTTACCTGCAGCATTTCCTTTTTTTTGTTTACAACCCGGTGAATACCCAGCACAGAAAAAACGTCACCGTGATACCCCTCAACAAGGGCTTTTAGCTCTTGTTTGTTTAAAGTTAGTTTTCCCAAACGTGATCCCTGGTTAATGATGGTATTTGTCTGAAAATAAGGAATTTTTTGCGAGATATGACAAAATGATGCACCCGGCATATCGCCCGATCGCCGTATATTCCGGCGTGAACGCAAAAAACCTAATAGCACGGCGTTATCTTTTCTCCAGAAAAAAAGTTACGCTCATATCAACGCTGACCCTGATTAGTATAACAGGGGTCACTATCGGCACCGCCATGCTAATCATCGTGCTGTCGGTATTCAATGGCTTTTTCGACCTGATGAAGGATATGCTGCTGGCCTACGACCCTGATATTCGTATTGAGTCGGCGGTTGAGACCACTTTTACACCAGACGGCAGGCTGGCGGAAATACTTGACGGCAATCCCGAAATTATGTTGATCAGCCCCTATGTTGAGGGTAAATCCCTGATAGCACACCGTGGGGGCAGTTACAAGGTTGTTGTTGTACGGGGTGTTGATACCGATATTCACACCCGCATGGTCGACATGGGCCGGAACCTTACCAGCGGAGGTTTGAGCCTCGGGGTGAGCGACCGCCGTCCGGGAATGCTGATCGGCGAACAGCTGGCCAATCAGCTCAGGGTTACCGTGGGCGACGATGTGGGCCTGCTCAGCGCACAGGCTATTCAACGCTCGCTCACGCAGTTTACAGCACCGAGGACCTACAATTTCAATGTGCGCGGTGCTTTTTCGATGGACAGGGTTTTCGAAGGTTCGCTGGTGTTTATTGAGCTGGAAGCGGCCCAGCGCATATTCAATACCAGGAGCGCTGTGACCGGCATCGACATCAAGCTGAATATGCACGACAGAGCTGCTGAGGTAAAAGAGGAACTTCAGGCTGCGCTTGGGCCGGATTTCCGGGTGAAAACATGGTACGATCTCCAGAAACCCCTTTATGATGTGATGAACCTGGAAAAGTGGGCCGCCTATTTTATTCTGATGCTAATTGTACTTGTGGCCGTGCTCAACATCGTTGGATCACTAACCATGATCGTGATCCAGAAAACGCGCGATATCGGGCTTCTGATGTCGTACGGATTCAAAAAATCCGATATCAAGGCGGTTTTCCTCAGGCAGGGCATCTATGTAGGCCTGATCGGATGCGGGCTGGGTGGGGCGCTGGGCCTGCTGATAAGCTGGCTTCAGAAAGAATACGGCCTCATAAAACTGGCAGGTGCAGAGTCGTTCATCATCAGTGCCTACCCTGTGGTATTCGTATGGTCGGATCTGCTAATGATTATCGGTGGCAGCCTGCTGCTATGCATTTTGGCCAGCTGGTACCCGGCCGTACGTGCTTCAAAAATTCAGCCGGCCGAATCGCTCAGGTACGAATAATGACGAGATAAGCAGGAACCGGCTTATTTAATGCGTATTCCGGACTACTCAGCTTCGATTGCTTATTACCGGACTGCCTTTTTTGGGGGAATTTCGTTGTAGATATCCGGCAGGTCATTCTCAAAAAGTACCACATCCCCGTCTTTTACGTAGCCGGCCATCAATTCACGTGCCTCAAAAAGGGTGGCAACCACCCGGATATCATCATCCGGATACCCCGCATCATGCAGGCCTTCAACGATCGGCCGCGTACGCTCCAGCCCCACCAATATAACCAGATCGAGTGCCGCACGACCGATATGCCGCCCGAAATTCCGGTTTTCGTGTTCTTCGTGTTCGCCTAGCTCAACCATGCCCGGTGTTATGATAACCCTGCGGCCGGTCTGAAATTTTGAGAGCACATCTACGGCATTCCTGGCCCCGGTGGGATTGGAGTTGAACGCATCGTCGATAATGAGAATACCGTTAGCACGTTTCAGCTCCAGCCGGTGCTCGACCGCTTCAACCCTGCGAGCCGCTACCTGCAGTGTAGCTGCCCGGATGCCGAACGCGTAGCCTGTGGCTATGCCGAGAAGCATGTTCTGCACATTATGGATGCCCAGCAAACCGGTGGTTATTTCGATCTTCTCATTGCCGGGCATTTCAACGGTGAACCGGCAGCCACTGTCATCATAACTGATATCGCTGCCCCTGAACTCTCCGTTTTCAATTCCTGCCAGGAGCACCGTTATATCTTTGCGGCCTGCCATAGCAGTAACCAGCGGATCATCAGCATTCAATATTGCGGTGCCGCCGGGTTTTAGATGGCGCACAATGGCCGCCTTGGTGTGGGCGATTGTCTCAACACTGCCGAAGGTCTCCAGGTGGGCCTTGCCCACATTTGTAACAACGGACACATCCGGCTGTGCAATCTCGCAGAGTTCGGCGATGTTGCCTTCATACCGGGCCCCCATTTCCAGCACCAATACCTGGTGGCGTGCATTCAGGTCGTTGTTGATCACCTTGCAGATGCCCATGGGTGTATTGTAGCTGCCGGGCGTAAAACAGACGTTGAAACGCTCTTCAAGCAGTGTTTTGATGATGAACTTGGTCGACGTTTTTCCGTAGCTGCCGGTAATGGCCACCACTTTCAG
The DNA here is from genome assembly GCA_020201275.1 of Rhodothermaceae bacterium. Lineage (GTDB taxonomy): Bacteria > Bacteroidota > Rhodothermia > Balneolales > Cyclonatronaceae > RECM01. Next base: position 19,944 of record JAIVHB010000128.1, on the reverse strand, counting down.
CTCCGGCATTGAAAGTATTTTTCGCCGGGCCTTTTTTTTGAATCCGTTCTGTATGTATTTCTCAACCGGATGCATCAGTACCGAAGCCAGAAGGATGTAGAAGGGGATGAGCAGGTCGGCCAGGATGAAACTGAAGGTGAGGATTAGTGCATCGGGGGTGGGGAAGGCCATCCGCATCGCCTGGATATACCCCAACCAGGGGAAAAACAGGTATAAAATGGCCACCGGAATGGCCAGTCGTATAAGGCGGGGGGTAAATACAACCGGCTTTTTCTGCACTCCCGCATATTCACGCCTGCCGGGCAGAAACAGGAAGAGCACAAAAATGAAAAGGAGTACGGTGGTGGCCGTCATGGTTAGCCGGTTGCCGAACATCTCAATCAGAAAAATGGGAATAATGATGGAATGGGCATTGCCGATAAGCTTGCCGGCCCAGTTCTTCCTGAGCCAGCCCGCATATTCGTTGATGTGATAGCCGTTCTGCTGCATCACCTGGAAAAAATAGCGCGCCCTGAACCAGGAGTGCCATAATACCGCCAGGGCGATTATGATTAAAAGCAGCTCGATGCCTGTATAGTATGCTTTCAAATGATAGGAAACAGTTTCGCCGTACAGCAGTTATTGTTGGTGATTCGCCGGGGGAATGGAAATTCAGTATAAATTATCGTACAAAAATAGCAAGTTCTCCTATCTTTGACACAGAAATTAATCGATAAATAAAGAATACAGAGGTCCGATGAAATTAATTATCCCCATGGCCGGACGTGGAACACGCCTGCGCCCTCACTCCAATACCACTCCCAAGCCGCTGCTGCCTGTAGCGGGAACCATGATAATTGAACGTATTATTCAGACATTCTCAAAAACGCTTGACCGTACCATCGATGAGATCGTATTCGTACTTGGCGATTTCGGTGATGAGATCAGGCAAAAACTGGCCGACATGGCCGAACGGAACAATGCGAAGGCCTCGTTTACCCGCCAGGATGAGGCCCTGGGTACCGCTCACGCCGTATATTGCGCCGAGCAGTACCTTGAAGATGAGGTCATTGTCGTTTTTGCCGACACCCTGTTCGATACCGAAGGCAAGGTTACTGTGGATGATGCAGACTGTGTGATCTGGCTCAAAGAGGTCGAAGATCCGTCCCGTTTCGGTGTAGCCCTGCATGAAGGGGAGAAAATCACCGGATTTGTGGAAAAACCAAGCGAACCCATCTCCCGGATGGCCATCATCGGGGTCTATTATTTCAAAGACGGCGCCGCGTTGCGGTCGGAGATCAAGTACCTGCTCGACAATAAGATTACCGGCCATGGCGGGGAATACCAGCTTACCGATGCCATCGACCGCCTGCTTAAAGCGGGAAAAGTGTTCAAGGCCGCCACTGTTGACGAATGGCTCGACTGCGGCACCATCCCGGCCTGGCTGGAAACCACCAGTGTTATTCTGGAAAAAGAAAAACACAGGGTAATGGGCGACGTAAGTGGTTCGGAGATCACTGAACCGGTTTACATCCCGGAAGGCGTTGTTGTCAGAAACAGCCGGATAGGTCCGCATGTGAGCCTTGAAAAAGGGACCGAGGTGAACAACAGCACCCTCGGTTACACCATTGTTCAGGATAATGCGCGAATCGACGGTGCGGAACTTAAAAATTCATCGATCGGAAGCTATGCGCAGGTAAAGGGTTTTAAAGGAGCGGCCCACCTTGGCGACCATTCCGAAATTGAGGGATAACCGACTACCGGCCTGGCAGAAACAGATTTCAACTGTAGTGCTTCTTAATATAGCTGGGGTTATGACTGAGAACCAAACTACGAAACAGAAGGTAGCCCATTAACGCGATGTATGCAGTATTGCCGGGGCGCAGTTCATTTAATCAGTGTAACAAGGCACTTGGCATGATGGAGTACGTAGTTACTCACGCCACCTGATATTACGTCGGTCCACCGAAAATCGGCCCCGCCCATGATAATATGGTCTGTTTTGTTGCCCTCGGCGATCTTAATGATAACTTCCCTCGATTCTCCCATAGCCACCATGGTGCGTACTGTATCAGCGCTTCCGCTTGCATCGATAAACCGCTGCACCGCTTCGCGCAGTATTTGTTTCCCGCGCTCTTTCTCTTTTAAAACAGCCAGATCCGTTTCGTTGCCCGGAGATTTGCCGGGCTCGGGTATCACATTTATTATGAGCACATCGGGCTTGGGATCCATAAAGTTGTATAACTGTGCCGCATACTCAACCGAAAGGTTCGCATATTTTGAACCATCGGTGGCAAGCATCCATCGCTTCGGTAATTCCATTCCAGAATTCAGTTAAGCTGTTTGGTATTCAAAACAGGGATGATGATAATATCTAATTTAAGATAATACAATGTTAAAATCTGATTTCAGTTTACAGCCGTACAGTATGATCAGAAATAGTCTTCAAGATCGGGATTTCTCTGAATCCCTTTTAAAACCTGGTGCGATTTGGCATGAGTCTGTTCGGGTTCCAGGTGGATGGTGACAATAACATCCCCGCGAATGGCGCTCATCAGCGATTTTTCGAGCGTAGTAGCTTCATCGTGAGCTGTCTGGAGGTCAATATCCTTGTCGAACAGAAGGTGAAATTCTATCCAGGTTACATTGCCGGTTGTTCGGTGCCTGAGATTGTGCCAGCCTCTGATATGCATGGGTATCTCTCCGTCGAGCACATTCCTGATGATGAGATCGGCTTCGGGGTCAACACTGTCCATGATTCCATCCAGAGAGTAGCTGACCAGCTTTTTACCCTCATACATGATGAATATGGCAACCCCGACGGCAACAATGGCATCGAGGATCATCCATCCTGTGAGGGATATGAGCAGAAGGGTGAGCACTACCCCGGCGCTTGTATACACGTCGGTAAGAGTGTGTTTGCCGTTGCTGTATACGATCATGTTTTGCTCTTTTTTGCCGGTCTTCACAAGATACAGCCCCAGTACGAGGTTGATCAGTGCCGCAGCGCTCATGAACAGTATGCCTTCGAAGATGTGTGTAATCTCAAGGCCGAAGAGGAGGTTTTTTACCGACTGATAAATAATTGTAAGTCCTGCAAGAACAATAACCAAACCTTCAGCACCAACCGTAAGGAGACTGATCCGTTCATGTCCGTAGCGGTGTTTGTTGTCGGCTGGTTTACTTCGCAGATAAACACCGTACATTGCAAAAGAGACAGCCAGAAGATGAACAACCGATTCTGCGAGATCCGACAGTACCGTATTTGAACCTGTGAGCAGGTATCCGGCGGCTTTTGCCATGAACGAGACAAACGAAACCATAAGGCTTATGGTGATGGCCTGCCTGCTAAGATCGAACTTCTTTGTCTTCAAATCGGCCGCGCAGGATTTAAGCGTAAATAATTCAATGCAATCATCTGAATAGCATCGCTTTTTGTTTTATTTTATCGGAACCAAAGATAAGACGGTTTGCAAGATATAGACAGGAAACACAGCTCAATTTTCAAAATTGTTTCAAAGGCAGCTTCGGCCTTGAAGCAACCCGCCTATGTGGTAGGCGGGTATGTGAGAGATTACTACCTCGGGCGCCTGCATGGGCAGAAGAGAACCGATATCGATTTTGTAACGATCGGATCGGGAATAGACCTGGCTGCCGCCGTCGGGGTTGAACTCAAAGCGAAGCAGATCAGCACATTCCGGCAATTCGGTACGGCGCATATAAACCACAAAGGCATGGACCTTGAGTTTGTAGGGGCAAGAAAAGAGAGCTACAGCCGCGAATCGCGTAAACCTGTGGTTGAAGACGGGACCATGGAAGACGATCAGCGCCGCAGGGATTTTACGATAAATGCAATGTCGTGGTCGCTTGATGAGCAGAATTACGGTGAGCTTATCGATCCGTTTGGCGGGCTCACCGATCTGGCGAACAAAACCATCAGAACACCGGTGGATCCGGGTATCACCTTCAACGACGATCCGTTGCGGATGATGCGTGCAGCCAGGTTTGCAGCCCAGCTCGATTTTGATATTGAAGAGAATACACTTGCGGCCATGAAGGAAATGGCCGAACGAATCGGAATCGTTTCGAAAGAGCGTGTAATCGATGAACTGAACAAGATCGTGCTGAGCCCGGTGCCATCGAAAGGCTTCAGCATACTGTTCGAAACAGACCTTCTCACTCATATTTTTCCCGAACTGGTTGAACTGCATGGCGTGAAGGAAATTGAGGGGGTACGCCATAAAGACAATTTCTGGCACACGCTTCAGGTACTCGACAACATCAGCCGGGTTACCGAAAATCAGTGGCTGCGCTGGGCGGCAATAATGCACGATATCGGCAAGCCGGCAACCCAGAGGTTTTCAGAAGAGCACGGCTGGACCTTTCACGGCCACGATGCGGTGGGTGCCGTTATGACCCGGCGCATTTTCCGGCGCCTGGGCCTGCCACTCGACTCCCGCCTGAAGTACGTTCAGAAACTTGTGAAGCTTCATTTGAGGCCCATAGCCCTGGTCAGTGAAGAGGTAACCGACAGTGCCATCAGAAGGCTTTTAGTGGATTCCGGTGACGATATTGATGATCTGATGATGCTCTGCAGGGCTGATATTACCAGTAAAAACGACAGAAAAGTAAAACAGTTTCTGGCCAATTTCGACCGGGTGGAGCAGAGAATCCGCGAGGTTGATGAAAAAGACAAGCTCAGGAACTGGAAGCCGCCGATAGGCGGGCAGGAGATCATGGAGATGTTCTCAATGAAGCCCGGCCCCGGTGTCGGGAAGATCAAAAATGCAATTGAAGCGGCCATTCTGGAGGGGGAAATTCCAAATACGCCCGAAGCCGCAAAAGAATATGCGCAAAAAATCAAGGATGAGATTCTTAAGGAGACGTTATGACACAAGAAAAGGATGTTTGGGTTAGTACAGCCTGCGCGAAAATCAATCTGGGCCTTAAAGTGATCGGGCGCATGCCCGGCGGTTACCATGAACTTGAGACCGGGTTCTGCTTCATCGATTGGAATGATCAGCTCGAGGTAAGCCATGACTCGGTAACCACAGTAACAAGCGAAGGCCTGGAAATACCTGCCGGTAAAGACAACCTGATTGTGAGGGCCGCAGAAGCTTTCAGAAAGGCGACAGGAACCAGAAATCATTACCGGGTGCAGGTGCAAAAAAAAATCCCGCTCGGGGCCGGTCTTGGCGGAGGAAGTGCGGATGCTGCAGCCATGCTCAGAATACTGAACAAAATGGAACAGGCCGGTCTGAGCGATGAGGAACTGACCGGTATCGGAGCAGCGCTTGGTTCAGACATCCCTGTTATGATAGCTGGTAAAACAGGAATAGGAACGGGAACGGGTACCACACTGCAATTCCTCCCCATTCAGCCGCGGGCCTGGATAGTAACCGTCTACCCGGGTTTTGAAAGCAGTACTGCCGAAGCTTATGCACACTGTATGCCAACAGGAACGCCCGACATCAGCCTGGAAAAAATTCTTACCGGATTCAACCCGGATGAATGGCGGTACCTTATCGACAATGATCTTGAGCCGGCTGTAATACCTCGATTCCCCCTGATTGGTAACATGAAAGATCAGTTTTACGACATGGGGGCCGTATTTGCCTCCATGAGCGGAAGCGGCTCTTCGGTCTTTGGTTTTTTTGAACAAGAATTCGTAGCATTGGACGCTTATCACTATTTTGTGCAGAACAACTATAAAACCAACATCACAGGACCAGGGTTTAAGCCGGATATCGGCGTTTATCGAAGATAGTAATGGTTCCATTGCAACAGATTCCAGCCCGTGCCTGATGGCAACGATGCCGTATAATGCCGTGAAACGTATTTAAAAACTTACCATTTCAACAGCAGTAGTAAACATTTTATTAAAAGCAATTATGTCGAAAATTACAGAATCAATTACGCGGACAGGTATGGACGTAGAGTCCATCAAGAGAGATATATCAAACCATTTGCGGTTTACTTTGGCCTGCGATGAACACTCGGCATCTGACTGGGACATCTATAAAAGTGTGGTGCTATCGGTGCGCGACAGGTTGCATGACAAATGGCTCAAAACACAGCAGGGATACTATAGAGATGATTCCAAACGGGTGTATTACATCTCAATGGAGTTTCTGATCGGCAGATTGCTCGACAACGCGCTGATAAACCTTGGTATGATGGATGAAACCAAGGAAGCCCTCGAATCACTGGGCCTTGATTATGATCAGATCAGGGAAACCGAACAGGACGCGGCACTCGGAAACGGTGGTCTCGGCAGGCTTGCTGCATGCTTTCTCGATTCCATGGCCACTCTTGGCATTGCAGGATACGGCTATGGTATTCGTTATGACTTCGGTATTTTCCATCAGCAGATTGTGAACGGATATCAGGTTGAACAGCCCGATAACTGGCTTCAGTACGGATTTCCGTGGGACCGTCCGCGGGCAAAACTTGTGCGAAGGGTGAAATTTCATGGCCGTTCGGTACCCTACACCGATGAAAAGGGCGATCTTCGGTTTCGCTGGGTCGATACCCAGGATGTATTTGCCCTGGCCCATGATATGCCGGTACCTGGGTATAAAAATGAGGTCGTTAATAATCTCAGGCTATGGAAAGCTACATCCACAACCTCACTAGATCTAAGCCGGTTTAACCAGGGCGATTACATCGAGGCTGTCCGCGATATGGAGTTGCATGAGAACATATCCCGGATCCTGTATCCCAACGACAAGATATTTGTCGGGCAGGAGTTGCGTTTGAAGCAGGAGTATTTTCTTGTGTCGGCCACGCTGCAGGATATTATGGAGCGTTTTAAGAAGAGCAACAGTGACCTGACAAAATTACCCGAAAAAGTGGCTGTACAGTGCAACGACACTCACCCCAATCTTGCGATCCCTGAAATGATGCGGTTGCTGATGGACGAGGAAGGACTCGACTGGGATACCAGCTGGGGCATCACAACCAAAACGATGGCATACACCAACCATACGGTGCTGCCGGAAGCATTGGAACGCTGGCCGGTATCGCTGGTACGCTCATTGCTGCCGCGGCATCTGCAGATCATCTATGAAATCAACAAGCGTTTCCTTAATACAGTGCACGACAAATTTGGTGACGATCTGAGCAGGGTTCGCAGAATGTCGATCATCAGCGAAGGCGAGCAACCAAGCGTGCAAATGGCCAACCTTGGTATTGTTGGTTCGCACAAGGTGAACGGTGTTGCACAGCTGCATTCCGACCTGATCATTAAGACAATATTCCGGGATTTTTATGAGCTGTGGCCCGAGAAATTCACCAATAAAACAAACGGCATAACCCCACGGCGCTGGCTCAAACAGTGTAACCCGAAACTGTCGGATCTCATAACCGATAAAATTGGCGATGGTTGGGTGAATGCGCTCTATGAATTGAAGCAACTCGACAAGTATGCCGATGACAAGGCGTTTGTGAAAGCATTCGCCGGTATCAAAAAGGAAAACAAGAAAAGACTTGCCGCGTTTGTTGATAAGAAAATGGGGATCCGCCTGAATGTTGATTCCATCTTCGATATTCAGATCAAGCGGATACATGAGTACAAACGCCAGCTGATGGCTGCCTTGCATACGGTTGTGCTGTATAACCGGATCAAGGCTAACCCCGATGCCCCGTTCCAGCCGAGAACCGTGCTGTTCGCCGGTAAAGCGGCACCGGGCTATACAATGGCCAAAATGCACATCAAGCTGATCAACTCCATCGCAGATGTTATCAATAATGATCATGAAGTGGGCGACAAGCTGAAGTGTGTTTTCCTGCCTGATTACAGTGTCTCGCTGGCGGAACGCCTCATACCGGCCGCCGATCTTTCAGAACAGATTTCAACCGCCGGAATGGAAGCATCAGGTACCGGAAATATGAAATTTGCCCTGAATGGCGCTATAACCATTGGTACGCTCGACGGTGCCAATATCGAGATAAAGGAAGAAGTAGGTGATGACAACATCTTCATATTCGGCCTTACTGTCGATGAAATCGAACGTCTTCGCAAGGAGGGATACAACCCATGGGACTATCTGAATGCCAACAAAGAGCTGAAGCAGGCTATTGATCAGATCAGGGATGGCTTTTTCAGTCCGGAAAACCCAAACCTGTTTCACAGTATCGTCCATGCATTAACCGATGGAGGCGACTATTTCATGGTTTGTGCCGATTTCGAAGCCTATGCCGACACGCAGAAAAAAGTGGAAGCGTTATACAGGAAACCCCAGGAGTGGTTCAAAAAGGCGATTTACAATACTGCCCGTATCGGAAAGTTCTCATCAGATCGAACTATCTATGAATATGCCACCGAAATATGGGGGTGCGAGATCGATAAGTCAGGTGAGAAGGCCATAAAGAGGCGGGAAAAAAAACAGGCCTGATATTATTCAAGCACGAAGCGGAATGTGATAACCCCGAACTGAGGTTCCTGGGGCAGGCCACCCGGCAATCTGGAGAAACGCCATGAACGGAGTGTCCTGTTTACTTCACGTTCAAGCTCAGGGCTCATACGCCGTATAGGAGTGATCCGGCCAACGGTACCATCGGGGCGCACTTCAAACCTTACCGTGATAATAGCTTCCACTTCTGCCGTGTAATTGGGCAGTGGTTGCTGAAGGGGAGCACGTTCTATGTCGCCTTCCCATTCAAGGGTAAAAGGCGCAGAACGGTCCAAATCGCGCCCGGTACCCTGATCGGCCTCAATATTGCCTGTGCGCCCACGAATGTCGCCGCTGGTAAGTGCCCCCTCCCGTTCGGTTTCAGCCTCTCTTACGGGAGTTTCCGGCCTTACTACCTGTTCTTCCCGGTTTTCTTCCCTGATAACAACAGTTGGGTCAATTTGCCGGGTTTCAGGTGTGGCTACAACCTCTTCCTGGATATCCTGGGTCTGTTCCGGTAATTCGACCGGTTTGGCCGTTTCCTGCCGTTCAACCTGTTCCTGTTGCTCCCTTACGGGTTCCGGCCGGGGTATTTCAGCCTGCACGGGTGTAGGCCTTGGACGCGTGGCGACCACCGGATTCTGCTCCTGGCTGAATTCAGCCAGGGTTCCGTCACGGAATTCCCCGAGGGTTATTTCAATGAAAGCTATGCGATCGTCTTCAACCGGCCGGGTGATGATGAGTATGGCAATGAGAATAAGAAAAATATGGGCACCTACAGTTGTGGTAAGGCCAAACTTTTCTTCCTGAGTTAGCTTTCTTCGTTTCATAGGATCAGATACCCCGTTCTGTGGCCATCATGATATTCATATTGAGTGCTTTTCCAATGTTCATAACGAACACGGCATTGTCAATTATTGCATCCTTGTCGGCCCGAAGCACAAGTGTGCCCTGTGGATTTTTCTGAAACTCGGTTCTGATGGCCACGGCAAGGAGCGATTTGCTCACCTGCTCGCCACCCACATAGAAATCCCCCTCTTTGGTCACCGTAACATTGATGTACTGTGGCTGGGTCTGTGCACTGGTATCAGCCCTGGGCACATTCACCCTGATGCCGAAATTGGAGACAAAGGACGACGTTAGTAGGAAGAAAATCAGCAGCAGAAGCACGATATCGGTCAGGGATGAGAGGGAAAAGACAGACAACGGCTTGCGGACTTCATTTAGCGGGCGGAAATTCATCGCAGTACGGTTTCTTTCTTGGGTGCAGGTTTCTGGAGGAGTTCAATGAATTCGGTGGTAGATACTTCAAGGTCAAATACCATCCGGTTGATGCGGCTGATGAGGTAGTTATAGAAGAAAAAGGCAAAAATACCTACGGCAAGACCCGCTGCGGTTGTTATGAGGGCTTCCCATATACCGCCGGCCAGTACACTCGGGTTAACATTCCCCTGCAGCGACTGAATCTCCATGAAGGCCTGAATCATACCGGTAACCGTACCCAGGAAACCCAGCAACGGAGCAACACCGGCAATGGTGGCAAGCCAGTCCATCTTCTTTTCGAGCATGTGAATCTCACGCTTCCCCGCGTTTTTTATGGCATCTTCTATATCCAGTATGGGCCTGCCCAGCCGTTTTATACCCTGTTTCAGGATTCTGGCCAGAGGCTTGTCCATTTCCTCGCAATAGCGGATGGCCTGGCGGGTACTGCCCTCTTTGAGCATTTCTTCGACAGTTCCGAGGAATTTTTCATTGTCCATTTGTGAGTTGTTGAGAACTCTCCAGCGTTCTGCTATAACAAAGATCGCAAGAATCGACAGAATACCGATCGGTATCATGATGTATCCACCCTGCAGCAGAATATGGAAGAACGATTGACCTTCAGGTTCAGTTGTAATGGCGGCAAGGGTATCATTCTCCGCCAGTTCGGTTGTGGCCTGAAGAATAAAAGAATACATAAGGGTAAAGAGCATGGACATGTTGGAGGATATTGAGATGTTTATGGATTGTAGGATTCGATACGACTGATGAAATTGTTGGCTGAGTAGGGTTCCGGAAGCTGTCTGGCGGCCTCAACAGCGGCATCACTGCTGGCAAATTGCCCGATGCTCACTCTCCATCTGACACTTCCGTTGGGCAGTTCGACCCTGAACCAGGTGCTTCTGTAACCGGCCTCTGCAACTACGGCGGCTTCCCGCTCTGCATCTGTACGTGATGTCAGTGAATGAACCACAATGGTGTAAGGTCTTGCCATTGTAGTGTTCATGGTGCCGCGCAGGCCATAAGACGCAGCAGGTGCAGCAGTTTCGCGTACCGGTGCAGGTGTTTGCTGCGTTTCGGCAGAAGGAGCAGCAGGCTGATCATCCACAGCTGGAGCGGGTTGTGCGGTTACATCCCTGGCAGCTTCTTCCTGAGCAAGTTGTTCAGTGGCAGATATGCCGGTCTCGGTATCTTCGATTCCCGGTAAATCTGTACTAGCAGGTGGTACTTCTGTTTGCTCACTAATAACCGGAGACGTAGTGGTGGCAGGCTCTGAAACGGTGAGGAACCCGAATAAATAGAGTGCACCGGCAACTACTACAACAGCAGCAACAAGTATGGCTATGATCGTACCTGTATTGCTGTCCGGACGGGCCCGGTCGTATGCCGGTATCTCTTTAATCGCGGGTTTTTTCCCGTCAGAGCGGACTTTCTGAGCGGTTTCTGCTTCCGGTTCGACCCATTCGGGACGGATTTCTTCGTCTGTTGCAGCTCTGCTTCCAGATAATTTGTCGGCAGATTTTTCTGAAGCTGTCTCTGCACGCTCCTTTGATTCAGCCTTTTTCTTCTCAGCGGCTTCTTTTTCCAATGCTTTCACTTTTCCAGCTTCAGCCCGTGCTTTTTCTGATTCCCCGGCCTTCCTGGCTGCAAGTGCCGCTGTTGCATCTTCCTTTTTCTTCTCTTCCGCCTGAGCTTCGAGTTCGGCTTTCCGGGCAGCTTCTTCTTGCTCTTCCTCATCTTCTTTTATTTTCTGCTCTTCTGCCTCAAGTGCCGCCTTTCGTGCTTTTTCAGCAGCGTCACTGGTATAATCACCGCTCTTTTCTCCTGTGCTTTTCGAAGATGAGGTTGATTCCGTTCCGGTTTCATCATCGTCGAGATCGAAGGGGTCCTGTTCATCAATTACATCAACAAATTCCTCCTCCTCAAAATCGTCCGTCACAGCGTCGGATTCTTCAGTATTATCATCCTCTTTTTGGGTTTTTGCAGATGAAGCGGCCGTTCCAGGTTTGGGTTCCTCGATTTCTACCGGCATCATACCGGCATAATTATGGTTAATCTCGAGCTCAAACGATTCGTCTGGAATAAAGGTGAGGATTTTGCCTTTAGTGGTAAATATACCGAGTCCGTCGATAATCATCTTACCAGATTCCGATTCCATTTTGATGATCAGAATCAGTTCTGTAAGCTTCTTTACCGTTTCCTCCTCAGTGAGACCGAGTTTTGCAGCAAGGTCTTCAACGAATTGAATATGACTGACTTTATCCATCAGGTGCCCTCCGGTGTAAATTCAATGGTATCCCTGGGTGGCATAAGCACTTTAAGCCCCTCTTCATTTTCGGCTTCATGCTGCTTTATGTGCACCGGTTTGAATGTTCCAAGACCGGAAATCGAAACGGATTTCCCCTCTGTTACCGAGCTCCTGAGAGCTTCTCTGAATGCGTTGTTGAATTTTTTATCCATATCAGAGTTTTATGGTTACCCCGCCATAGACCTGGAAAAGTCGTTCTGTATAACCATTCCAGATCTCATATTCCTGGTCGAGAATGTTGTTTACTTTGAGATAAAGACCAAAATCGTCAGTGAAACGGTATTCGATCCGGCCACCGGGAAGATAATAGCCCGCAAGCTTGTTTCCATCAAGATTGTACGGTCTTTTCCCGATATAGTCCGACCAGATGGTAATATTCAGCTTGCTAACCGGCCGGATCGTCATGCCGGCTGTAATACCAAGCTTTTCTGCGTACGGTGCTTCGATACCGCTGTCGAGTTTTGTGTTTTGTACGTAAACCTCGGTGAAGAACGTAAATCCGTAAGGGCGGTTGATGTAGCGGAATCCACCGTAGAGCTTCTGGCGCCGGGTATCGTCGTCATACAGCGCCCCAAACAGGGGTGAACCGATATCCTGGAAATCCTCATAATACTGGTAGTTTTCATAGATATAGTATGCAAGACCGGCATATATCTGTGCAGATCCGAGGAAATCATAACGGGCTTCACCCAGTCCGAAAACGGTACGTTGGTTGATCAGTCCGTTGTCTTCCATTGCAAACCGGTTGGTTTCATGCAAGCCCCTGAGACCGTTATTCAGGATATATCCGCCAATTCTGCCGACCAGTGTCAGGTTGGGAACGCTTGAGAATTCAACGCGGGCATCGGGATAGGCATAGAATTTGTTTCCGTCTTTTTCATCAAAGGTAAAATATCCCCGTCCGATCAGGTTTAGTTTCATGCCGGACGATAGCGGCTGCTCCCAGCTGCCCTTTACACCCGAAATATGCCAGTTGGTGTCGTCCCGGAGGGTATTAACCAGCTTTGCGGCATCGGTAAAGGCACCGATTCCGAATATGGAACCTATCGATGTACCAGGCCACTGGTAATAAACAGACCCTTTCAGGCGCTGTTCCTCGGAGCGCACCAGGTTAACATTCGGAAAATTGTAGTTTACTTTATAGTAGTTGTATGAGATGTCGCCCTCAAACTTTCTGAACGCATTGAAAAAATGGGTGAAATCGGTTCCTGCCGAGTATCCGTTATAAGTTTTCCGGGGATTTCCGGTTGGATCTGAAAAGGGATCTGGAAATGCGGGGCGAGGAGTCTGAATACCGTAATTGAAATCACTTAACAGGGAGAAATCAACACCAAGCTTTGTTCTGTTGCTAAGCCTGGTCTGAATGCCGGCGGTCGCGTCCATGAAACGGAAGGATGAGGGCTGTACATCACGGTTGCGGTGACCGTCGGAAGAGTGGTAATTCAGCGATCCGCGGAACCAGGTATTCTCCGTGAGGGGGACTCCGGCATAGACATCGGCCTCCGGGCTGATGTAGCGCCCTACGCCGAACCGGCTGTGCAGGTACCCCTGCTGGGGAAACCTGATATACTGAGGTGCCGGACCACCCGGTGCTTCAAGCCTGGTAACCTGGACTGTTGCAACCACCTGGTCGGGGTTCTCAATAAAAGGCATCCGGTTTGGGTCGAGCCGGAACACGCGTGGTGTCGGGTTGAAGCCGAGAATAGGCTGCCGGTTTAAGCCCGGAAAACGCGCACGGAATTCCCCGCGGATCTCAATATCCTGAGGGTCAATATCCGGAAGTAGGGATGTAGGGGTGGTTCTGTCCTGTGCACCGGCAAGAATGGGTATAAAACAGAGGAGAGAAAGCAGTGGTAGTCGTTTCAACTCTTTTGGTTAGCTTGATTCGTGATTATTCAAACAAACTTGAATTAACTGTTTTTAGTATGCCGTTTCTGAAAAAACGGTACTGTAAAATGAAATGGATCGGGAAGCACAGTTATTGCAAATTCCTGCTAAAATACAAAACTAACAGGCAACATGTAAATGTTAGCTGAGAATGGTCACCTGATTTATTCTGCCGGTTTTCGCCGGCCAACAATCTGGTTCATCACCAGCAGAATCAGTGATGTCGTAAATATAACAATCATCATGGCCCCATGTGTCACAACGGCGTAGGCCAGCCCGGTTGCGGCCGGTACGGCACACAGTACCAGAAGGGTCTGTTTCACGAAATAATGATAGGTGCCCACGCCGCCGGGTGAGGGCAGAACCACACCAATGGAGGCGATGGCCGTTACGGCAATGGCATCTCCGAAGCCAAGACCGTAGATGCCGGGCAGAGAAAATGCGTAGAAGGGGAGATAGCTCATCAGTATGTAACAAATCCACATCAACGCGGTGAGCAGCAGAAACCAGGGCCAGTTTTTGATATGTCGAACCGAGATCAGTCCTTCAACAAAGGTTACAATCAGGCTCCTGAACCTGGATGTACGCGCTTTCTCACGATTGGCTGCCGATAACAGGTGCTTCAGTATCCGGTAACCAAAAATGAGGCTGAGTAACAACCCGGTTATCAAAAGAATGGCATTTACCGGATCGTAAAAAACCCGGAGAAGGTTTACGGTGTCGTCACCGAACAGGGAACGAAGCGTCTGGCTGTCGGAGACGGTTACCAGCAGAACAACGAGTAACAGGAACATCATTGTTACCAGGTCGACAATCCTTTCCAGTACAACGGTACCGAAAATGTTGGATGTGCTGATTTTCTCCTTTCGGGCTACATATGCGGCTCTCGATACTTCACCCAGCCGGGGAATGGCGTAGTTGACCATCATGCCTAGGGCAACGGCGGAGTTCACATTCAGCCTTCCTGGCACCCTGTTCTCTTTCTGCATGAGCATCCTCCAGCGCTCGGCACGGAGAACGATGCTTCCGAAGGCGATGAACAGATATGGAAAAACCCATCCAAGCTGAATTTCACTAAAAATCTCAACAAATTCGTCAACCACCACATTCCGGAGCGACAACCATATGAACAATGCACCGATTAAAACCCCAAAGATGATGTTCAGAGTGTTTCGCTTCATCGGCTGTCAGTTGCGGAGGTCTACAATTTCGGCATTGCCGGGCCAGGAGATGTCGAACAGGTCTTCGGTGGCCGGAATGAAAACACCGCTTTCGAACCGGGTTGAAAATTCATTATCGGTCTGGTCGATGCCTGTTATGAGCCATGGAATGCCATTTTCGGTCAGGTAAATGCGCACCATGCGGAACATTTCAAACGGATCGTCGGAGGTAAGTGTGATTATGGTATCGTCATCACCGTCCTCCTCCTGCACGACGTAGCGTTCCTGAGTGCCGGCAAGAAAACGTGATGGGGCGAAATCGTCCTCTTCAGGGTCGTAAAAACTGATTATAAGCTTGTTCTGGTGGCGGTTGTATACCTTCGATACGCTTCCATCAACGGTTACCAGCTGCTGATCGGTAACCACCTTGTAGCTTACTGTGCCTATCCAGATGGTTCCTGTGGTGACCACGGTATCGCTGGTGAACAACCGCGCCCTGAGTTCGGTAATTTTGTCAGAGGCCTGTATTCCGGTTTCCTGCCCGTGCAGGGGCCCGGGACCGGTATCTGTTTCGCCGGGCAACGGAAAATTCATCCCGCCGGTTGCTGCAACACCGGTAGCGGCAGCCCACACCGGAACGATCAGGAAAAGTAATAAAATCAGTGTATTATACCGCATCAATATCCTCCAGGATAGTTCTGAGTTCGTCATCGTCCTGTACCATTACTTCGCGTGCCGTGCTTCCCTGATAGGGACCCACGATCCCGGCTGCGTAGAGCTGGTCGATGATGCGGCCTGCCCGGTTGTAGCCGAGTTTCAGCTTTCGCTGAAGCAGCGATACAGAACCCTGCTGATGCAGAACCACCACTTTGGCAGCCTCCTCAAACAGGTCGTCGCGTTCGCTCTTGTCCAGGATACCGGCAGTCTGGCCGCTATCTGTGTCGGGTGGCGGTAATAAATATGGTTTTTTGTATCCCATCTGGTTTCCGATGAAAGCCGTGATACGGTCCACTTCCTCTGTAGAGACGAAAGCGTTCTGCACACGAACCATGCCGGCCCCTCCGCTGGAGAAGAGCATATCTCCACGTCCAACGAGCTGGTCGGCTCCCATGGTATCCAGGATGGTGCGGGAATCTATTTTGGACGCGACCTGATAGGCGATCCGGGCCGGGAAATTGGCCTTTATTGTACCAGTGATCACATTAACGGATGGTCGCTGCGTGGCGATCACCATATGGATACCCACCGCCCGGGCAAGCTGGGCAATCCGCGCGATCGGTTCCTCAATGCTTTTTCCGGCGGTTATCATCAGGTCGGCCAGCTCATCAATCACCACAATGATGTAGGGCAGGTGGCGGTGGCCGAGTTCGATATCGAGCTGATCGGCTTTCTTTTTGGCGTTATAGGCCTTGATATCGCGCACGCCGCCCATTTTCAGAAGCTCATACCGCTCGTCCATCTCCTTGCAGACACTGTTCAGTACATCGAGTACCTGGCTGGTGTCGGTTACAATCGGCTCTTCGGCGTCGGGCAGCGTGGCGATGAAATGGTTCTGAATATTCCTGTAAAGCGAAAGTTCGATCTTTTTGGGATCGATGAGCACAAATTTCAGGTCTTCGGGGTGGCACTTGTAGAGCAGGCAGGTGATTACGGTATTAATCCCGACCGATTTACCCGACCCGGTTGCACCGGCGATGAGAAGGTGGGGGAGGCGGGCCAGGTCGAGCATGAATATCTCGTTTTCAATCGTTTTGCCGAAGGCTACCGGCAGGTCCATATCGGTTTCCATGAACTTGCGGGATCCGATCACCGTTTTGATGAATACGGTTTCCCGTTTGCGGTTCGGCACCTCGATGCCCACCGCCGATTTTCCCGGAATAGGAGCGATGATGCGCAGCCCGTGGGTGGCCATGGCCATCTTCAGGTCGTTGGCATAGCTTTCAATGCGGCTGATCTTAACATCGGGCGAAGGCTGCAGTTCATACAGGGTGACGGTTGGGCCAACGATGGCGTCGATCGCCGTTATCTCGATATTGTGCCGCTTCAGCTTGTCGAGAATGATCAGTTTGTTTTCGTTTATTTCGTCAAAATCGACCTCGTTGCCCTCATTGGGGGGCGAATCGAGCAGGCCGGGATGCGGGAACCGGTATTTGATGATCGGGATCTCTTTGGCCCGCTGCTGCTTTTCAAACTCTTTCTCGTCGGCTTCTTCTTCCTGTTTGCCTACAAAAACGGAGATTTCCGGTCCGTCCACATCATCCTCGCCGGTCTTTTCACCTGTACCGCCCTCTCCAGGCTTTTCAAGGATAGCCCTCGAGGGCATATTTTTCATGGCTTCTTCTTCCAGAAGCTGCTGCTGATGCCGCGTAAGGTCTCGCTCTTTCGATTTTTCGATGATCTCGTCAATGCTGGGTTTTTCCCGTTCAGTCTCCAGCTGGTATTTTTTGGGTCCTGGTGTGCCTTCGATCACATTGCCTCGGGTTCTGCTTACCACAACCTCGCCTACACCTTCGTCAACATCGTCAAGATCGTGTTGCCGGGCTGCTGCCTGCTTATTGAGTTCATCGCCGGCTGCTCGGCGTTCACGTTTCGCCTGGCGGCGCATCCTAAACTGTTCAAAACCATTCTTAAACCGGTCGATGGTATTCTGAATGTTTCCGTCTACGATAACAAGGGCTGAGATAACAGTGAGTGATGCGAGGATGATAAACGATCCCACTTTGCCGGTCAGGTAGCTCAGTACCCTGGCCGACGAAAGGCCGGCAAAGCCGCTCCAGGAGTGGGTATCGGTTTCAAAGGCCAGGGCGATCCAGCCCAGTATGGCCGCAAGAAGCGCCATCACACAGGTATAGAGCAGGGCGGTGCCGTGCAGGCGCGACAGATCGTGATGCCGGAAAATGAACCAGCCGTAAAGCAAGGTGAGGGCGGCAAGGATGGCGCTGTGGTAACCGAACAGGATGTATACAAAAAAATAGGAGAGGTATGCACCGGTAATCCCGAGCCCGTTTTTTATACGCAGGGCGGTACCCTCATCAAACTTCAGAAGTTCGCCGATTGAGGCGTTTTTTATCAGAATATTATCGGTTGGCGAGTAGGTGACAATGCTCAGGGCAATCAGCACGGCAATCGACATAATGATAACGCCGATTATCTCAAGTTTTCGCTCCGGTGTTATAAACGCACCACCGCCGGTATTTCCGTTCTTTTTTTTACGGGCCATGTCCTATTTGATTATTCCCTCACGCAAGGCGGGCACAAGATTAAATTTATTTAATTCACAGCAAAATTCAATATCGGCGCCGTAATTTAAATCCCTTAATCTGGCTGCATGGTTCGATGCCTGAACGACCTCGGTAATACGGTCTTTACATGAAACATACAGACCGTGGGCAACCCGGGCACCGTCGCGTGTGCTTTCGGGCAGATTGCCGCCGAACAGTTCATTCAGGATGTACCCTGCGCAGAGTATATCTTCGATGCTCAGCCGGTTTTTCCATCCTGCACAGATAAAAAAGAGGTCCTGGTCGAGGGTTTTCAGGTGTTCGGCAACCGCTCCGGCATTCAGCAGCGATGCTATATACAGATTTTTGGCCAGCGATGCGCGTGTTATGGCCATGGTTCCGTTGGTCGTTGAAAGCACTACCGTTTTGTTTTCCATATCGGCGGGCTGAAATTCAAGCGGGGAATTCCCGAAATGGAAGCCGTCGATTTTAACGCCGTCGCGTTCTCCGCACATCACAAACCGGGTAGGGTCGAGGTTGCGGGTAAAGGGGCCGGCTTCCGACAGGTCGCGGATGGGTACAACGCCTTTCGCTCCGTATGACAAGGCAGTGAGTATGGTTGAGCTGGCCCGCAGCACATCAATCACCACAACCGTTTTACCACGTAATTCTTCCTCGACAAAGGCTCTTGAGTTAAAAAACAGATCAACCGTGTATTCCATAGTTACAGATCACTTCCTGATGAAGGGTGGTTTTTTGATACCCGCGGGCACATCGCGGTTCCTCACCCTGATCATAATATTGGTGCCTTCCCCTGAAAATTCAGTTTTCACGTACCCCATACCCACACCTGCACCGCTGGTAATCGACTGGGTTCCGCTGGTTACGGCTCCGATCACATCACCGCTTTCGCTCAGAATCTCATAACCCTGTCGGGGTATGGCCCGGTCTTCAGCCATTACGAACCCGCATAGTTTGCGGGCAGGTCCGGTCTGTTTGACTTTCGCAAGTATTTCACGCCCGATAAAATCGCCCTTTGCGAGTTTTGTGATCCAGCCGAGGCCGGCTTCGATGGTATTGGTATCCCGGGAAATATCGTTGCCGTAAAGTGCGTAACCCATCTCGAGACGAAGGGTATCGCGTGCTCCCAGACCGGCCGGTTCAAGACCTTCCGGCACGCCGTAGTGCATGATGGCTGCCCAGATTGCCCTTGGATCAGCGTCCCTTTGGTCAAAATAGAGTTCGAAACCGCGTTCTCCGGTATAGCCGGTGGCCGAGATGATCACCCCGTCAAACCCGGCAAGGCGACCGGTGGCGAATGTGTAGAAAGAAATCTCGGATAGCGGGGTTCCGGTAATTTTTTGCAGAATCGATTCGGCTTTCGGCCCCTGTACTGCAAGAAGGCACATATCGTCGGAAAGATCTTCAACCAGGGCGTTCATGGGGTTATTGGTCGTCACCCATTCAAGGTCTTTTTCGCGGTTGGAGGCGTTCACCACCATCATAAAGCGGTCGTCGGCCAGTTTGTAAACGATCAGGTCATCGACGATACCACCATCGGGGTAGCACATGGCGTTGTACTGGGCTTTGCCAGGTACAAGCTTGCTTACATCGTTAACGGTGATATGCTGCAACAGTGCTTCGGCCTTATCGCCGCTGATGAAAAATTCGCCCATGTGGGAAACGTCAAAAATACCGGCATGCTCTCTTACGGCCTGGTGCTCCCTGCGGATTCC
>JAIVHB010000109.1 GCA_020201275.1 Rhodothermaceae bacterium | reverse complement strand
GTTGTTTCCATTATTCGCAAACCGTATGGAGCGCTTGTTAGCGCTTTGTTCTTTAGGATCGTTGATCTTCAGGTAGATATCATAATCACCAGGGGGCACCTCGCCAAATGCGGACATTGTAACCGAAAAATTCAGATCACGCCATGCAGCCGTATTGTCGGGCCGGCCGTTGCCACCCTCATCCGTGAGCCAGTCTCTTGCGTCAAGGTTCGTAAATGCGGTGTACGAGGCAGAACCATCTTTAGCTTTCAGAATTACCGACATATTTTTCTGGTTCACAACATTGCCAAAGCCGACATTCTGGATCTTGCCTTCGAACCTCAGGGTACCATTCTGTTCTACCCTTTCACTTGCATACGCTTCGCGCAACACAAAACGAAAGCCCAGTCTGTCGCGCATAAATTCCATTCCGTTTCTGCCGTCATATACCGGGTCAAAGATGGCCGTCCGGGTCACCCCATCGTGTGGTGGTGTGAACGGTGCCGTTACATTTTCTTCATTATAGATAAAATCACCCCAAAGCTGATATGCATCCCGGGCATAACTTGTATTCAAATGAGATGTTCTCGCCAAGGCGGCTTCATACGGAACGTTCGGGAACCGGGGATAGAGTTGATACTCGCTATCGGGTTCATTTCCGGACCTGACAGTTTCGCCGCCATAGAAGTTATTCTGATTTCTCATCCAGGTCAGGGCAGCGTTACGATCATAATCGCCTCCGATCAAGCTATACCCTTCGGAAAGCGAGCCACCATCCGTATAGTTGCTCCCGCCCCGCGAATAACTGTCGTTGAACATGCCGAAACGTTGCGCCGGTGTTCCGCGTGCCGGGGCAGGCATCAGATTACTAAAGCTGTAATTGGTACCGTACTCAACGTTATGCCAGGCCATCACGCCGCCTGCATGAACTAAAATTGAACGCGATTCGGGTACATAGTCCAGTAACGCTTGCAACAGCCAGTGGTACCCCTCCGCTGTCCCGGCATAGGATGATGAGTGCATTTCGCCCCACGGACCAAAGAACCCCCCTTTAACCACCATGATCACGTCTTCGAATTCACTGAAAATACTTCCAAGCTGCCAGAGGTGATACTGCACCCAGTTTTTGTCTTCATGACCGGGGATGCCGCTTAAATCGGATTCTTCAGTAACCCCTGTTTCATACCAGACCCTACCCCGAGGTGCCCCTGGTTCACAATCGTGCAGGAACTGGTTATATCCTCCGCGGTTATTATACGTATAGCCACGTCCGTCGTAACTGAATTTCACGATGGCAACCGCCTCGCTCGCTCTTACGTTCTGTAGCGCTGATTTTACATAATCAAGCGCAGCGGGTGTTATTGGTTGCGTTGTCCCATAATCCGGCGGGAGAGCACCATCAGCACTCCAGGGTCCTAATGGCATTCCGGTGAGAGGCGCGTTCGAGGAGAAGTTTTTCAGGTCGAATTCCATGTAGACGATGCGGGAATCGACTTCGACCGTGGTACCGACAATAGTAGCCTTCAGATCGGGAATACCGGGTGCCGGTTCACTTTCCACCGGTACAACATACGAATGGGGTCTGTAAAAACCTCTGTCCGGATTCGGAACATCAACAGCATTCTCCGTGTAGTTCAGTTCCTGCAATGGTCAGGTCAGGTCAGGTCTGGTCAGGTCTGGTCGGGTCTGGTGTGGTCTGGTGTGGTTTGATTTGATCTGGTTTGGTCTGGTCTGGTCTGGTCTGGTCTGAGTTTTGGATTTAAAAAGCCCGGACCGGCCGGACGTAATATTTATGGGCAGCGTCAAATTTATTGCCGGTATTCCGCCAATCAGCGTTGGCATCCATCTCGATACAAACCGGCCAGGCCCTGATTGTATCTGTTGATGTCCAGTACGTTTTACCAATCATGCCGTTTGTTATCTCATCGTCGGGGTTATTCACTACGTAGGCTCTGATCTCCAGGAGTTCGTCCTGGGTCGGCAGGTACCAGTCGCTCAGGCCGTTATTTACGTATTCATCGGTGGCTTTTGCCGCTGGTGCGGCCGGGTCACCCGGATTCACAACGGGATCGGTAGTGCGAAGGATGAAGCCGGTATTATACTGGCCCGCGCCAAACTGGGGATATGTAGCGATGCCATTTCTCACGGCATAGATACCATCCCGTGAAGCCCAGGTAACCGGTTCACCTCCTGCAATATCCTCGGGGCCGACTTCAATGTAGTGGGCAACCCGTGCTGGTGAGGTCTGGTTTTGCGGATCGGTAAGGATGTCGAAGCCGGAAGGATCTACATAGACAATTATGCCCCCACCCGGGCCGGTATCGCCGACCTGGTATTGAGCAATAAAATCGCTGCCGACCTCCGATTTGACGGTCGTTGTCCCAATCCGGTTCGCGCCAAGTTCCGCATTCCACATCGGGCCGTCAGGGGTGTCGTTGTTGGCAAACCGGACATTCCTCAGGTGTTCCTGTTTGGCTTTGGGATCACTGATCTTCATGTACATAGTGTAATCACCCGGCGGCACGGCTTTGTGAAACTCGCCCAGGTTGACGGAGAAACTCATATCGCGCCAGGAATCTGTATTGTCGGGCCTGTTGTTCATTGGAATATTCTGGTCTTTCAGCCAATCCCTTGCATCAAGGTTTGTAAGCGCCTTGTAGACATCACCGGTCGAGGTGTTTTCCAGCAATACGTACACATTCTTCCTGTTAAAGATATTGCCAAAGCCGACGTTCTGGATTTTTCCCCCGAAATGCAGGTCGCCACCCGGCGCAATGCTGTCGTTTGCGAGGGCCTCGCGCAGCACCAACCGGTAGCCCAGCCTGTCGCGCATGTATTCGAGTCCGTTCCGGCCTTCATAGACAGGATCATAGATAACCTGTACCGTTTTGCCATTGTGCGGGTAAAAAACCGGTGCGGTCACGTTTGCTTCGGTATACTCGAAATCCTCCCAGCGTTTGTGATTGACTCCGTACCAGCCTGTATTCAGGTGGGTTGTTCCCATAATGGAGGCTTCATAAAAAATGGAAGGAGGGGAGTCGTACGGACGGGAGCTCATCTCATTCGTTTCGCCGCCGATGGGGGCGTTTTGGCCATTAATCCAGTATAAAACCTTGTCACGGTCGAAATCATGCTTGGTTCCAAGTATTTGAGCCCCCTCAGAAAAGGAGTCCATATCGCTGTACATGCCGTTCATATGCGACAATCCGTTCGCATAGCTGTCGTTCAGCAAACCGAACCGCGACTCCGGCGTATCCCGTTGCGGTACCGGTAAAAAATCCATATTGGCAAAGGTAAAAATGGTGCCATGTGTGGCATTATACCACGATATGTAGGCGCCCGCATGCACGGCAAGTTTACGCGACTCGGGAACGGCGTCGAGCAATGCCTGCATAAGCCAGGCATAGGCTTCCGTGCTGTTGCCATACTCCGATGAGTGCATTTCTCCCCATGGACCGAAGAAGCCTCCTTTATGCGCAAAGATGATGTCTTCGTTTTCACGCCAGATGGGTTCCAGCTGTTTTATATGATACTGTACCCAATTCAGGTGTTCAAAACCCGGCACGGTACACTGACCGTAGGGTTCAGGACTGAATGCCAGTTCGTCTTTTTCAATATCCCAGGCTCTGTTGTCATAGCTGTGCTGCATAAAAGCAACACCATCCTGAGCTCTTATCGAATCCAGTGTTCTTCTGTAGTAGGCGAGGCCTTCGGCCGATATGGGCGCGTTTTCCGTTACACCCTCGACCCGGGCATGTCCCGAAAAATTCCTCAGGTTAAATGCAACGTAACTGATGCGGACCTCCACATCGGTATTCGTGCCGGAAATGCGGGTCAGTCCGGTGCGTGATCCGCCTCCCATCGTTCCGCCGGTATCCGGAACCACGCCGCCGGCGCCTGGGGTGTAAAAGCCCCTGTCAGGATTCGGAATGTCGCCCACAAACTCTGTGAAGTTGATTTTTTGTGGTACAAGTTGGTGCTGAGCGTTTGCAACGGGTACGACGCTTACAACGCTGAATACGCTGATTGCGCTGACAACCAGACAAAAAACAAGGGATAAACTGGAGATTTTCATAAGGGTTAATTAAAAGTAATTCTGCTGTTTCGGTTTGTGCCGGATGAGTGAATATCGCTGGTATATCAGTTGACGTGTCAGTTCATATATCCATTGATTCATCCGTTGATGCATCCGTTGACATTTCCGTTGATATATCCGTTGATATATCCGTTAATAAAAAAGAGCAGGCTGATGTTGCCATCCGTGTTCTACTTTGCGGTGCTTGCGGTTTCTGTTCCATCATGCACTGATTAAGGCTCGAGGTACCACCGCGGATTCGCATTGTTGTAGGCCTGCAGTGCAGCCCAGTTGGCACCGGATGAGGCGGCCCTGCTAACGTTATCGAGATACACACCATCAAATCCCATGTCCACAATCCTGTCGATGGAAGATCTGCCATCCTCAAACGGGGCGTGATTGAACCGGGTATTTTTGTACGTGGTGCCGCCTCGTACAATGATGTCGCGCCACTCGGGGTGCCACCAGATCGGGGTCATTTCATCGGCGTATTGCCCCGCATAGGCCGGCCACAGCATCCAGTTCGGGATACCCATATCCCAGAA
>JAIVHB010000163.1 GCA_020201275.1 Rhodothermaceae bacterium | reverse complement strand
GATTATATCCTGCCCAATGAAAACGACATCCGTGAGGGTATCCGGAGGGTGATGGAGTTTTGAATAGTGAGTAAAGACGTGAGACGTGAGACGTGAGACATGAGACATGAGACATGAGACATGAGACATGAGATTTGAGATTTGAGATTTGAGATTTGAGACTTTGTTGATGCCTAAATATGGTTGACAAATTAATTAACATGTAATGTTTTGGTCGAAGTTAACTTCGACCAAATTTTGAAGTTGTATCCGGGGTAGCTACCCTGGATAAGTTCTTTGACAAATTGATCCGGACTACGCCTGCCGGGAAGACTGCCATGAGGTTTACTCCCATTGTACATTTTTACAGCACGGGCCACACCGGCCTGTAACTGTTCATAGGTATCCAGGCGGTAATACTTCAGGTAGTTGGCTTTGATGGTGCGGTGTACGCGTTCGCAATAGGCATTTTCCCAGGCATAGCGTGCCATACTCAGCCGGATCCGGCGGTCTTTAAGCCAGCTCTTGTAGGCACTGCTGGTGTATTGCACACCCCGGTCGGTATGCACGATCAGCCCCGACAGGTCGGCGGTCCCTGCAGCCTTCACCGCTTTTTGCAAGCAGGCGATCTGGCTTTTACTGCTCAGGTCTTTGCTGCAGTGCCATGCCAGCAGATTGCGCGAGTACACATCGATGATGAAGCTCACGTAATACCAGCGACGCCCCGACCACACATAGGTGATATCGGTCTGCCAAAGCTGGTTTATACCGCTCACCTGTAGCCATTCAATGAGATTGGCTTCATAGTGCTCTCCGGCTTTGGTGAACGAGTGTGCCCGGCGTTTAATGCCAAAGCCCTGCTCCAGCAGGGTCTGCTCGGTCCAGTCGCGGCCCCTCGGCATTTGCCCGGCCACACTGTGGTAGATATCCCGGGAGTTCATCCCCGGATGATCCGCGCGCACCTTGTCGGCCAGTTCACAGGTTTGCACCACATGGCCCTGGCGCTCAATCATACGGTGATAGCCCTGGTGCATCCCCTGCCGGGAGATGCCAAGATGTAGCAACAGCTGCTTCATTTTCCACCGGAAGGCTTTTTTGTGTTGGGCAAACCACCAGAGAACTGCGAATCGAGCTTTTTTTTTAGCTCCGGGGTGAGTTCCTCCCCCAGAAACTCCGCATACTTCTGGTAGAAGTCCACCAACATCTGTTTGTGGCCTACGGCTTGTTCCAGCTCGGCTATGCGCTTTCGAAGCTGCTGGAGTTCGTGCTCGCGAGATTGCTTGTCCATGACCATGATCACACCTTTGTTGTTGTAACTTGAGTAGGTGTGAATCCAGGTGTAGATGCTCTGCTGGCTGACCATGTATTCACGGGTAGCGGCCGCAACACTGAGTTTTCCGGATTCAATTAAACCCACAATATCTTTTTTTAAACTAGGTGAAAATTGCCGGACTTGCCGGAGGATTTTTTTTGACATTTCTTGCTCCTTTTTATTGGTGAAAAAATGTCAACCTATTTTAGGCACTTACACATGAGACAATGTCGGGGCTACATAATTTGAAAGGTGATAACGATGATGCTGTTAGTATGATTTTAACAATAGAACAATAGAATAGGGAATAGGGTGTGGAATGGGAATGGGGAAGGATATCAACGGTGCTCAGCGTGACGGATGTTCCGATTGCGGCGAAAAACCGGTACCTTGGGCGATTATTATACTTACAGACTTTTTTTATGGATCAAAACGAAGCAAAAAAACACATTGGCAATGCCTGGCAGGATGCGGGCAGGCTGGTGGAGCGCCGCGTGGAGACCGAGCAGGTTTTTGACGGGGTGCTGCTCAATGCCAACCGCGACCGGGTATCACTGCCCGATGGTTCCGATTCGGTGAGGGAGTGGATCCGTCACCCGGGGGCCTGCACGGTGCTCCCTGTGTTTGAAAACGGCGACATCATGCTGGTAAAGCAGTTCCGCTACCCCATGGGCCAGATTTTCCTGGAGGTGCCGGCCGGCAAGATCGATCCCGGCGAACCCGAAGAAGTTACCGCTGTGCGCGAACTTGCGGAAGAGACCGGGCTGGTATGCCGGCATGTCGAATACCTCGGCCACATCTATCCCTGCATCGGTTATTCCGATGAGATCATCCATTTTTACATGGCCTGGGGCATCGAACAGATGAAATCGAACACCGATTCCGACGAATTCCTCGAGCCCGTCCGCCTTCCCTTCTCCGATGCCATCGAGATGGTTCACCGTGGTGAGATCACCGACGCCAAAACCGTGACACACCTGTTGCGCGGGCTCAGATGGATGGAGAACCGGGGGGCTGCACAATTAAATAGGTGACAACGATGGTGCTGTTAGTATGCTTCGAATTAGGGAACAAGTGAACAATAGAACATTTGAACGGCGAAGTGATTTGGGAGGATGTTACTGATAGCGCAGCGGAGCGTAGTCGAAGTATGTGAGCAGTGCCGCGCACTGCTCATTTGAAGGGTGTTTAAGCTACACTTCCGGAATCCCGGGAATAAAAAAGGCCCGCCGGGGGCTTTTTAAAAAGCCCCCACATGCTTCGACTTCATTTCGTGCTGCGCACGAAATTGCGCTCAGCATGACGTCTTATTTTGCTATATTGGGCGCAATATTGTAAGCCCTTACATAACCTTTATCCGCATGGCAAAGATGAAAAAGCCCCGCCTGAGTTTCTGGCAGATCTGGAATATGAGTTTTGGATTTCTGGGCATCCAGTTTGGTTTTGCACTTCAGAACGCCAACGTAAGCCGCATTTTTGAAACCCTCGGCGCCGATGTTGAACAGCTGGCGCTCTACTGGCTGGCGGCGCCGGTAACCGGCCTCATTGTTCAGCCCATCATCGGCTACATGAGCGACCGTACGTGGAACCGCCTCGGGCGCAGGCGTCCCTATTTTCTGATGGGCGCCCTGCTTTCATCCGCGGCACTCATCATCATGCCGAACTCGCCCCAGCTCTGGATTGCCGTGGGCATGCTCTGGATCATGGACGGCTCGATCAATGTGACCATGGAACCCTTCCGGGCCTTCGTGGGCGACATGCTGCCCTCCGACCAGCGCACGCTGGGCTTTTCCATGCAGAGTTTCTTCATCGGGATAGGTGCCGTTGTGGCCTCCGCCCTGCCGTGGATGATGACCAACTGGCTCGGCATCTCCAATGTGGCTCCCGAAGGCATCATCCCCGATTCGGTTAAATGGTCGTTCTATATCGGTGGCGCCGTTTTCCTTACCGCCGTGCTATGGACGATCATCATGACGCGGGAGTACAGCCCAGAGCAGCTGAAGAGCTTTGAAAAGCCAGCGAATGAGGCTGAAGAGGCGATCCGGGCGAATCTTGACCGTCCCGCGGCCTCCGAACTGTCGGATGTAAAGATGAAGCTTGCGCCGATCGTTCTGGTTATCGGGGCAGCCCTCACTGCACTCATCTACTATATGGGATGGGCCAAGGAGCTCTACATACTCAGCGGCGGCGTGCTTGCATTCGGGGTGCTTCAGCTCATCGCCGGACTGATGCAGCGGCGCGGCAGCACCGAAAGCGGGCTGGTGGTGATTCTGGATGACCTCCACCTGATGCCAAAAACCATGAAGCAGCTGGCTGTGGTGCAGTTCTTCTCCTGGTTTGCCCTGTTCGCGATGTGGATTTACACCACTGCCGGGGTTACCAGCCATATCTACGACATGAAGCTGAACCAGCAGGAGGTGAGGGTGCTGGCAACGGCGGCAGCCGGGCTTGAGGGCCGTTTTACCGAGGATGAAAGCTGGTATACGCGCCTGCCGGGCATCCGCGATGAGCTGGGGCGTTTCGAAACCCGTTTCCAAAACGGCGAGAGCAATGTGACAATCACCATGCGGATTGTCAACTTTTTTATCGATGAGGACAAGGAGCTCATGCTTCCGCCCGACGTACGATCACGGCTGCTGGAAATCCAGCGCGAATACAACGAAGGGGCCGACTGGGTAGGCGTTTCGTTCGCCGTCTACAACGGTTTTGCGGCCCTTGTTGCCTTCCTGCTTCCCGTGCTCGCCTTCTATACCAACCGGAAGGTTACACACGCCATCGCCCTTATCAGCGGCGCCGTGGGGCTTATATCCATCTATTTCATCAGCAACCCGAACATGATCCTTGTTTCCATGGTGGGTGTGGGAATCGCGTGGGCCAGTATTCTGGCCATGCCCTACGCCATCCTCGCCGGATCGCTGCCATCCGAAAAGATGGGCATCTACATGGGCATCTTCAACTTCTTCATTGTACTGCCGCAGATCCTGGCGGCATCCATTCTCGGCTTCATCATCGGCAGCGCGTTCGGCGGACAGGCCATCTACGCCCTGTTCCTCGGCGGCCTGAGCTGGGTAATCGCCGCGGTTATGGTCATTTTTGTGGATGATGTTGATGATACAATGAATAGTGCGTGATATGGGAATTTATGGGGGGGGTGTGAACAGGCGGGTTTGTGAATTAGGGAACAGTAGAACAGTAGAACAATAGAATTTGGAAGTGGTCTCCCGACATACTGAGTACGGCCTTCGGCTTCGGCTCTCGGCTAGACTGTGTTGCGCCCTTCGACTATGCCCATCGGCTGCACTGTGTTGTGCCCTTCGGCTTCACTGCGTTGCGCCCTTCGACTTCGCTCCGCTGCGCCCTTCGACTTCACTGCGTTGCGCTCAGGCCATGCTCAGGGGGTGCTCAGGGCGTGTCAGGACTGCGCTCTTCAGATTGCGCTAGCATGAGGTGGGTATATCGATTTTATTTGATTCTTATGGCTTTATAAAGTTGTGCAACGATATAACCGACAATATTTGCGATGATCACTTTGAAAAAGATATTTACGATTGATTTAAGCGTTTTGTTCATGACATGGCTCCCTGTTTGTTTGAAATTATAAAAACGTTGATAAGGTGAACTGTAAATGGATCTGCCTGTCAAACAATCAATCATTGCTACTGTAAACTCTTATCGGATTAGATCGTACGACCGTTCGTTCCGTATGGCTGACCGAATTCAAGGTATAACTCTTCAGTCGCCTGGTAATCAGTTTTGGTTTTGACGGTCTGACTGCCGGGATACCATTTTTCTTTTGTGCCTGTAGTTTTATCATCATACTGGTATTTATTTCTCGTTATTACTAATCCCCCGGAAATCCTCAGATTTTTAATCGGCGGCCCACTTTTATCAGGTACCCAACTATCTTGTGCCATACATGATGTATATGCATACATGCCATGTTTGCATATTCATGATATCACACTTCAAAGTGGGTACCCATATACTGAAACCTGTTCGTCTTCTCTCACAGGTTTCGTTGTAGTGTTTCGATTGCTTCAGAAACGCTAACGCTGTCTTTTTCGATTGCTCTTTCGATTGCTCTTGCTTATAGAATACTTTTTGTAATTCGATTGCATGTTACAGTACTGTATTCTCTTTTTACGCTTTCAAACAGGGGCTGAGCCCTTACATCTTTATTATCGTTGAAAGATTACTCTTGATTTTTACTCGAACCCATGTTAATACTACAAATGTTTACTGTTTAATTATGCCCCATCACGGGGCACGTGAACGGATGATCCGGCTTTACGGATTATCCCGGGCGGGACCGCTATCGGGCCTGCCGGTTCCTGGTTTAGTGTCTGGTTCATGGCTCCTGCCGGATTCCGGATGGGTGCCTGGTTCATGGCTCCTGCCGGATTCCAAACGGGTGTCTGATACCCTACTTGTACTCGAACCCGGAGTGGTTTTCGGATTGGGTCTTACTTTTACAGGGTCACCAGTGCGCATCGTGGAATGGTCTGCACGATCCGGGTCATGATCCGCATAATCCGTACTGCTGTACCCGCTTGTTTTGGTCCGCGGTCCGGGCACATAGTCGTCGGGATCTACATAGTTGCGTTCATAATCGTCCCTGAGATCATGCACGCCGAGAAGGCCTCCGAAGGCAGCTACCAGCGCTCCAATGAACAGCGCGATTGAAAGATAAGCAGCCGCTTTGGCCGCCGCATCTGCAACATGCCCGGCCTGTTCACGCACCGTTTCTTCAGCATCTTCCATGAACTGACTAACGTCTTCCTTCAATGCATCATACTCTGCAAGAACATTGTCGACCGCATTCTGCGCCTCATTGCGCGACATATCTGTGCGCTCCACCAGAACATCGATAAGCGCTTCCCGGTCTAACTCTCCAATTGCAACGCCGAGCCTGGACCTTGCGTTTCTGAATGCCCTTTCCACATTACCGTCCCGAAGTCCCCGGGTAACGGTTGCCTGCATATCGGCTTCCAGATCATCCGTATCCACGCCGGCTTCTTCCAGCAGGGAATAAAATTCTTCTTTGGCCTCATCCAGTGTCAGGTCGATCTCTCCCACCTGGCGTTCAATCATTGGTGTAAGCGCATCGCCTGCCACCTGACCGGTCGTGGTAATGACCCCTCCGACTGCCGAGCCGACTCCGGATATGATGGTCCCGACCACTGTGGTTAACATCCAAAGCGAAACCACGGCATAAAGAGCCCAGGTCAGAACACCCTGAATAATTCCGCTGGTATTGGTAAAAGAAACACCGACCCGTGCGGCGACAAATCCGCCTGCAAATAAGGCGATCAGGTTGCTAATTACCCACCAGATAATAGTTCCGGTGCCAATTCCGCTCATCGGATTGGCATCTTCAACGGGGTCAATGCTGCCAAATCCGATGGCCATGCCAATCAGATTCAGTACCAGCATAATGGACAGAACGGTAACGGTTCCTGCAAATACCGCTCTCCATGAAATTCCCTTTTTCGGTTCGTGATGATACGGATTAAATTTTCCCTTGTATTCCATAGTCTTCAATGTTTTATGGTAACCAGTTATAAAAATTGCTTGTTTTTCAATCTGTATATTTTGCAAATGACCTGCGTTATAATTTTACAGATACTATTTATACATATCCCACACGGCTGAGACGGATGGCTGTGTATGATTTGAATTGTGCTGCGAATCGGTATCTTAATAAGGATCTAAAACTATTCCGTCATGCAACAATGGATTTTCCTAATACTGACAGTGTTACTAATCATGTGCACATTCGCGCCGCTGTCGCGTTTTGAACAGTGGTGGGTAAGAGGATGGGATTTTCCGCGCCTTCAGCTGTTTTTTCTGTCACTGCTGCTGCTTACCGCGGAATTGCTTCTGCTGGACCTCAGCTTCACCAAAAGCCGGATTATTATCGCCGCCGGCCTGGCCTGCACCATGTACCTGGTCTGGTGGATTATACCCTACACCCGTTTGTCGTTTAAAGAGGTCGCCCAGGCTATTAATCCCGAACCCGACAACAGTCTCGAGATCATGGTATCGAACGTTCTCATGGATAACCAAAAAGCGCACCTTCTGCTGAAGGTGGTGCAAGATAACGATCCCGACATCCTGGTAACCCTTGAAACCAATTCGTGGTGGGAAGATCAGCTTCGGGACCTGGAGCAGGACTACCCTTACTCCATAAAATGTCCGCTCGAAAACAGGTACGGCATGCATGTTTACTCAAAGCTGGAGCTTGTCGATTTTAAAATAAGGTATCTGATCGAGAGAGATATTCCGTCGATCCGGGCCCGGGTAGTGCTGCCCTCCGGACGAAAGGTGCAACTCCATTTTCTGCATCCGTCTCCGCCGAGCCCAACCGAGAAAGAGACCTCGAAAGAGCGTGACGCCGAGTTGATCACCATCGCAAAAGAGGTTTCACCGGATGATGAGTTCAGTGATATGGGGGCGGAGGATCCGGATCCTGTTGTTGTTACAGGCGATCTCAATGATGTAGCCTGGTCTCAGACAACACGGCTTTTCCGGAAAATCAGCGGATTGCTCGATCCGCGCGTCGGCCGTGGAATGTACAATACCTTTCACGCGGAACATTCCCTGATCCGCTGGCCGCTTGATCACCTGTTCCACAGCCACCATTTTAATCTGATCCGGATCAAGCGCCTGCCCTATATCGGATCAGATCATTTTCCCATCCTTGTTGCACTTGAACTAACGAACGGTGAAGATAATGAGGGAAGCGGGCTTGAAGCCTCGCAGGATGATGAGGAGATGGCGGAAGATAAGTTGAGCGAGTGAACAGTGAACAGTAGAATTGGGAAGTGTTTTGCCCACGGCATACTGAGCGCAACGCAGCGTAGCTGCGTGTAGTCGAAGTATGTGAGCAGTGCCGCGCACTGCTCATTTGGAGGGTGTATAATCAACACTCCCGAAATCGGGGTGGCGTAAAAAAGGCTCGCCTGGGGGCTTTTTAAAAGCCCCCACGTGCTTCGAATGCGCCCTTCGCCCTTCGACTTCAGCCGACGCTTTGCATCGGCTTGCGCTCAGGGTGACGGGGGGGCGGGCCTGCGCTACCGGTGACAGATGTGTTACCGGTGACATCTTTTTTATACAACCTCTTTCAGGTGGAATAATCGCGGTTTGATATGCACGTTTTTGATTTATCGATTCATAAGATTCAACGACGTACCGATTTACCGATTTATATCATTTCTACAGGGTGCAGCTATGTCACCTCCCAAATAGTGTTGCCCGCATTGGGCAAAATCAGGGGTTACCGGCAACATACTTCCAAATCACTTCGCCGTTCAAATGTTCTATTGTTCACTTGTTCCCTAATTCAAAGCATACTAACAGCACAAATTGTGTAGCCCCGAAGGGGCGTAATTAGCCTGCCGTTTTATTTAATAAGCATGGCATCGCCGAAGGAATAGAACCGGTATTTTTCGCGGATGGCGTGGTCGTAAACCTGCCGCATCTCTTCGTAGCCCATCAGGGCGGCGATCATCATCAGGAGGGTGCTTTTGGGCAGGTGGAAGTTGGTGATGAGCTGGTCCAGGCCCCGGAACCGGTATCCCGGCCTTATGAAGATGTCGGTGGATCCCTCGCAGGGTTCGAAATGGCGGCCGGTTAAAGGAGACAGATCACCGGATGTGTTCGTTTGCGTGTCGAATTTACGGCTGGAATTGTGGCCAGCTGACCGCAACTGATCTTCGGGCCTGGCAGTTTGAGGGGCAGATTCACTGCCGGAACCGTGGCTGGATTCTCTAATGAGATTATTCGCTGAGCCGGGCGCATTTGCTTTAGCCGCCGATTCCAGCACCCTTGCGGTCGTTGTTCCGACGGCGGTGATATGCGATGCGCTGTTGAGCTGATCCGCGGCATCCCGGCTGATCTGATACCATTCTTCGTGCAGGCGGTGTTCATCCACATTCTCTGTTTTGACCGGCGCGAACGTACCGAGGCCCACGTGCAGGGTGATTTCGGCCTTCGGAATTCCCATCGCGGCGAGCCGGCTGAGCAGTTCGTCGGTGAAATGGAGTCCGGCGGTCGGGGCGGCCTTGCTTCCGTCGTGCCTGGCAATCACGGTCTGATAGCGTGATGCGAGATCCTCGTTCTGGCGGATGTAGGGCGGAAACGGTGTGAACCGGAAAGGATCGATCCGGGGATCATCAAGACTCAAACTGAAGCGGATGCGGCGGGTGCCGTCGTCCTCCACCGCCAGCGTTTCCACAGAAATATCATCCGTGAGGGCGGTTGTCCGGCCAGGCCTGAATTTGCGTCCGGGCCTTACGAGCGCCTCCACCGTATCGGTGCCGAACTGCCGCAGGATGAACACCTCCGTATTGCCGAACAGCAGCCTGGCCTTCTCCACCCGGCTGTTGTTCATAACCAGGGTCGTACCGGGCATCAGATGGCCGGGCAGGTTATAGAAATAATCATCGGTGATGCGGCCTGATACCCGTTCATACACCAGCAGCCGCGAATGGTCGCGCGGTGTGGCCGGCTCCTGGGCGATCAGGTCTGGTGGCAGGTGGTAGTCGAAGTCGGAGAGGTTCATGGGGCAAATGGCAAAAGTAAGGAGCAGAAGTCAAAAGTAGGAGGAAAAAGTAGGAGGAAAAAGGCAAAAGTAGGGAGCAAAAGGCAAAAAGCAAAAGCAGGGATGCCAGGTATGTATTGCACCTGTTTTTGAATGGTATTTTTTAATCCAACGGTTATGGGGTTGTACAATGGAGTTAAATCTGATCACGTTGTACGTTCTGCAAAAAATACGTATAATTATAAATACACGTGTAACTATGAAGAAAAAGCTTACACTTACCGTTCAGGAGGATGTCATTAAATATGCCAAACGCAAGGCAAAAAGGCGGGGTATATCCGTATCACAGATGTTTGAGGATGTGATTGGTAATGAAGAAGCCAACGAAATTGAAACAGAATCGCAGCGCGCTGCCAAAAGGTTGCTGGAAACTCTGATACAGGCTGACAGGATAAAAAACTGATCAGGGAACATGTTAAAAGGAAGTTTACCTGAACTTTTTCTTGATACGGATGTGGCTTTCGATATTCTGTCAAAAAGGGAGCCTCACTTCCATCACTCCGTTCAGCTTCTGGAACTGGCGGCAAAAGACAAAGCGGCTCTGCTCATTGCGGAAAGCAGCCTGGCAAATCTTATTTACCTCAGCATGGATATCTATAAACTGAGCAATACTGAAAAGCGGCTTTTGGATTTCATTTCCGCCTGTGATGTCATCAGCGGAGGTAAACAAATTATGCTCCAGGCACTATTTTCCTCCTTTAAAGACAAGGAGGATGCTCTTCAGTACCATACCGCTCTGAATCACGGAGCTGACTACTTTATAACCAGAAATAATTCTGATTACAGGAATTCATCAGAACGATTACCCGTGATGACTCCTGCAGAGTTTGTGGCATTGAGCAGAATGAAATGAGCTAAGAGCACAAGTGGGGAGCAGGCAAAAGTAAGGGAGCAAAAGGCAGAAAGCAGAAGGCAAAAGTGGGTGCAAAAGGCAAATAGCAAAAGGCAAAAGTTAGAAGGCGTTAGGCAGAAGTGATTCGGAAAGAAATGGAGAACCTCTAAGCGAAAAGGTATAAATGGGGATACCTCGTGATTATTGCACCTTTTTTGAATGGGGTTTTTTAATTCATCGGTTTTTGGGTGTATCTTTTGTGTTTGGCTGACTATGCTCAGGATCAGAGGGCTTTTCGGCCTCGTTTGCGCCCGTAGCTCAATTGGATAGAGCATCTGACTTCGGATCAGAAGGTTTGGGGTTCGAATCCCTACGGGCGTACTGTCGGAGGATGGATTATGGGGATGAGGATAGATTATGGGGGGGCGGTTTTTTTGGGTGTTCAGAGATTGACCGGGGCGGGATATTGACCGCTAATGCAGCTTCTGCCGGGTTATTATTTCTGGATGATGCCTGGGCCGGCACCTATTTGTTGATTGCCGGCACCTATTTATTCCGTTTGAGTATTGTGGTGTCGATCCAGTTGGTAATCTGAGGGTCGACGGTATCATCGAACTTTCGGGCGAACAGGTAGTGGCTGTTCAGAATATTCTCTTTGTCTTCAATGGTTAGAGTGGCCCCGGGCCTGTTCCACTCCAAAAAGTGGAGGGTATCGTTTATCAGCTCATCTGCGGCATGTTTGTGATTGCCCATCACGGTCTGGAACATGATCTCGTCGGGTACCCTTACATTCCGGAAAAACCTGAAAAATGAGGGATTTTCTTCGATCGTTTTTACCACATAGTCTGCATGGTTTTTGTGCAGGGCCCAGAACTGGGCTCCCCCGTACGGATCGAAATTGGCGGGGAATTTTCTTTTGGGCATAACCAGGCCGAAGGTACCGCTGAATAACTTGTTTAAATACCTGTTATGTTTAAACATCCTCTTCGGAAATCCATACTGGTTCGATGCAGTGACAACATACCAGTTC
>JAIVHB010000162.1 GCA_020201275.1 Rhodothermaceae bacterium | reverse complement strand
AAAATCGCCGAAGGTGCCCGCCTGTTCGTGCTTGTAGCTGGCACCTATGGCCTGGGCCGCATCCTCAATAACCTTCAGGCCGTACTGCTCGGCCAGTTCCAGCAGCGGATCCATATCGGCACACTGCCCGTAAAGGTGAACGGGGATGATGGCTTTCACACGGTCGGTGTAATTTTCAAAACGCTCGCAGAGAGGATGCTCCCCTTCAAGAAAACTGCGCACCAGCGACGGCCTCAGATTGTAGTCGACTGGGTTGATGTCTATGAATACCGGCTCGGCACCAAGGCGGGCAATGGCCCCGCCGGTCGCAAAGAAAGTGTAGGGAGATGTTATTACCAGGTCGCCCGGCCTGATGTCGATGGCCATAAGTGCCAGCAGCAGGGCGTCTGATCCGGAGGCGCATCCAAGTGCGTGCCGGGCCCGGATATATCGCGCCATCTCCTGTTCAAGGCTCTTGACCTCGGGACCCATGATAAAGTGCTGTGACTCGAGCACACGGTCGACCGCCACCCTGATCTCATCGCGGATTGAATTGTATTGTGCCTTTAGGTCGAGCAATTCGACCGAATCTATTGAATTGGAGGGCATTTGAGAAAATCAGTATTTAAAAGTAGAGGTTATAAAAAAACAATCGGCCGGCAAAATCACAAAGCAGGGCTCACTATTCCATCCCTCAGCATGTATTTTTCACCTGTTTCAGAACATACAGCCGTATTGCCATTACCGAAGTCGAGCCGTTGGCCAGCCTTTGATACCCATCCCATCTGCCGGCCAGGAACACCGACCACCAGCGCGTAGGCGGGAACGGGTTTTGTGATCACGGTTCCGGCACCGATGAAAGCGTATTCGCCAATCGGATTACCGCACACAATGGTGGCGTTTGCGCCAATGCTGGCTCCGCGGCCTACCGGTGTACGCATGTACTCATCCTTCCGCTCAACGTGGCTGCGGGGGTTGATCACATTCGTGAATACCATGCTCGGCCCGCAGAAGACATCATCTTCAAGAATAACCATATCGTAAATCGACACATTGTTCTGCACACGCACATTGTTGCCCAGAACCGCTTTGCCGCCCACATATACATTCTGTCCCAGAACGCATTTTTTCCCGATAACCGCGCCTGGCATCACATGGACCCAATGCCATATTTTTGTGCCGTCACCGATTTTATGAGGCTCCTCGACAATTGCGGTATTGTGGATGAA
Organism: Rhodothermaceae bacterium; assembly: GCA_020201275.1. Taxonomy (GTDB): domain Bacteria; phylum Bacteroidota; class Rhodothermia; order Balneolales; family Cyclonatronaceae; genus RECM01. The sequence goes on along the minus strand of JAIVHB010000162.1, from coordinate 15,031 downwards.
GTAATTTTTATCAGCCATTGATAGTGAAATATTCAGTAATGTCAGGGATTCAGTAAAAATTGTAGCTGTCCTGTCAAAATACGTTTTTTTTATTCTGATCATATATTCCGGAACTTCTTCTACACTATGAATATTCTTATCATCAGCTGCTGGTATCCATCCGATGAAAATCCGGCTCAGGGCATGTTTGTACATGAGCATGCCAAAGCGATGACTGCGGCAGGTATGCGGGTGCGGGTTCTTCATTTTAATACATACCCATCAAGCGATATTTACCGCCGGGATGTGTACAGTGAGGAGAAAGACGGGATTACTGTTTATCATGTGCAGATTCACAGCCGGTTTCACAAAGCCGTACTGCTGATGAAAAACCATCTGGAGAACCGGCTGGTATTGGCAATGGATACTATTCTCGAAGAGTTTTCTCCCGATCTGCTGCATGCCCATGTGGTTTTTCAGGCCGGCATTCTGGCACGGCGGATGTCACGGATATTCGGTATCCCATATGTGATAACAGAGCACTGGAGTGGACTGGACTGGTTTTCAAAGGCGTTTTATATGCCGGTGAGGCAGGCACGGCGGGCTTACCGGGATGCGGCCGGTGTATCGGTGGTATCAGGTTTTCTGGCCGGCAGGATGCGGGAGTATATGCGTGTTGACAGAGATATTGAGATCATCCCGAATGTGGTTGATACGGAATTGTTCGCTCCGGCCCTGGCGAATGATGTGCATGTGAAAAGCTCTGCTGCTACAGCCCCGGAAAATGAAGAACAGGTAAATATGCTGTGCGTAACAAGCTTCGGTAAAGGTCGAAAGGTTACTAAGCGTCCTGAGTTGCTGGTTGCAGCGCTGGTACTGATGCCCGATGATGAGAAAAAAAAATACCACATAACCATAGCCGGTGCCGGAGAGGGGCTTGAAGCGTTCAAAAAGCTTGTGGATGAGAATAACCTTTCGAGCCGGGTAGTGATGGCGGGCTTTACACCGCCAGAAAAACTGGCTGAGATGATGAGGCATGCCGATGTACTCCCGATCTGATTACCCATGGCGCAAACGGCCTGCTTGTGCCAGACAATACGCCTGAAGCATGGCTGGAGGCGTTCCGGAATACATCTTCTTTGATTATGAGTGCAAATAAACGTCAAATATCTTATGATATGACGAATCGTGTAAATATTTTGACAGTTGGCACTCAGTGGAAAAACTGGCTGAAAAGCCTCCCGTTATCTCAGTATACATCTTACTGAACGTTCACAGCCGCATACGCCAGGCCGTTGATGAAACCCGGATCAGGATATGGGAAACGATGCGTAAGTTACCGGTCAGGAAGGGGCCGGCAAAGGTGTGTATGATAGTACCAGATCAGGAAAGTATCGGGTCAGGTGTGTGTGATAGTACCTGATCAGGAAAGTACCGGGTCAGTGAGCCGTTGCGGTTGATGTGGTGATCTCGTTTAACATACCGGCAAGTACCCGTGTCTGTTCGCGTCGGCTGTACCGCAGAATGGCATTTTTGTCAGTCAGGTGCCGTTCACCCGTTTTCCATTTCCGGTAAGCCCCGGTAATGATCTTTTCCATGGCTTCAGAATCATCGAACCCGGCCGTATCACCAGCATTGCACTCGCGTATAATAGCCGCAGTATCGCCATTCTCTGGTCCGACGCACATAACCGGAGTTCCCGATGCCAGGTACTCGAAAAATTTGCCGGTAATGATGCCCTCCGCTCCCTCCGTTCTGAGGATACACAGCAGCAGCAGCGCTGATGTGATCTGATAGCGCATAACCTCTGCATGGGGAACGTACCCCACATACTGCACCCACGCATCGAGTCCGTTCCGGCTTATACACTCTTTGATGGCCGAATCAACCTTGCCCACAAGTACAATTTTCAGGTCGCCGGCCAGACTGCTGTCGGTCTGCACCAGCCTGCTGAGCACTTGCCACACTTTTTCGGGATTGGCCGCGGGCTGAAACGCCCCGGTATGGGCAATTACAAATGAGGATGAGGCATCGTATTTCAGGTTTTCATAATCGGCTGGATCGTAGCCGTTGTGGATCACATCCACACTGCGCTCACCGATTTGCTGCAGTTCATCGCGAATGAGGCTGCTTACAGTAACTACCCGGCTGGCATCCCGAAGTACCGATTGCTCGAGTTTAAGCTGTTTTCTGCGGGTACGGCTGTTGAACAGCAGATCATTATTGTAGTAAAAACGCGACCAGGGATCTACGGCGGTGAGCCTGCGTACGGAGGGTCGGATCCAGAACCTGCGGGCATCCGGGATCAGGCAGTTCCCTCGCAGCCACCTTGAAACGTTTTCGAGCAGGCCGGACTCGCCCGCATCACTTACAAAACCCACCTGTATGGACTCATCCGCCTTGCGGCCGGTCAGTTTTTTGTACAAACCGTATGGTTCAAAAATGGGGTGGGTGATGATCTCCGCCCCGGCTGGGATGTCGGCTTCAAGTGAGTGGTCGATGGCAGGCCGCTCCGGATTTTCTGGTGTATAGATAACCGGTATCCAGCCGTTTTCGGGCAGGTATTTCGCAAATTTAAGCCATCGCTGCACCCCCGAGGCTCCGGTCGGGGGCCAATAGTAGGTGATGATAAGTACCCGTTTTGACGACATCGGTATCGGGTTCAATGAGGCTGTTCCGTCGGAGTTCCGCGCCGTTTAAACTCCATGGCGATAGCCCCCAGCCCGATAAGCATCAGCAGGATGTTGGCGATCCATGAAATGGTTGAGCTGATTTCGTGGGTACGGGGGTTGAACTCAAAACGAACGGTGGCATTTCCTTCGGGTACGGCCACACCACGCAGTACATAATTGGTTTTGTGAATCTCAACCTCCTCTTCGTTCACAAAGGCTTGCCAGCCGGCAGGGTAGTAGATCTCGCCAAGAACAAGATAGCCAGGCTCACTGCGGACGGTTTCGACCACGATTTCGCGACGGTCATAAACCGTAACGGTGGCAGTTGCTGTGGTATCCCTTCTTGCGACGATGCCGGTTTCGCTCTCGACGATGGCAAAAGAGGCAGGATCAAAGTTTTGGCTAAGCCGCGACAGCGCATCCCGCGGCCCGTTTGCTGTAACCAGGGAATCGGCGAAGAAGGCTTTCGGCATCACATTCCTGTTCTCCATCACAACACCATCGGGGCCTTCATGGACAGAGAAAAATCCCGGTATGCTGATTTGCTGGCGGCTGACAATGTACCTGGTATTGAGCATACTGAGTACCGGATTGTTCAGGCCGCTATCGGTATAGATGGCCTCTTCGATCAGGTCCTGGTATATGCTCAGCTTGGCGCCGGAATATCCGCCGATAGTCGGGTAAAAAAACGATGGTACCGCGTTATTGAAGGGGTTGTCTGTAACCGGAAACACGCGGTAGGGGTAGCCCTGACCGGAGTCGATCCGGTCACGAACATACCGGTCCATCGAACGTTCACGTTCTTCAAGAGCGGCTGTTTCACTCATACTGTTGGGAACCTTGTCGGCGTACTGTATGTACCGTTTACCGGCAACAATCAGATCCAGTGAGGCAAGTACGATGAGTCCGATCAGCATGGCATTGAAGGGAATTTTACCCGCGATCGTTGCAAAAATGATCCCGGCTCCTAATACGGTAAAAAACAGGGTCCTGATGCTGTCGTTGCGGGCTTTTTTCTCCCGTTCCGGGAAAATCTGTTCATTGAGATAGTTGTCTACCACCTGTCTTACCTGGGGATTGTCGGGCGATACATTGTTCTGCCGGGCAACCTGCATGGCCAGCTGACTGCGCTCGCCCGGTTTTTCATAACTCAGCGAGGTTATGCTTACAAACAGGAGGATGAGCACAACACCAGCAGCCAATCCGGCGGGAAGGTAGAGGGATGAACTCTTCCTGATTTTTTCCCGGTACAGATCGCGTAGAGCCCCTATCCCAAATACGGCAACCACCGAAAAACTGAATGTGGTTACCATCAGCCACATCTCGGGTGCCCTGAACTTGTTGTAAAAGGGCATATAGTTGAAGAACAGATAGTTGAATGCGCGGAAATTACTGCCCAGCGAGAACAGCATGGTGAGCACCCCCGCCGAGAAAAAGACCCATTTTAAATGGTTTCTCGACCGGAACAGTGCAATCAGCATGAGCAGGAACGCGATGGCGCCCAGGTAGTGCGGACCGCTAGTAAAGGTTTTATCGCCCCAGTAGGTGCCTTCATTCGATGATCCGCCCAGAATTTCGGGCACGATCAGCGTTGACAGTTCAAACCAGCCCTGCGACCAGGCCATGGCATAGTCGACACCGAGACCGCTTGTTTCTTCAACCTGCGACCCACCCCTTATGCTGTAGGGAGTGTACTCGTAGATGCTCAGATAGGGCTGTACATTGCAGATGAAGGCAAAAATACCTGCGGCTGCAATCAGCGACGTTTTTTTGAGCCAGTCGGGCAACATCTTTTCTTTCCAAGATTTCCAGGTATCAAATCCCCACCATATGGCGAGTACGTACATGAAATAATAGGTGACCTGGGGATGGCCGGCCCTCAGTTCGAAATTCATCACCAGTGCAAATACAAAAAATCCGAGAAGGGGCCGTTGGTACTTTGTGAGCAACAGGTAGCCGCTCAGAAGCCAGGGAATATAGCTGAAGGCATAAAATTTGGCATTGTGCCCTGCCCCGATTATGATGGGGATATAGGTGGTAAAGCCGATGAAAACAGCACCAAGCAGTGCCGAAAGCGAACTGAATCCCATGAGGGTAAACATCACATAGGATCCGAGCAGAATCACCCAGTACGGAAAAGCGGGATAGATAATGCTCAGCGACGAAGAAAGGAATGAATCGAGATGGGGTACCGAGCGGGCGTAGTTCACGAAAAAGGATGGCATTCCCGAAAACATATTGGGCGACCACAGCGGTTCAGTGCCGGTTTCGTTACGGTATTGTATATCGGCCTCGGCCCCTGCCCGCCATTGTATAATATCGTGGGCCATAAAACGCTCGCCGCCAACAATGGTAGCGGGCGACAAAAACACCGGCAGCAGCAGGAGGGCTGCCACACAGATCAGATGGCGGTAGGCGGGATTGAGAGAGTCCCAGAAGTCGGGTCCGGCCGCGGATGCTGTAATGGCTGAAGCAGCTCTTTTTTTCTGTTTTTTCGACATGGGTATCTATTCGATCACGCGGGGTACTCGGAAATAGTCGGAATCCGCATCGGGTGCATTTTTCAGTGCAAGTTCATGGTCGAGCGGTTCCAGTGCAATATCCTTGCGGAAGTGCTCGTCCGGTTCGATAACGTATTCAAGAGGGGGGACATCTGTAGTATCAATATTATTGAGCAGTTCAATGTACTGCAGAATCTTGTTCATGTCTCTTGCAAGCAGCTCAACCTCTTCTTCCGGCAGATTCAGCCGGGCCAGATTGGCCATGTAGAGAACATCGTTACGGGTTACAGACATAAAAATTGGATTTTTAATAGTGGAGCGTAAATTTAGTGAATAAACTGTGGAATCTGTAACGGCGAATTTGCCGGATACCTGCCAGCATATGTGCTGTTGATGAATGCGATTTTGCATAAAATGTCGCATATTCAAACTGTGACTGATTATAGCAATCAGGGGGTGCAACCCGGGAAATCCTCCAGAGGGTGCACACCGGTTTTTAGGTTACCCCATATTCTGTACGTATATAGTAAAGGATCGTATTTCAATATGCTGATGAAGAAAATAGTGGTAAAAAACGCCGCCGGACTGCATGCGAGACCATCGTCGATGCTGGTACAGCTTGCTTCCAAGTTTAAGTCCGAGTTTCACATTCATATGTATGGCTATCGTATCAATGCGAAAAGTATACTGGGGGTGATGACACTGGCAGCGGAATGCGGGGCCGAGCTGGAGCTGGAGCTGGACGGGCCCGATGAAAAAAAGGCAATGAAGGCCATTATTGAGCTTTTCGATAGCGGTTTCAATGAAATGCAGAAGGAGAAATCCCGATGAATGATCAGAAATATGATCCTGTATTAAAGGCCGGAGAACAGTTGATAAACGGACAGGCAGCCTCACCGGGCTATGCGATCGGGTGTGCATCACTGTTCAATACCAGCGAGCTTGTCATATCAACTGAACCTGTAGACGGCATGGAGGTGGAGGCTGAGTACCAGCAATTCATTAAGGCACGGCGTATTGTGGTTCTCGAACTGAGGAAAATATCAGAAATCGCCTCAGCGACCGATGAGGAGGCGCACGGTATCATACAGGCCCAGATTCAGATTGCCGAAGACCCCGAGCTGGATAAAAGTATCCGCAGGCTGATTATGGAAAGGCACTACGGGGCCGATCGTGCCGTGAACGAATCCTTCCTCTATTATATACAGCTCATTAAAAATACCGGCAATGCGCTCATGATCGACCGCATAGTCGATATAAGGGATATACGCGACCGGCTCATCCGGCAAATACAGCATGGAGAGCTGGTGAGCGGGGTTGCCGAAGGCTCGGTTGTGATCTGCGATGAGCTTATGCCGTCGGACATTCTGCTGTTCAGCCGCCACAAGGTTATCGGGATTGCAGCTAACGAGGGAGGCCTCACTGCCCATGCTACCATCATAGCCAATTCGATGGGTATACCGCTGGTAATCAATGCCGTTGGCGCAACCCGGATTACATCCCCCGGCGATATGGTTGTTGTGGATGGTGTTGACGGCAGGCTTGTGGTGCGTCCGGATGCATCCACACTTGAAACCTACCGTCGCGAAAAGGAGCGTTACACCCTTGAACTCGCCGAAAGTGCCCGTATTGTGGAGCTGCCGTCGGTGACCAGATGCGGCAGGGAGATTGTGCTCCGGGCCAACATCGAATTCGAGGAGGAATTTGACAACATCAGGAAATACCGTGCCCGCGGCATCGGGCTTCTGCGTACGGAATCGTTCTTTATTGAGGATGAGGGCCTTGAGGAATACTACAGCAAGGAGGCATTTTTTGAGAAGGCCGTAAAAGCGGCAGCCCCCGACAGCGTTACCATCCGTCTGTTTGATGTGGGGGGCGATAAATTCAGCGATACCACCACAAAAGAACCGAACCCGTTTCTTGGATGGAGGGGAGTGAGGGTGCTTCTCGACAAAAGACAGTTATTGAGGAGCCAGCTTACGGCCATCATGAATGTGGCCGGTCGGAATCCGGGCAAAATCAGGATTCTGGTGCCTATGGTTTCGGTGGTTGAAGAGATTATTGAAATCCGAAGGGAGGTGGCCGCTTTAACGGAGAAAATGCGGGGCAACGGAAAACCTTTCGACGAAAACCTGGAAATAGGCACGATGGTCGAGATACCCTCGGCTGCACTAATTGCCGGCAGACTTGCCGAGGAGGCCGATTTTTTTAGTGTTGGCACCAACGACCTCACCCAGTATACCCTGGCCGTAGACCGCGGAAACCGGCTCATATCCAAACTGTTCCAGCAAATGCACCCGGCGGTTTTTCAGCTCATCAAAAAGACAGCCGATGCCGCTATTGAGAAGGGAATCAGTATTGAGGTGTGCGGTGAACTGGCATCAAACCCCGATGCAGCCCTGTGTCTGGTTGGCATGGGAATTACAGATCTGAGTATGTCGGCCGCATCCCTGCCGAGGGTCAAAAAGGCGATCCGGAAATATTCGATGCTGGAAATGGCGGAACTCTCCCAAATGGTTCTGGATGCAGCAACCCAGGATGAGGTCCGCCTAATATTGGACAACTGGAAAAAGGAAAAGGAAGGGGATTTTTCCCGGTAATATCATGGACAGATCAACTATACAGGCTGTAGATACGATGGATATGTGGGGGATGGTATGCTCTTTCCCTGAACAGTGGCAGCATGCGCTGGACCTGAGTACTGAACTGAATTTTACTTATGACCGCCGCAGGATCAGGAATATCTGCATCATGGGTATGGGCGGATCGGCCATTGCGGGTGATCTGCTCAGGGGCTATGCAGCGCCTGTATCGCCGATACCGGTGATGGTTAACAGGCAGTACAAGTTGCCTGCCTGGGTTGGCGAAAATACCCTTTTTATAGCAAGCAGCTATTCCGGAAGTACGGAAGAGACACTCAATGCATTTGATAAAGCCAAAGAGTCCGGCGCACAGATCGTATGCATGACCTCCGGGGGGAGGCTGCTCGAAAAAGCCATAGAGTGTGACTGCGACTACATCCACATTCCCACAGGGCTCTCACCGCGTGCGGCCCTCGCCTATTTTTTTGTACCGCTCTATAAGATGTTCACGGGGCTGGAATTGATAAAGGATGACCCGACTGTCTGTAGCTCCCTGCCGGACTTTCTGAGGGAACAGGTAGAGTCGTTCAGCGATACCGACGAGAACGAACCGCTCTATCTGGCCGAAACAATACTGGGTACGCTGCCGGTTATCTACTCGAACAGCGGTTACCTGGAGGCTGTAAATGTGAGATGGCGAAGTCAGTTTGCCGAGAATGCCAAAATTCTGTCGTACGGGAATGTACTGCCGGAGATGAACCACAGCGAAATCGTTGGATGGGAGCAGATGGCCCATCTCACGGGGCGGTTGTCGGTATTTATGCTGTACGATGCCGACGATCATGAGGGCATACAGTCGAGAATGCAGGTAACCCGCAGCCTGATTCAGGACCATGTAGTAGCTCTGAACACTATTGCCGCAAGGGGCCCCGACAGGCTCTCGAAGATGTTCTACCTGGTTCAGTTCGGCGACTTTCTGAGCCTGTACTATGCCTATCTGAATGGTACCGACCCGACCCCGGTCACGAAAATCGAGATGCTGAAAAGCAGGCTAATGAAGTGAGCCGTTCCGGAGTGTTGGCCGCCATCCACCCTGTGAACAAATGTTTTTATCACCGAAACCGGTTAGGTGTTAATATAGCTTTATAATATTAAGTAAATAGCCCGCATTCTTTTTTAGGCTGTTGTAACCTGCGTTATTAATAGTATAGCCTGGAATCGGTTCCAACTAGTACTTTTTAAGGCTATAAGAGATTTTGGATTAAATAAATAACATATTACCGCAATATTAAATTAGTTATGCCAGCGTATAATTGTTTTTACTTAATTAATTTAAGCTTTATATTTCGTGAGTACTCTAACACCAAAAAAACGAGATACCATGATTGAAAAAAAGTTCACCCCGAAACGTACCATTTGCAAAGTTACATTTACTGTACCGGCCGACTGGGCCGAGAAAGAGATCGCTGTAGTCGGTGATTTCAATGAGTGGGATGTTAAAGCCAATAAAATGGCCCGTAAGAACGGTGGATGGGAAGCCGAGATCCGGTTTACTCCTGAAACCGAAACAAAATTCCGCTATTATATCGACGGCAAGCGCTGGGCAAATGATGACAATGCCGACGGATATCTGCCGAATGCCTACGGAACTGAGGATTCCTTACTAAAAGTTGGTAAATAAAACGGTATTATCCTCTTCCGGAAGCAGTTGCTTACTGATATAAAGGCCTCGTTGTTTGAGGCCTTTTTTTTTTATAACGTTATGAACAATGTCAACAAAGCCCTTTCAGATCGGGAAGTATCAGGATTTGCTGCAAACCCGCCATTTTGGGCGGTCGTTGTGGTATTTCCGCTCAATTGGATCCACCAGTACCTATCTGAAAAATAAAGCACCGCTAAAACTGCAGCAGGGTCTGGTCTGTATTGCCGATCAACAGCATGAAGGCAGGGGACAGCATAAACGTACCTGGTTATCCGAGCCCTGTGCCAATCTGATGTTTACTGTAATACTCAGGCCTCACAATACAAGTCGCCTTCAAATTATTCCGCTGCTGGCGGGTTGTTCTGTCTTAAAGGCTGTTGAAGATATGACAGGGCTCTGCCTGATGATGAAATGGCCGAACGATATTATGATGGCCCCTGAAAAACTGGGCGGAATACTCGCTGAATCGGTTTTTACCGGATCCCGGATCGACCGACTGCTCATTGGAATCGGTCTTAATGTAAACCAGGAGCTTTTTGCAGGTCCGGATCTTGCAAATGCGACATCCATCAGCAAAATCACCGGCAGTCCTGTTGACAGAGAAGAACTTCTGTGCCGTATCCTTACTGAACTGGAAAACAACTACGCATTGTGGGAGCAGGAAGACATCCGCGTAATCCGTTATATCAACAGACATATAATGGGTTACGGTCAGTGGTGCAGAATCGAGATCAACGGCGACCGGGTAGCCGATCAGCATAAAATACTGGGTATTGATCCCCGAGGATTTCTGCTAACACTCGATGCCGACGACACCGTAAAGACATTCACTCATGAGCAGGTCAGGATTTTTTGCGATTGAAAAAGCGTTCACACGCTCGCTGGCTGAATTACCTGCGGAGGTGCTGAAAGAGGGTTTCGTGGCCGGTATTAGTGGCGGACCCGATTCGATGGTGATGCTGCGCCTTTTTCATCTCATGAACCTGCCGGTAACGGTTGCCCATGTTAATTACGGGCAGAGGGCTATGGATTCTGACCGGGACGAAGAGCTGGTGAGAAGGGCTGCCGCCGGTTATGGTTACGATTTCCGGTTACTAAGGGCAGATGCAGAGGAATTGAAGATTGGTAATTTTCAGGATAATGCCAGGAAAGTGCGTTACCGCTTCCTGGTTGAGGTAATGCAGGAGAACGGGCATGCCTGTATCGCCCTCGCGCACCATGAAGATGACCAGATCGAAACCATCCTTTTTAAAATACTCAGAGGTGCCGGACCCGGCAGCTGGACCGGTATGAAAGTTTGGGAAGAAGGCCTGTTCCGCCCACTGCTGAACTGTACCAGGGGTTTGATCGAACAGTATGCAGACGTCAAAAAGATCGGATACCGGATCGATGAGTCAAACCTTGCTGCAGATTATACGAGAAACTATCTCAGGCAGATTGTTTTTCCCGAATTACAGAATAAAATTCCAGGTTGCAGGCAAAATATCTTAAATTTGCCTGTTATTGTATCATCAATAGATCAGTCGATGGCCTGGATAGCGGGGAAAATTTTGGATGAGACAGGCCGTATTCCGGCCGATGAATTGTTGGGTATGGATGCATCCCTGCGCAAGTCGCTGATCCTTTACCTTGTGAAAAGCCGTTTTGGCGGCATATCCCTGTCGGCAGGAAGCCTCGACCGGCTGGATGAATGCGAAAATCTGAAGACAGGAAAATTTCTCGATCTGGGCAGCGGGACAGTACTTTATCGGGATCAGGAGCACTTTTTGCTGCAGGCTTCACACGATGAAGTCTGTGATGACTCCATGCCGGAGGATATTGCGATCCGTTTATCAGACCTGGAAAAAAGCAGTATTACCCGCAATGGAATAACGTTTGCGTTGGGAACCGGCAGATTGCCGTTTACCAGTACACGGCTGCAACTCAATGCCGCCATGCTGCCTGATGAACTGTTGCTTCGCCGTTGGGATAACGGCGATCGTTTTACGCCGCTGGGCATGAGCGGCACCCAGCTGATATCGGATCACCTCACGAACCGCAGAATTACAGGTTCGAAAAAAAAGGAGGCTCTTGTGCTTGAAGCTTTTGACGGAACCATTTGTGCCGTTATCTTTCCGACCCGGTTTGCCGAAAAAGAGGCCGGCACCATCGATGCCCGCTTCGCTCTCGACAACAGCAGCAATCGTATACTCAGAATAGAAACCCAATGAAGTCAAATACCCCGGCACCTGAAAGTGTAGTCTGTAATGGCAAACAATTTAAAATTCTGATTCATCAGGATGAGCTTCAGCGCAGGACTGCCGAACTGGGTGCGAAAATAAGTGAAGATTACAAAGACAAAAAACCGATATTCATCGGGGTTCTGAACGGGGCGTTCATTTTTATGGCCGATCTTTTGAGGTATATCGATATCCCGTGCGAAGTGGATTTCTACAAACTGAGCAGTTATGGCGACGAAAAAGTGTCGTCTGGCATGGTTACCGAGCGCAAGGATATTGATGCCGACATTGAGGGGCGTCATATCATTCTTGTTGAAGATATTGTTGATACCGGCCTGTCTGCAAACTATATCATCAACATTGTGGAAAAGAAAAAACCGGCATCAGTTGCACTGGTAAGCCTGCTTCACAAACCGGATGCCGTCAAATACCATGTAGATGTAGATTATGTGGGATTCAATATTGAAACGCTGTTTGTTTTGGGATACGGCCTCGATTACGCACAGGAAGGACGCAACCTTCCACACATTTATGTAATTGACGAAAATTGATTTCAAGTGCAAACACCTGTATATTTGGTGTCTGCCGGAGAGATGGCTGAGTGGTCGAAAGCGGCACCCTGCTAAGGTGTTGTATCGTTTACGCGGTACCGTGGGTTCGAATCCCACTCTCTCCGCATCCCGATGCCTGCGCCGATTGAACTAACCGGTGCAGGCATTTTTTTTGGTTTTACATCTAACCGGCCGGTACTGTTACAACCCGAGATCACGCAGGTTTTCAGGGAGTTCAAGCACGGAATCTGCCGGCAGCACTTCAATATCGTATACAAACCAGGATGCCCCTCTCCGGGTTAGTTCAAATGAGATGACATCACCCGGTTTTAGGGCGGCTGCCTCATCCGGGTTATCGAGCCGCAGGTTCATCCTCGAGTACGGCAAAAATCAGGCAGAAATGGGAAAAGTGTATTTTCATGGTTATTCATCCTGTTGAAGATTGATTACTGCCTGATGGTTTCAGGCTTTTCATCCGCTTATCCGTACCCATACTGCAGAAACCGGGCATCAGCCAACAGACGCCGTGGTTTCCGGCAGTATTCCGGAAGGAAACAGTACAACCCAAGATAAGAATATTCTGGCATCAGAAAGGTCTGAAATCGTCCGGGAGGTATTCAAACAGTTACAAAAAATGAGTGTTTCCAACAGGAAGTTCTGTTTTGTAATTTGGTACAGCTATTTTCAAACAATCGATCCGTTCACCGGTTATCAGTTACCTGTTTAGCTAACAGTTCCCATTATGCCATTAAATATGATCCCACCCTACACAACTGCCGATACCAAGCAGGTAAAGATGTGGCAGATAAAAAATATCGCCCTCATAGCCCACGATAACAGGAAAGCAGAATTGGTCGAATGGGCCGATTTTAACAGGGGCACGCTGTCGTTGCACCGGTTATTTGGTACAGGAACTACGGGGTCGCTGCTCAAGGAGGAGGTTGGCCTGGATATTCACTGTTACAAGAGCGGACCGATGGGCGGCGATCAGCAGATAGGTGCAAAGATCTCGGAAGGAGAAATCGATTTTCTCATTTTCTTCTGGGATCCACTCGAAGCACAGCCCCACGATGTGGATGTTAAGGCCCTGCTGCGATTGTCGGTTCTGTATAACATCCCGGTTGCCTGCAACCGCTCAACCGCCGATTTTCTTATCTCATCACAACTTATTCATGAAGAATACACGCGTATCATTCAGCAGAAGAAAAGACTATTCAAAGAAGACTGAGACCGCTGTCTTTCTTATCGCCGGTCTGTTTTTAGCGGCAAATATACTAACGGCAAATACCGCATTTGCACAACATCCCGCACGAACGGCAGCCGGAGTAAGCACATCTGAGATTACGCCGGTACCGGAAGAATTGGCATCCGAAAGAATTATTCTGTTTGAAGATTCATTTGAAACTTATGAGGATTTCAGTGACTCACTCGGTCTCTGGACCCTGTTCGATCTGGATATGACATCCACGTATCTGATACAGGAAGCCGGATATCCCGGCGAAGGCCGGTCGATGGCGTTTATTGTTTTCAATCCCCTCGCCACCGATCCCCCGCTCGACGGACCATGGCTGGCCGCCGACGGGAACAAGTACGCCGCATCGTTTTCATCGCTGCCGGGTGAGGGCGGTCCCAACGATAACTGGCTTATCTCGCCGCGCATAGCACTCGAAACGGAATCGGAGGTACGATTTCTTGCCAAATCGGTTACAGATGAATATGGTTTGGAGGAGTTCAGGGTGGGTATTTCAACCACAACTACCCAGCCGGAAAATTTTGAGATGATAACCGGCACAGATCCCGTTCTGGCACCGGCCGAATGGACAGTTTTCCGCTTCGATATTTCCGGGTTTGATTCCGATAGCGTTTTTGTGGCAATACAAAACATTTCTGATGACAAATTTGTTTTTATGGTCGATGATTTTCAGGTGACCGGCATAGAGGGCCCTCCCGTATCGGTTGAAACTGAAAGTGAACGTCCGGCCGGCGTGGTTCTGCATCAGAATTACCCCAACCCGTTCAACCCTGCCACTGAAATCAGTTTCTACCTTGATGAGCCCGGCGACATTCAACTGAGCGTGTATGATCTTTCTGGAAGAAAAATTGCGGATGTGGCGTCAGGCAAATATCCCCGGGGGTATCATTCGGCCCCGTTCAATGCTTCTGGCCTGGCAAGCGGAGTGTATATCTACCGGCTGCAGGTGGGTGATTATTCGCAGACACGTAAGCTGCTGCTTTTGAAATAGGCGGAGCAATTAGTCAGGTAAATCTAAAAAAAAAATGATGCCTGCTGATTTTTATATAACTGATTGCTGTACAATTAATTAATTGATATTGTAGATTTTTGGCAAGCCTTTCTATCACATTCACCGCCATAAAAAGATCACATCACGGGAACTCTCGCAACTCATTGTGCGGTTTGACCTAACGTCCTGCATACTGTTTCGATGCTTCATTTTCATTGAATCAGCCGGCTAAAAAGTGCAGGTAATAGTGTTATCCCCGACCGGGGAATATTAGAATTTACTTACCCATAACCTTAATCAATGAGTACATGTTGAAAACCAAACTACAAAAAATTTGGATATCCCTGGCGTTTGTAACGCTAATGGCGGGCGGTATCGCACTACCAGCCTACGCGCAAGATGCAACAGCCCGCCTTCAGGTAATCCATAATGCCGCCGATCCGGCCGCCGCATCTGTTGACATATATGTTAACGGAGACCTGCTGCTCAACGATTTCGCTTTCCGCGCAGCCACCCCGTTTATTGATGTGCCCGCTGAAGTGGAGTTGTCGATTGCTGTAGCCCCGCCCACCAGCGAAAGCG
>JAIVHB010000239.1 GCA_020201275.1 Rhodothermaceae bacterium | reverse complement strand
TTCGGCCTCGCCTTCGAGTTTTTTGCCGGGTTCGCGGGCGGGCAGGTTTTCATATCCGGTTACTGAGGTGCCACCGCCGATGGAATCGCGGCTAAGGCCCAGATCTTCAAGGCTCACCACATCTACCTGCTTTTTCTTGCTCATCATGATGCCTTTAAGCCCGGGGATGCGGGGATCGTTCATATCGTTGGAGCAGGTGACCAGGCAGGGTGTCTTTACCTCGATCACCTCCTGGCCGGTATCGCCCTGGCGCTTTACGATCATGGCAGAGGCAGCCGGATCAAAATCCAGCCCGACGGCATTGGCCGAGTAGGGGAGGCCGAGTTTGGCTGCGAGCATACCACCGGTGAGGCCGGCGTCGGTATCCTGGCTCTGCTTGCCGGTGAGGATGGCATCGTACTGCTGGTTGCCGAACCATGCCGCGAGGATGGTGGCAAAGGCGCCCGAATCGAGTCCGGCGATATCATCCAGAAGAATATGAACGCCCGATTCGGCGCCCATGGCAATGGCTTTCCGGATGGTCTCCCGTGCTTTCTCCGGTCCGACGAGCACAACCTGTACCTCGCCGCCGTGTTTTTCAGCCATCACGAGGGCCTGCTCAACGGCCGATGCGGAGTAGGCATCGAGCACCATGCGGTCGGTGTCCTGGGTGAGTGTTCCGTCTTTTACCTGAATGGGTGCCGATACGTCTGGCACCTGCTTGATACATACGCAGAATTTCATAGAATATCGTGTTCAAATAGTTTGTGAAACCGCTTTTTTTATTTGAGCTGAAAGATAGTAAAAATTGGGAGGCAAAAAGGCAAAAGGCAAAAGGCAAAAGTGGGGTGGGCAGTGCTCTGCCCACAAGCAATCGACTCTTCAAGGACCTCCGCTTCGCTCCGGACTCTTGAAGGACGATTGCGTTGAATTGTGTTATGCTAAAACGAGACTCTTAGAACTCCGCTAAATGTGGTACGGGTGTTGCCGGTGGTCTGATCGTGGCCGGAGCCGATCACGGGCCGGTCGTCGAAGCGGGTTATGGCGACGCGGGCCCATAGTTCGATATATTTTAAGGGCCGGATGCGTGCGAGAATGTAAGAACGGGTACCGGTGCCGTAGAGTGCCGGCAGCGACATGCTGTAGAGCACATCCTGCTCGAAAAAGTAGAGCCGGGATGAAAAACCGTCGGTTTCGAACAGGGTGATGCGGGCATCGAGGCGAAGCCACCGCGCCGGCGACCAGCGGATGCCCTGCATCAGGGCAAATCCGTTACCACGCTCCCGAACCGCGTTCTGTGTGTGCACCCACTCCAGGCGCGACCGGAATTCGATGATGTCGCCGGATCCGATGATCGCAAGGTAGTAACGGCCCCGGCTTTGAATGGATGTGCCGCGGATGTCGCGGCCGTAAACATCCTGGAGGCCAACCCCGGACTCTCGTTCACGGTATTGTGCAGCGGCGGAGAGCGTCCAGTTCGGGCCGAAAGTTGTCTGCAGTGTGATTTGACGTTCATGTCCCGATGCTGGGCTGCTGATGCCGAAACGCGGCCCGGGATGCCGGTGGAAATCCAGAAAGCCGTCGATCAGCAGCATTCCACCCAGCCGACCGCCGGCCCCGGCAGAGAATCCCACCTCATTGCGGGGACGTCCGGATGTGGCGCTTACCGTTCTCCCGTAGTACGACTGGAATCGTTCGCCGTAATTCCGGTAGAGCAGGCGGATGTAGCCGTCGTTACCTTGGCGGAACTGAAATCCGCCCAGTACGGCCTTCCCGCCGTTTCTGCTCATCCCACCCTCGGTAAACAGGGTGATTCCATTCATCCGGAAGGTGATGTCGACCCCACCGGCGGCATTCGTCGTCCCCGCAAAATCGTACCGGTTGTGCAGCCCGCTCCCGGGAATGACCGCCCTGTTGAGACGGTGTTCATACCAGACGGCCCCAATGGTTACCGGACCGGCCTGTACACCTGCGCGCACTCCGCGCAGCCGCTCAACCACATTCTGCCGCCGGGAACGATCAGTTTCGGTACGGGCCGGCAGTCCGCGCTGCGGGAAACGGATGTAACCCGGACGTTGACCGGCATTTTGATCCGGGTACTGATTTGTGTCCGGATCGTTTGGGTCCGGGTCCTCATCATCCGGATCTCCGCTAAAGACCTCCGCGGCGCTCAGTTCATTCCTTGCGGTGTACAGCGTAATATTGAAGCGGTGACCGATGCTCACGGCCGCTCCCCGCTGCGCCGGCTGATAGCGGCCGGTACGGTGCAGAATTACATTGTTGCGTGCGGGCGCCATCGCCGAATTTGCCGGTACGCGTCCCATCCCGGCACCGGATGCGAAGATCAGTCCGTACCCGGAGGCGATCCGGTAATCGCCGGCCACAAGCATGCGTACTGGTCCGGCATCGCGGATGGCCGCGTGGGCGGTTAGATAGGTCAGCCCCTCTTCGCCGGGGTCTTTGATCTGTGTCCGGTTCAGCGAAAGCGCCCTGCTTGAATAGGAGATCCGTTGGGTATAGTGGGCGGGCGAGCCCAGGTAGTGCGGCGGAATCGAATCGTGCGGGGGGATGTATCCGACTGCGGTTTCGCGGTTCTGCCGGACACGGCTGTACGATTCGAGCCGACCGTTGCGCACCCACCAGTTCGGGTTGGTCAGGTTCCGGCGTAATCGCCCGGTATAGCCGCCAACGGTGATGAAGGGCATCATCTGCTCAAGGGATGCCGGACCGATACCGCGCACCTTCAGCAGGTCCTGTTCGGAGTCGAAACTTCCGTTGCCGGTCCGGTAGGCCACAAGTGCCTCCGCCTGCCGGGGCCGCATGCCCGGTATCATCATCAGCTGATCGATCGAAGCGGTATTCACATTTACCGGATTGGTGAGCAGTTCCTCAAAATAGTCGATCAGCCCGGCGGCATCATCCTCATCTTCCAATGAGTCCGTCATATTCAGGACCACATCCGGCAGATCCTGTGCGCTAGCCGGATGGGTGCATCCGGTGTACATCAGAAGCAGAAAGGTCAGCAGTATTGTGATG
>JAIVHB010000108.1 GCA_020201275.1 Rhodothermaceae bacterium | reverse complement strand
GGATGCAGATAAAGTTAAGGAAGCCCTGGAGATATTAGACGACATCGGGGCCAACCTCAAGAAAATCCATGAGCACGGATCGCGTGCCGACGGAATCGTGAAATCGATGCTCATGCACTCGCGCGGCAGTGATGGAAAAATGGAGCCGACCGATCTGAACAATCTGGTAAAGAAGTACGTGAATCTCTCCTACCACGGCATGAGGGCGGGCAAAGATCCCATTGAAGTCGATATCGACCTGCACCTGGATGAATCCGTCGGCGAAGTCCCCCTCATAGCCGAAGATTTCAGCCGCGTGATCCTGAATCTCTGCACCAACGCCTTCGACGCCTGTGCCGAAAGAGGCTCCTTCGAGAGTCTGCCGCAAAGCGGCAGTCCTCGAAGAGTGCCTCCCTACAAACCCCGTCTCACCGTCCGTACCGCCAAAAACAACGGCCGCGTCCACATCCAAATCGAAGACAACGGCCCGGGAATCCCCGACGAGATCAAAGACAAAATCCTGCAACCGTTTTTTACGACGAAGAAAGGAACGCAGGGTACAGGCCTTGGGCTGAGTATCACCAACGATATTGTGAAGGCACACGGGGGTGTACTGAACGTATCCACGCAGGCAGGAAAACGAACCACCTTCACTATTGAATTGCCAAAATGAATGAAGCCATGAAATTAACAAAAGAACAGGAAGCGGAAATATGGCAAGTATACAGCACCTGGCTAACGGCCTATCTCAATGCTGATGTCAAAACGTACAATGCTTATCTCGATGATGACTACCACTTCATAGGTTCTACAAACAACGAAGAATTTTTAAACAGAACTGATGCCACAACATTCTTTGAACGTACAGGCGAGCAGTTTGCCGGTATCATGGACCTCAGAAATGAAATTAAAATTCTGGAGGTTTTTGATACGTCAATTTTCATAACCCATTTTTGCGACGTCTGGTTTATAAATGATAAGGAACGAACCTATTATGGCAGGTTTCGGCTTTCTTCTGTAATGCAGGAAAAAAATGAAGGTTGGCGCTTTATTTACCAGCATTTCTCTATGCCCGATTCAAAATCTGATGAGGGAGAAAGCATTGGCTTCGACAAGGTAAACGCAGAAAATATTGAACTCAAAGAAGCCATAAAACGCAGAACAATTGAGCTGGAAAGCAAAAACCGGGAGCTGGAGATTGAAACCGCGCTTGAACGGGTAAGGGCCAGGGCTATGGCCATGCACAAAAGCTATGAGCTCACCGAGGTGGTTTCGGTGCTTTTCGAAAAATTAAAAGACCTTCAAATTCCTTTTACAGCGGTTGGCATTGCGACAGGCATTGAGGATTCAAAAGACCTGAATGCTTTTGTGTGCGGACAGAATGAAGAAGGCCTGGTCATCACCAATTACCGGCTTCCTTATTTCAATAATCCGATACCGAAAGATTTATACAAAGCCCTTGAAAAGCAATCAGACTTTATTGTCGGACATTATTCAAAAGAAGAAAAGGATGCTTTCTATGAATATGTGATTGAACATACTGCTGAATTCAGGCATTTGCCCGAAGATATCAAGCGCATGATATTCGATAGCCCGACCTATACCATTTCCATGGTTGCGGTTAAAAACGCGGTGTTTAATATCAATGATTTTGATGGGAAAATTTTAACTGAAACTGAAGTTGATATCATCAAGCGTTTTGCAAGGGTTTTCGACCAGGCATACACCCGTTTTCTCGATCTCCAAAAAGCAGAATCGCAGGCTAAAGAAGTGCAAATCGAACTCTCCCTTGAACGCATCCGGTCTCAGGTAACCACCATGCAGGAGTCATCAGATTTACTCGATATCGTAGTAACCATGCGCACCGAATTTGTAAAGCTTGGCCATGAAGCCCACTATTTCTGGCACATGCGCTGGCTTCCGGAACATTATAAAAAAGCGATGACCTCCGGCGATGGTTCCCGCATCGGAATGGTGATGACGCTCCCCCGGCATATCCACGGTGATATTGCACCTGTGGCCACCTGGGAAAAAAGCGGCGAACCCACGTACATACTTGCCATGGACGTGGATACCGCCGTTGACTACGTGCACAAAATGATCACCCTGGGCGATTTTGAGCAGGTGGACCCTCAGGCGCCGAGCCTGGATGATATCCGACATATAGGCGGCCTCACATTTATAATGGCACGCACCACTCACGGGGAAATCGGATACAGCCTGCCCGGCGTCGTGCCTGATCCGCCAAAAGATGCTGTTGATACCCTGGTCCGGTTTGCGGGCGTTTTCGATCTGGCCTACAAACGGTTTGAAGACCTGAAAGCTGCCGAACACCAGCATCGAGAGGCACAGATCGAACTTGCCCTTGAGCGGGTGCGGGCCCGCACCATGGCCATGCAACACTCCGATGAACTGGCCGATGCATCCCGGGTGCTGGATGAGCAAGTCCGTGCTTTGGGCATAGAAACCTGGGGCTGCGCCTTCCACATCTATGCCGATAATGCCGATGGCGATTATGAATGGTTCAGCAGCGCGAACGGGAACCTGCCTTTCTACAAAACACCCCGGGAGAAGTTCTTTTTGAGCTTTTATGAAAAAGGGCAGCGTGGCGAGACCTTCCATATCGAAGAATTTGCGGGCGAGGATTGCAAAGCACACTACGACTTTTTAAAAACCCTTCCCGTAGCCGGTGATGCACTCAAAGCCCTGGAGGAATCGGGTATCCCGCTGCCGGACTATCAGATCGACCATATTGCATTCTTCAGCCATGGTTATATCCTTTTCATCACCTATAAACCGGTACCGGAAGCCCATGAAATTTTCCGCCGCTTTGCCCGGGTGTTTGAACAAACGTACACGCGGTTTATCGCTTTGCAAAAACTGGAAGCACAGGCATTGCGGGCAGAAAATGACCTGATTGCCATAAAGGCAGCCAGGCATAAAGCGGAAGAAGCGTTAACCGAACTCAAGGCCACCCAGGAACAGCTCGTGCAACAGGAAAAACTGGCATCACTGGGCCAGCTTACGGCCGGCATTGCCC
>JAIVHB010000107.1 GCA_020201275.1 Rhodothermaceae bacterium | reverse complement strand
GATCTACCGGTCATTATCAGCGTTAACCGTGAGAAAGATATTCTGAATGCACTTGACTGGATAACGTCAAATAACCACATCCGGGCAGTACTCAGTTCCGTTGCTGAAGGCTGGCGGGTAGCCGAGAAGATTGCAGAGGCCGGTGTACCGGTCATTGTGGGCCCTGTGCTCCGAACCCCCGTACGCGGCTACGACAACTATCAGCGTCCCTATCAGAATGCAGGATTACTCGCGGCCGCCGGCGTTCTGGTTGCCATTCAGACCAGCGAAACAGAAAATGTGAGAAACCTGCCTTACCATGCCGGATATGCAGCCGCCTACGGGCTGGGCAGGGAAGAAGCTCTCAGGGCAATAACCATCAATCCGGCCAGAATACTGGGCGTTGATCATCTCACAGGCAGTATTGAAGCGGGCAAAACGGCGAATCTTTTTGTAAGTGATGGCGATCCCCTTGAGACAATGACACAAATAGATCACGTATTTATTCGGGGTTTCAAGATCCCTATGGTAAGCCGGCATACCCAGCTTTATGAGGAATACATTGAGCGTGATGTGAATTAAAAAAAAGGATGCGACCGGTCAGTGTCGCACCCTTTGTGTTTTATCTCTCGGGACTGAATGAGAAAATCAGTGGTGGTGATGGGGGTTAGTGCACACATGCGTATGCCTGTTCACCATATAAAGCGAATAAGCAAGTCCGAATGAACCGGTCAACATAGATATGCCCCTGATAATCGACATGGAAAAAGCCCCGGTCATCATTTCAGCCGAAACAGCAACCTCGAACAGGGTACCGTGAAACACAAACTGACTGCCGAGAATCAGTACCAGGCTTATTATAAATACCCGGAGGATACTGTAATTCCTGTGTCGGTTCCAGACCGGCAAAAAAGCGATCAGACTTATTGGCAGTATACTCAGAACGAGCAGAATCTCCACTGTTTCAGAAAATAAATGCGCCAGTGCCGGTAACAACAGCACAATTAGTGGCATAGCAAGACAGTGAGCAAGGCACAGTGAAGAGAGAAATATGCTCAATCTCCTGAATAAGGGTGTGGTATTTATGCTTAATCCCTGTTTCAATACTTATAACTCCTTACTGACAGACCGGACATAGCCCGTGAAGCCTGACCTCGCTGCTTAATACTTTGAAGCCCATTTTAATTGAACTGTTTTGCATGCTTTGATGCTCCTCAACTGGCAGACAATAAATTTTATCACATTTATTACATACAAAATGCGCATGATAATGATCCGTGGCTGGCCGTAGCAGGTCTTCATCAAAAATCGCATACAACCAATTGCGATCTTCGGTTGGAACCTTGTGCGTAAGCCCTTTTTCCGTAAATGAATTCAGTGTCCGGTACAATGTCACCTTATCAATATCCTTACCCTTTAACCGTTCAGTAATATCATTATGCGACAAGGCAACCCTTGAGCCAAGTAATACCTCCAGCACCGAAACCCTTACGGGTGTGTTTTTCAATTTGTACTGTTGTAGAATATTCCGGGGATCACGTTTCATGTGGGATAAAATTACAGAATATGCAACTGAGTTGCAAGATCAGTCGACTTTATTTTCATTGTATCACATTGCTGCTGCTTTTGATGATGGTTCTTCTAAAGCGGGTAAAATCAGTGTATATTTTTGCAGCGCCTTATTCTTCACACTTGCACTTAAATCATATAAAACTTTCGGAGCTGATTCTTGAGATTATCTTACAACACGATTACAATCACCCTTTTCGGGGCAATTCTGATCCTTATTCTCATACAATTAACGGGATGTACGAACGGGCAGCACTACACTATTGAAGAACATAAAGCCGAGATCGCACAGTGGCACAGCGAACGTATCGCCCGGTTGCAAGAGCCGCAGGGGTGGCTGCTGCTTGCCGGGATGTACTGGATGGAGAAACCCGTTCAAACCTTCGGGACTGGTGATGATATCGATTTTCATTTTCCGGACGGAAAGCTGCCCGGGTACGCGGGCAGATTCGAGATAGATGCGGATACAGTGAGGATGTACCCCGCCGATGACCTGGAGATTATGGCTGACGGACAACCGCTCGACGATCCCATTATATACACGCCCGCACATGCTGCCGAGCTGCAGTACGGCCGGCTGACATGGCTTGTGATTCAAAGGGGAGATCTGACCGGTATCCGGCTTTATGATACCGATAGTGACGTTTTAAAGAGTTTCCGCGGCATTGATCTGTATACCCCTGATATTGAATACCGTGTATTGGCAAAACTTGTCCCCCACGAAGTACCAACTACAATACCGGTAACAAATATACTGGGTCAGACCTTCGATGAGGAATCGGCCGGCAAGCTTGTATTCGAGCTGAATGGCACAACGCACGAACTCACCGCCCTGGGTACTGGCGACCGGTTGTTCATTATCATTGCAGACGAAACCAGCAGGACGGAGACCTTTCCCGGCGGTCGGTATATCTATGTTGATAATCCGGGAGCCGGTGGAAGCACCGTATTGGATTTCAACAAAGCCTACAATCCGCCATGTGCCTTTTCACCCTATACCACCTGTCAGCTGCCGCCGGAAGGCAATACACTTCCGCTCGCTGTTCTCGCCGGTGAAAAACTTCCCCGTTAAGCCCTTTATTTTACGAGCATCATTTTTCGGGTTAAGGTCTGCCCGTTATCAATCCGCAATTGATAAATGTACATACCGCTCGACAGGTTTGATGCATCAAACATCAGGGTATGCTCACCGGAGGAGAAGCCACGGTTTTCGGCCAGGGTGGCTACCCTGCGCCCCATGATATCATAAATATCGAGCGTTACGCTTTGTCCCGAATTCAGCTGAAACCGGATGGTGGTCGTCGGGTTGAACGGGTTCGGATAATTCTGGTTGAGTGTAACCGTTTCGGGCAGTTCAGCGCCCTCATCAACAACAGATACAGGGATGAATACATCCTGCCCCCCGGCCTGGGTGTATCTTGCCGCAAACTCCTGCAGAAACTCATTGGCAACCCTTCCGTTGTAGATGATCAGCGTATTTTCATCGTTCAATGT
>JAIVHB010000106.1 GCA_020201275.1 Rhodothermaceae bacterium | reverse complement strand
GTATTTGGCCGCGCACCCACAAACACACCGATTACAACAGAGTCTGAATAGTTTACATTCAACAGGATTTCTTTTCTGATAGCGTCGGCTGGAAATTCCGACAAAAAGTTATCTGTATCCGTCCTGTTCATCAAAACGATGGTTTCAAATTCATGAATATCTGTTTCAGTCTGAAATGATTGAAATAAGGTAGAGAAAGGTATTTGCCAGGTTGCTACCTCCGTATTCGAACTGAATAACTCACACGAAGTAAGCAGTAAACCAAGAATTAAGATATGGGATGTTTTTTTTCTCACAGTACGTTCTCTGATGGTTAGTTCAATATAAAAAACTACACTTCAATTTGTGTAACAAATCGGTACCTCTGCAGGATGTTCACCAGTTGTACGTGCCTTGCACCCTGAGTAGCTTGTTACGGGCGATACTGCCGATTGTGACGTCAGGGTTTAAAGACCGTGACTGCTTAAAATTCATCCGATTTATCTATTTAATATTAATATCAGAATAATTATATTTATTTAGATCGTATTAAAATAAGCACCATATCAGCAGTACTATGCTAAAACCTATCCGACAAGCAAACAGAGGCGAGTATTTCACCATCTACAGTCTGGATTGCAGCAATGATGAAGCGTTCGGCCTGCAGCAATTGGGTTGTTTCGTGGGTGCATGCGGGAGACTCATCTCAGGCAGCTCCGATATCATCCTGCAGATCGGTGAAACCAGATTGGCCATTAGCGAACGGCTTGCAAAAACGATATTAATCCGCTCACAGTAAGCTTAGATGAAAAAACCTCCCGACGAGGCACAAGGCATTGAAATTGATAATCTGAAGGAACCACCGGGAAAAAATGTCCTGACGATAGCGCTGGTTGGCAATCCGAACACTGGCAAGTCCACTCTGTTCAACACCCTCACAGGTCAACGGCAACACATTGCCAACTATCCCGGCATCACCGTCGAGCGGCACTCCGGCGTGGCCGACATCGGCGGAAATACCTGGAATATTATCGACCTGCCGGGTACATACAGCCTCCACTCGAGAAAACTGGACGAACAGGTTACTGCCCGGGTCCTTTTCGGAACGATCGACCACGAACGCCCCGGCACAAACCGGAACGATGACGGACGCCCCAAAACGAACCTGAACGATAGCGGGCGCCCCGGCACCCACGGCACCCAACTGTCTGTGAGCCCGCCCGATCTCATCCTCAATATTGTGGATGCCGCCAACCTCGAACGGAACCTGTTTCTGACCACACAGCTTTTGGATACCGGCCTTCCACTACTGATCGTGCTCACGATGGATGACATTGCCCGGGAGAAAGGCATTGCACCCGATCCGCAAAGGCTGCAGCAACAACTCGGTGTACCGGTTATCTCCGTAACAGCAACCGACCGCCGGGCCGGCGATATAGTCCGCCAGGCCGTCGGTCAGGGTCAGTTCGACCGTCCCAAACCCCTGAGCTGGCAGCCCGATGTTACCCTGAAAACCGCAGTTGACCACATGATCGACCACTGGATACGGCCGCACACCAGTCTCCCTCCATCCGCGCACATCACGGAAGCGCTGCGGTTGATCAGCGACGAGAATCCCGGGTCGCCGTTTCATGACAGACCCATATCGCCCGCATTGCAAAAGGTGCTGGAGCAGACGGTGGATGAAGCCCGATCCATTATCCGGCAAGCAGGTGGCAATCCGGTGGCCATTGAAGTTCTGAACCGCTATGACTTTATCGGCGTGTGCACAAGCGGATCAAACGACCGGCCTGCCCCCGACACTCTCTCCCTCACCGACCGGATCGACACCGTTGTGACACACCGGCTGAGCGGCCCGTTCATTTTTGCGGCAGTCCTGATGCTGATTTTTCAATCCATCTTTACCTGGGCCGAGCCGTTCATGGACCTGATCGACCTGCTATTCATAAAATCGGCGATGTGGCTCTCTTCCAACCTCCCTCCCGGCATCCTCACCGAAGTGCTGGTCGACGGCGTGATGGCCGGACTGGGCGGCGTGGTCATCTTTTTGCCCCAAATCATCTTCCTGTTTTTCTTCATCCATTTGCTGGAGGGCAGCGGGTATATGGCCCGAGCCGCCTTCGTGATGGACCGCTTCATGGCGCGCCTTGGCATGCACGGGCGGTCGGTGGTGCCGCTGGTGTCGGGCTTTGCCTGTGCCATTCCGGGCATCATGGCCACTCGGAGCATCGAAAGCCCGCGCGACCGCTTCATCACCATCATGGTGTTGCCGTTCATGACCTGTTCGGCCCGGCTGCCGGTGTACGCGCTGCTCATAGCCGCCTTCGTCCCACCCACGGTCGTTCTGGGATTCCTGAACCTGCAGGGCGTTGTCTTCTTCGGCCTGTACGCGTTCGGCATCCTGATGGCCATGCTCGCCGCAATGGTCATAAACCGGATGCTCCCAAAAGAGAAACACCGGCCGTTTGTGATGGAGCTGCCCGACTACCGGATGCCGGACTGGCGCACTGTTTTCCTGAACACGTTCGACCGCGGGCGGGTGTTCGTGGTGGAGGCGGGGCGGATCATCATCGCCATTTCCATCGTGCTCTGGTTCCTGGCCTCCTACCCGAAGGCCGACGACGTGGCAGATACGGCCTCCATAGCTGTGGAACCCGGAGTTACGTTTGCAATGAACGGTTCCCCGGAATCCGGTTACCAGCCCGGTGCGAACTCATCGGGTGATGAGACGTTCGTTTCCGGCGATCAAGTCGCCGACTCAGATTACAAGATACCCGGTTCCGGCGAAACGCCCGGGGCCCGTCAGCTTCGGAACAGCTACGCCGGGCAGATCGGCCGCTTTATCGAGCCGGTGATCGAGCCATTGGGCTTCGACTGGAAGATCGGTATCGGCCTGATCACCTCCTTCGCCGCCCGCGAGGTGATCGTAGGTACCCTAAATACCATCTACAGCATTCAGGCCGACAACGGTTCGGACGAGCCCCTGCGGCAGAAACTGATTGGCGACACCCATCCCGAAACGGGCCAGCCGGTGTATACCATCGCTACGGCGCTCTCGCTCATGGT
>JAIVHB010000105.1 GCA_020201275.1 Rhodothermaceae bacterium | reverse complement strand
TAACGGTGTTGTCTTTAAGCGTCTGGTAGCCGTGCGCAAATCTTTCCGGCACATACAGCGCCCGGTAATTTTCAGCACTTAATTGAACGGCAACATGTTTGAGAAATGTTTCACTTTCGGGTCTAAGATCAATAATCACATCCAGAATACTGCCCCTTGTACAATATACCAGTTTGCACTCGGCAGCAGGCGGATACTGATAATGAAAACCCCGCAGCGTACCCCCGATATGGTTAAACGACACATTAGCCTGCGCAATAATGTCTTTAAGACCATGCTCAGCAAATTCTTTCCTGCAGAACGTGCGACCGAAAAAACCGCGGTCATCCATCTTTTTGTCCACGTCTATTATAAATGCACCCCTGAGTATCGTTTCCGTAAAAATCATCAGATGTATATGTTTTGTTTTTTGAAAAATTATTCACCCTAAAAGAACGCGTGTCACCCCTTCCGATAACAAGCCCGTTGTGCAATACATTCAAACCGGCAAATCCGGTTTATATCAAAATGGTCGATTGTTAACTGTCACCATTGAAACCCACATTCATAACTGTAAATGAAAGCTAACAATTAAAAAGTAAAAAGCACCAGTCATGCCAATCACTTATAGTAATCACGATACCATTCAACAAATTCCCTGATACCATTTTCCACATTCCACTGAGGGCGATATCCTGTATACTCGAACAGATCTTCCACATCGGCCCAGGACTTTGGTACATCGCCAGCCTGCATGGGCATATAGTGCTTCTCGGCGGTGATTCCGGTCTGTTTTTCTATCTCCGAGATGAAGTCCATCAGCCTTACCGGTTTGTTCGATCCGATGTTGAAGATCTGGTAAGGGGCGAAACTGGTAGCCGGATCGGGATTTTCGGCGTTCCAGGATGTATCCGGAACCGGCGGTTTGGGGATAAGACGGGTTACGCTCTCCACAATGTCGTCGATGTAGGTGAAGTCGCGGGCCATCTGCCCGTTGTTGTACACATCGATAGTGCGCCCCTCCAGCATGGCTTTTGTGAACAGGAACAGGGCCATATCGGGCCGCCCCCACGGACCGTAAACGGTAAAAAAGCGCAATCCGGTGCTGGGTATATTGAACAGGTTGGCATAGGTGTGGGCCATCAGTTCGTTCGCTTTTTTGGTGGCCGCGTAAAGGCTCATCGGGTGGTCCACATTATGATGCACCGAGAACGGCATCTTTTATTGGCACCATATACCGAGCTTGACGACGCGTACACAAGGTGCTTTACCGGATAGTGGCGGCAGCCCTCCAGGATGTTCAGAAAGCCGGTAATATTGGCCGAAATATAATCGTGCGGATGCGTAAGGCTGTGACGCACACCGGCCTGTGCCGCCAGATGGACCACCGAGTCAAACCGTTCCTTTTTAAACAGATCAATCAGTTCATTTCCCTTTTCAAGATCGAGGCGTATAAACTGATATCGATTTTGAGAATGGCTTTTCACAAGCCTGCCCACGGATGATTCCACATCTGCCCTGTCGATACCGGTTTCAGACAGGCGGTCAAACTTAAGGTTGATATCGTAATAGCTATTGATAATGTCGAGACCGGTAACATCGTGCCCGTCGGCCAGAAGGCGATTGACCAGGTGATAGCCGATAAAACCGGCTGAACCGGTAACCAGTATTTTACTCATGAAATTGGGAAATGGTTTTATGGGTAAACTTTACAAAGGTAAATGTATTCATCATACAATGCTTCCTGAAATTAAACTTTATTCCCACGTGATCTTAGTATTCTTACCAGAGCCTTTGGGTAAGCCGACAATGGAATTCTAATACCTTTTTCGCGCATTATTTGCCGCAACTCTGCAGCAGCTGTCCGATTTCCGGATAATAACTCCGGCATATATCGAAATTTATATGTTCGGTATACATCAAGATCAAACGACGCGCTGAAACGCTCAAGGTTGCCAGTGAGTTCAAGTGCAAACAGCGTTCGAAGACACTTTATGCACTTTGAACAGTTTGTAACACTGTCTGTACATACATTTAAGGCATCATAACTGTCTTCAATCTCCGAAATCATGATGATTTTTTGAAGACGGGAAAGTTCAGCCCCGGAAGAGATCATTTCAAATCCGCTGCTGGAAATCATCGGGAGCAGTAAACTGTCATTAAGGCATAGTTTGTTTTTGCGATTATTAACTATCTCAGGATAGGTATAGGATGATGCATAGATATAATGACCTATACCCTGCTGAAGCAGTAAGGCAGCGGCCATATTTCGAAGTGTATGTGTCTGCAGAAAATTAAAACCAGGATAGAATTCGTCAAGATTTGAATCAACCGGAATAAACGGCAGCCCTGTCCGGTCGGCAAAAGGTTTCAGGTGGTCATACCTCTTTCTGAATAGTTGCCGGCCTTTACTGTCAAAACCATGTGAACCCACATTGTGGAAAAGTAAATGTGTTAACCTCAGATCCATCCTTGATTTATCGTAGTGATGATCAGCCAGAACACTATAGGCATCAACACCACCCGAAAATCCGGTAGCCACACCTGATCCGGTTTGTGGTTTTACAACCAATTTTTCGGCTTTAACCTTTACTGGTTTCAGTACTGGCAGTATCAGACTCAATACATGCTGAACAGGCCCTGCAATACTACGGTACACGCGTTCGCTGATGCTTCCGAAAATTTCAATGTTATCATTTGCCGCCATGGCCGGGATGATAAGAGCGGTCAGGGCCGAATCCGATAAGGTTGTAACCATCTCCCTGTAAGCAAGCGGCACTGTGAACCATAGTACCCTGTGATCATGTGAATAATCTACCGTAACCTGCCAGGTAATCAAATTTTCATTTTCTGTCAGCTCCGGTTTACCAATCTTCATATCTAAATGAAATAATCATAGTGATTAATCTGTTTATAACCCGCTAAATGACATCCAATAATGAACTAACAGGCTAAACTTTAAAATAGAGTGCACAAAAATTCGTAATGAAATCAATTTAGAAAATGGCAACTCATATTTAAGTCGTAACCCGGGCTTTTTAACAATTACTCCGGATGATTTCACAGATATAACTTTAAAAAAGCGGCATCAACGTATGGAATCAAACACCCGGATCAGTTTTTCTTCCATCACATCGAGGGAAAAATCCTGCCTGACTGTCTTTATCGCTTCCCGGCCGAGCGACTGGCGCAGTTCTTCATCCACAATCAGACGTTCAATGGCTATACCAAGTGCTTCATCGGCATGTTCCGGCACTATAAGTCCGTTTTCACCATCCCGGATAACATCCGGTATACCGGCATGTCGGGTTGATACCACTGCGATACCCAGGCTCATGGCCTCAAGCAGGGAAACCGGCGTACCCTCCATGTCGCCATCAGCAGCGGTACGGCTGTTCAGCACAAATATATCGGCATTATTTAGCAATTTTTTGATAGTAACATGGCCAACAGCACCGTGAAAGCGTACCCTCTTCTCCAAACCGCTACTCTCTACAATCTGTCTGCATTCTTCTTCATCATCGCCCTCTCCTGCCAGATCAAGATCAACTTCGGGATATTTTGACGCCAATTCTGCAAATACCTGAATCAGGTTGGGTACTCCTTTTTTTGGAGTTAATCTGCCTGCATGAATCAACCTTATTCTTCCATTCTCCCTTTTCAACGGATTTGCCACAAATTCACCCGGATCAACAGAACATGGTATTATGTGGACCTTATGCATCCATTTGTCAAGCTTTAGTGATTTCTCCATATGCCGGCTTACTATGATAATGGCCGACGCGTAATCAAACAGTTTCGGAAGTCTCTTAACATAGTTCTTTACCCTGAGCATTCTGGAGGCATCGGCACCGTGAAACGTAACAACCAGTGGAATTCTGAAGAAACGGGCAAAAGGAAGTATAAGCAGCGCATTGGTCCCGAAGTGAGCATGGATGGCCCTGAACTGATTTTCCCGGAACAATCTGAACAATGTTAGCAGAGATGCGGCGGAAAAAAACCTGATGCCAAAGAGCCGGTAGAGCACCCGGTTAAAAAACCCACCCGGACGGGTTATTTTATGCTTTTCAAAGGAATTCAGGTCGTAGCCATGCGGGTTCATAAATGCCATGCCTAACAGTTCCATATCATAGTGCTTTGAAAGAACAGCAACCTGATGGTAAACGAAGGTCTGGCTCACATCAAAAAATGATGTGTTGAAAACGAGAATCTTTCCCCTTGATTTAATTCCTGGCATACACGATCCGGTGATACAATTTTTTACCGGTTTTTTTAATTTATTTTCAGCTACAGTCTGATTATGACAATAATTTAAGAATCCTGCAGAACCAAAACATCCACTTGATAGAATACTTTAGGCCGGTACTGAATTACAGTACATGCACTTCACAATACGAAAACACATCGTATCTCTGCTAATTATAAAATTATAACAATTGAGTACTATCTGCACAAATGTTGCTGCTATAACCCTGCTTTTTCGCATATCAACCTGAACGCATCCAGGAATTTCCCGTCATTGTGTTCTCTCATCACAAATTCTTTTCCATTCTCGCCAAGCTTTTTCCTTAAATCATGTTTGGTAAGCAGCAACTGCAAGGCCTCCGCCAGCTGAGGCAGGCCCTCCAGACCGGTACCAGGTACCCAGCCGATGGTGACACCATAATTTTGAACAATTCCCCCCCAGTCCTCGAAGCTGATTACCGGGGTCTCAAGAGCAAGTGCTTCAAAAACGGATACAGGAGTCTCTTCATGAATGGACGTATTTACCAGCACCCAGGCTGATGAAAGCATTTCATATTTTTCATCACCACTGAGGTGGCCCGTCATACCACATTTTCAGGGATACTGTCAGGGCACCACCCTCCTTTACACTCAAAATGGTTCCTGCCCATCATTACGAATTCAACAGTTGGGAATTTCCTTGCAAGCTCGAGGAAAATCCAGGGTCGTTTAATGGGATCGAAACGCCCAAGATATACCACACGCGGGTGCGACGATGGTCGGGCTGTGTACTTGCTGTAATCGATAACATCAGGATTTGGCAAAACAAGCGGGGATTCAGGCAACCCATACGTATCCATGTTTTTTTGTGATATATGCATCATCTTGTTTGCCAGAATTACCTTTCTTCGAAACAACAGATTGCCCTTTACAAATCTTGAGAGCATGTCAGCCCTGATCGCCGGAATACCTACGGGCTCAACACCATTGAGGCCCGGAATTTTCAGGGTGCCGATTTTTTCATAGTCATCAGGCGTTTTGGGATCCCTGCTCCATACTACAACGGG
>JAIVHB010000029.1 GCA_020201275.1 Rhodothermaceae bacterium | reverse complement strand
ATATCATCCTCAATTTCAGTTTCAGCTGTATTCAAAATTGCCCTGATCCGTTGTATATGAACCTCTGACATTTTTGCCCTTTCAAGGGCTGATTCAGAACCAATACCTTTTTTCTCATGTGCCATTTCAGTGAGCAGGTTTTTTCGTTCCTCGAACATTCGTAGCGCAGACCACATGGTTTCTTCAATTTTTTCAGTCTGTTCAGCTAAAAGGGCAGCTGCAGTATAGGCGTGTCCGGTATGGCAACGGAACCGTAAGTTGCTGTCCTTTTTTACTTTCCACAGAACACCACCACAACCAGGACAGTTAAAAGGAACCTGATCGCCCAATTTATTAACTGAAGATAAATCACTTAATACACGTTCGGCAATGTTAGCCTCTGTTATTACATCTTCAGGAATAGTTTTGCGTTTTGGTAATTTTTTTGGAATAAGCTTGTCAAGAAGATTTCCCATTTCAGAAACAGGCAGGCAATAATCTACCTCTACATTATTCAAAGCATTTCTTGGCATGGCCGGATATTCTGCTTCTTCAGGATCCTGAACAATACAGATTCCTCCGCATCTTTTGATAACCTTCATTCCTGCTGTTCCATCATCAAGATATCCGGTCAGCAATATTCCGATAACACCACTCCCAAATGCAACGGCAGCTGATCGAAATAATGGATCAATAGCAGGACGTGACCTGTTTTCGTGGGCTCCTTTGGTTACCAACATTTTCAGGTTTTCTCCAATAAGCAGGTGATGATCGGACGGAGCCATATATAAATGGCCGGCTTTCAATTCTTTCCCGTTTTCGGCTTGCTGACATTTTACGGTATTTAGCTTATTAAGTTCATCTATGAGTACATTTCCCGTAACATATGGAGAGATATGTCGGACAACCAATAACGGGAGAGCAAAGTTTTTAGGCAGTTGGCTGATTAGTTCTTTTAATGCCTTTAGCCCCCCTGCAGATGTACCAATTACAACTACTTTGGAAATTTTATCGGGCTTATTAGTTTTACTCTTTTTTTTCATTTTTAACCCACTCAACTTTAATTAAGTCCTGAATCCGAAACATTCTCTTCTTGAAAAATTGCATCCAATACCTTTGTGTGCACAATAAACCTGCACTATACATACCAATATAGACGTAAAGGTGAACTTTTATTGCGTATTTTTACGCGATAACCTGGTAAATGTGTTAACAGGGTTTACCCGAACTTCAATATGTGATGTTGTCTATCAGAATAAAGGATCATTCAAGATCCAATCAGTAACTGTTTAAGCTACGCTTTGAACAATAATTAATTGAAAACACCGCAATTTTAAGTACGTTTATTAATGGAAAATGCAAAAGATTTCAAGCCGATCAGTCGTAAATTAAACATAATTCTGGCTGAAGATGATGATGACGATCGACTTCTGTTTCAAGAGGCCATAGACGAATTGCCGGTATCTGTTAAACTCACTACTTTCAGTAACGGTGATGAACTTATGGAATGGCTCAGAAAAAAAACCAGGCTTCCTGATGCTCTTTTTCTTGATCTGAATATGCCCCGAAAAAACGGATTTGCAGCGTTAGGCGAAATAAAGAGAAACACAAAATTGCAGGATTTGCCCGTAATAATTTTTTCAACTGCTACTAATAATGAAATGATAAAGCAGGTTTTTAAAGATGCGGCACACTATTATATTCGAAAACCGGCAAATTTTTGGGATCTTAAAGTGCTTATGTACAAATCACTTAAAATAATAGCAGATAAGGATTTGGATCTTCCGGGTAAAGAGAGCTTTATGCTAACTACAGATTGAATAAAATGGCCAAAAAGTCAGAGAATCAGTCAGCTAAAAAGAAAAAAAGAAAAAAATCTGAAAATCCATTTCCTGTTGTTGCTATTGGTGCATCAGCAGGGGGGTTATCTGCTTTTAAAGAATTACTCAGAGCCATTTCGGATGAACCCGGCATGGCTTTTTTATTTGTACAGCATTTAGATCCTGACCACGAAAGCCTGCTGCCCGAAATACTTCAAAAAGTGACAAACATGCCGGTAACAGAGTTGTCGGATGAGTGTAAATTGGAGTCTGACCACGTCTACGTGATGCCCAGCGACAAATTGATGAAGGCATCGAATGGCGAATTACGGCTCATTGACCGGCCCGAGAAGAAAAAATCAGAACGGATCTTTCCCATTGATCTTTTATTTTCAGCGCTTGCTGAAATTTATGAATCACATGCCATTGGTGTGGTACTGTCGGGTACGGCATCGGATGGTACCAACGGTTTAAGAGCCATAAAAGATGGTGGGGGCATTACCTTCGCGCAGAATGTGGAATCGGCAGATTTCAATGGAATGCCCGGCAGTGCAATTCAGGCAGGTGTAGTTGATTTTGTACTCCGACCGGAAGAGATCCCGAAAAAATTACTCGAAATAAAGCACTTTATTAAAACCGAGGATGCTTCGGATATCCCCTCGGAGCGGAATGGGGAAGGTGCATTTATGCAAATCATCACTATGTTGCGGGTTCGAAAAGGCACAGACTTTACCTATTACAAACAGACCACAATCCGCAGAAGAATCCTTCGTAGGATGGCCATTAACAAAATTAAAAGTGTTTCTGCCTATCTTGAATATTTAAGAGAAAAAAAAGAGGAGCAGGATACCCTGTATAGTGATTTTCTGATTCCAGTAACCTCATTCTTCCGTGACCCTAAAATATTTGAAAATTTATCTGCCAAATTTTTGCCGGATCTATTAGATAAAACTCTTGATGATAAAACTTTACGCGTATGGGTGGCGGGTTGTAGTACAGGGGAGGAGGCATATTCTCTGGCCATTTTGTTCAGAGAACTATTAGAATCCCGATCTGTGGGAAACCCCGAAAAAAAAGTACAGATTTTTGCATCTGATTTAAGCGAATCCGCAATTGACAAAGCTCGATTAGGCACTTATTCGTCGACTGAATTAACAGGTGTATCTGACAAACGAATAAAGAA
The DNA here is from genome assembly GCA_020201275.1 of Rhodothermaceae bacterium. Lineage (GTDB taxonomy): Bacteria > Bacteroidota > Rhodothermia > Balneolales > Cyclonatronaceae > RECM01. The sequence continues at coordinate 30,281 of JAIVHB010000029.1, read as the reverse complement.
GTACTTTACCAAATCAAATGGAAATTTTCAGGTAACCCGGCAGGTTCGGGATATGTGCGTTTTTGCCGTTCATAATTTTTTAAAAGACCCTCCATTTGGCAAAATAGACCTGGTAAGCTGTCGTAATGTGCTTATCTATTTTGAACCCTATTTACAAAAAAAAGCACTTACTACGTTTCATTATGTTCTGAACCCAAACGGGATATTATTTCTCGGTAAATCGGAAACAACCAATGGCGTTCCCGAACTTTTTTTTGAAGCTGCAAAAAGTGATAATATATATTCACGTAAAGATGCATCCAGTAAGTTCATGCAGGTGGTTAACCGGACTTCGGAACTTGATTACAATCAGAGGGAAAAAATAGAAATAGCGGAAAAGAGGAGTCCCGACTTTCAAAAAACGGCAGACGAGTATATGCTCAAAAATTACACCCCTGCCGGTGTAGTGGTTAATGAAGCGATGGATATCGTACAGTACCGGGGCAAAACCGGGCCATATTTAGAGCAATCGTCAGGGAAACCGAGCCATAATCTAATGGCACTGGCAGTGCCGGGACTGGCTTTTGAACTACGTAATATTCTGCATAAAGTAAAACAGGGGGCTGTAGAAGTAAAAAAAGAGAACATTCCGGTCAAGCAAAATGATAAACTTCATACCATTTCCATCGAAGCTATTCGGCTTGCCAATACTATAGAACCACATTTTTTAATACTGTTTCACGACACCACTTCAGAGAAAGACGTACAAGGACCTGAAACTGAAGGCACAGTGCCGGATACCGATAAAGATCTTCGCATTCAGCAATTAGAGCAAGAAATTGTTGACACCAGGGAGGATATGCGAAAAATTACGGAGGATCAGGAAGTTGCCATCGAAGAGCTCCAAAGTGCCAATGAAGAGTTGATGAGCAGCAGTGAAGAGTTACAGAGTTTAAATGAAGAGTTAGAGACCAGTAAGGAGGAACTTCAGAGCACTAATGAAGAGCTGATAGTCCTGAACCAGGAGATGAACAGTTTAAATGAACAGATCGAAGCTGAAAGAAATTATTCTGAATCTATTGTTGCAAATATTCACGAGCCACTTCTCGTGCTGGATAAAAACCTTCGGGTAAGAACCGTTAATAATTCTTTTTACAAACTATTTAAGCTTAAAGAAAAGGATACCGTTGGGTCACTGATTTATAATCTGGGTGATAAGATGTGGGGCTTTTCAAAAATTAAAAAACTGCTTGAAGATATTATTCCCGATAATCCTGTTGTTGTTGATTATGAAGTCATCCATACCTTCCCCGGAATTGGGGAGCTTCATCTGCTGCTGAATGCACGGGAAGTTGCGAAAGATGATGGATCTGAAAATTTAATCCTCTTGTCAGTAGAAGATATTACTGAACATATAAAAGAGAGAAATAAACGGCATGAAATTCAGGAACAACATACCAAAGAGCTTGAAGAGAAAATAGAAGAACGGACTGTTGAGTTAAAAAGTGCTATTGAAGAACTCCGTCATATGAACAAGGAGTTGGTGGAAATGAATAAAGAGCTCGAAGCTTTTACCTATATATCCAGCCACGATTTGCAGGCGCCTCTGCGAAAAATTCAAACCTTTGCAGACCTTGTACTCGAAAAAGAGAATCAAAACCTTTCCGATAAGGGCAAAACCTATTTCACTGTTATGCAGCGTTCTGCAAAACGGATGCAGAAGCTTATAGATGATCTGCTCGCTTTTTCACGCCTCAATACGTCGGAGAGAACGTTTATACCCGTAGATCTGGGTACGATTACTGAAGAGGTTTTAGCAAACTTCAACGACGATATTAAGGAAAAACAAGCCACTATTGAGCTGCAAGAAATGTGTGTGGCAAATGTTATTGTCTTTCAGTTCCGGCAGCTGATGTACAATCTTGTCAGCAATGCGCTCAAATTTTCAAAACCCGGAAAAAAACCTCACATAAAGATCAAAAGCCGTATTGTAAATGGGAGTGAACTGAAAGTGAAAGACCTGTCTCCGAATCAAATGTATTGCCATATTTCAGTTTCTGATAACGGAATCGGTTTTGATGCAAAATACAATGAAAAAATATTCGAGGTATTCCAAAAACTCCACTCAAAAGATGAATATCCGGGTACGGGAATCGGGCTGGCAACTGTGAAGAAAATTGTGACCCATCATAATGGGGAAATATTTGTGGCCAGTACCCCGAACAAAGGAACCACATTTGATATTTATATGCCTGCAGAGGCTCAAACACCGGTGGATTAATGAACAGTCAAAAAACTCCATTTCGCGTTCTTCTAACCGACGATGATGAGGACGACAGGCTTATTTTCAAAGAGATCCTGAATGAGATAGATAAAGATATCAACGTCAGTATGGTGATTGATGGCAAACAGCTGATGGATTTTCTGACAAACGAAAATAACCCGCTCCCCCATATTATCTTTCTGGATCTCAATATGCCGAATATGAACGGTATAGAATGCCTGAATGAGATCAGAAACCATGAGAAGTACAGCGATATATCGATTGCAATCTACTCTACGTCTTCGTCTAAAGAAGATATCGATGATACATTTTCTCATGGAGCCAATATTTACATCACCAAACCGGCTACCTATAGTGAACTTAAAGTAGTATTGAAAAAATCTTTATCTGCTGCTCATTTAAACCGGAATTCAGATTTTGTCAAGTCAAATTTTGTGCTCAAATTATAGTCTCCGATATCTTTTCTGCCTTTCTTAAAATTTGATTACGGAATCGGGCGGAAGTCCTCCGGAGATTACAGGTGCACAACATTCCAAAATCGCTGCCAGTGGTGGTATTATTTTTCTGATCCTTGGGGGCCTACATGTACCTTATCCACCTGGTCATAACAAGGAGCGTGAGGTTAGTTGTGGGTAGCAGACCGATTATAAGCTGATCGTTCTATATGCTGATTGTTTTCCAATCACCGAAAGTTGCGTATTTGTGTTTAAATATTTAGTAAATACTATTATTATGAAACTATTGACAAGCATATATAAACATCCCGCAATAAAACGAAATTAAATACACAACTCATGGATCGTCGCGATTTTATCAAACAGGCCTCTCTGGGGCTGGCCGGAGCCGGCTTCATCGGATCATCCCTCGCTAATATGCTGCCGGCAGGACTCACCGGCAGGAAATATTCCAGCCTTATGGCCGGAAATATGTCGGGCCGTGCTGCCCCGAAACTTGAAACCGTTCGCATCGGACTGATCGGCATCGGCAACCGGGGTTCGGGGGCCGTAAATCGGCTTCCGCGCATCGAGGGTGTACAGATCACAGCCATCTGCGACATCGAAACCGACCGGGCTGAAAAGGCCAAAGCCGAACTCGATGCCACGGTGCACAGGCCCCGGCTCTATTCCGGCCGTGCCGACTCCTGGAAGGCCTTGTGCGACAGCGACGATGTAGACCTGGTTTACATCTGCACGCCCTGGGATCAGCATGCAGAACAGAGTGTCTACGCCATGGAGCAGGGCAAGCACGTGGGCGTGGAACTGCCGGCGGCTAAAACCATCGACGAATGCTGGCAGCTGGTCGAAACTTCGGAGAAAACTGGGCAACACTGCATGATGCTGGGCAATACCTGCTATGATTTTTTCGAAATGATGGTGATGAACATGGCGCACCAGGGCTTTTTGGGCGAAATCGTTCACGGTGAAGGGGCCTATATTCATGACCTCATGGATTTGAACTTCTCGGAGACCTACTATCATGATCTCTGGCGGCTTCGGGAAAATTCGGAGCGGAACGGCCTGCTCTACCCGCCACATGCCATCGGGCCGATGTCGAAACTGATGAACATCAACTGCGGCGACAGAATGGATTACCTGGTGTCGGTATCAGGCAACGACTTTATGATGGCCGACCGCGCCCGGGAACTGGCCGACGAAAACGACCTCTGGAAACCCTTCGTGGGCAAAAACTACCGGGGCAATATGAACACGACCACTATCCGCACTCAAAAGGGCCGCACGATCATGATCCAGCACGACGTAACATCGCCGCGGCCCTATACGCGCATCTACCTTGTGAGCGGCACGAAGGGAACCGCCCAAAAGTGGCCCATGCCCGCACGGATATCAACAAGTCACACCGGTTGGCTGGATGATGAGGCCATGAAGGAGCTGGAGACTAAATACACACCCGAGATCACAAAGCGCGTGGGCGACATGGCCAGGCAGGTGGGCGGGCACGGTGGCATGGATACCATCATGGACTGGCGGCTGATCGACTGCCTTCGAAACGGTCTTCCGCTCGAGATCGACGTCTACGATGCCGCACTGTGGAGCGCCATCGCCCCGCTCACGGAGCAGTCGGTTGCGAACCGGTCGGCCTCGGTCGACATCCCCGACTTCACGCGCGGCGCCTGGGAGACCAACAAGCCGGTGATGGACATCCAACTGGAGCAGGGAGGCACAACGAAAATTATCTGATCACATACTCATGGTTTCCATCAATCTGAACTGGGCACGGCAGCGCCTCAGATTCTGGCCCGGGTAGTGTGTCTGGTAATAGACATCACCATTGAGGTAGTCGGCCAGGAAGCGGATGCCCATGATCCAGGTCATATACCGGCCCGAGAGCGGCAACAGTGCGATTTCGGCCGGAGTGAGAAGATGGCCCGCCTGATCCAGAAAACCCTCACGGATAGCATCATACAGAGAGCGGCTGAAGCCGATCCGGTTGAGGTCGGCCTCGTCTTCGTCGCCGGTACTTGCCGCAGTGCGCACCAGGTCGCCGAAGTCGTAGAGCGAGAGCCCCGGCATCACGGTGTCGAGGTCGATAACCGACACGGCACGGTTATGTTCATCGAAGAGTACATTGTTGAGTTTGGTGTCATTGTGGGTTACCCGTACGGGAATCTCGCCGGAGGCCTGGCGGCGGGGAAGTTCCATCATAACATCGGAATTCAGTTCAGCAAAGCTGATTTCAGCCGCCACCTCGCTTCTGCGGCGGGCGGTATCGTTACGGATGGCCTTCTGCAGCTGTCGGTACCTCAGCTCCGCCGAGTGGAAGCCAGGAATTACCACAGTAAGTTGTTCGGGTGGCAGATCGCTCAGGTCGGCGATGAATTTACCGAAGATCCTGCCCGCCTCGTGCGCCAGCGGAGCATCGGGCACCACATCGTAGCTGATGCCGGGCAGGATCCTTCGGTACATGCGCCACGGATTGCCTTCTGCATCGGTATGAAAAAGCCCGCCGGATGTCGTTTCGATCAACTGCGGCACCACAAAGCCGCTGCCTTCACCCCATTTTAGCCGCAGATGCCCGGTTACGAGGCGTATATTCTCCATGGTCGCGGCTGTGAGCGGGAAAACACTGTTGTTGAATTGCTGCAGGATGTAGCCATCGGACTCATCTGATCCGGCTGACTTACCCGAACCGGCGGATTCAATAAGCCATGTGGTGTGGATGTGGCCGGACCCGAACCTGCGGGCCCGGGTAAGGGAGCCCGATGTCCGGAAATGCCCAAGCACACCGGCAATATTCGGCGGGATTTCGAAGTGATTTTCCGGAGAAGTCAATACAGGTGCCTCATATGCGATTTCAGAATATTTCCTTGTGCTGGTTCAGGGACTTTTTCCGGGTAATGATCAACCGTCGGAATTTGATACAATCTTCAGGCCCGTCATTATTTTAACTGTGCCAAGTGCGTAGCGTTTTGCCCGGTGGACATCCAAAAACTGTGTAACTGCCTTCAGGCCCACAGGTCCCGGGGATATTCTCCAGAACGGATCTTCCGGAGCATGTTTTCCCTGGCTGCATCCCTGTCCTGGTTGTAGGTGATGCCAAACCAGTCGGCGGTGGAATCGAGTACTTTCACGCTCACTTTCTTCTGCCGGATCAGCCGGTTCACAACCACCGGCAGGTAACACTCTGCGGTCAGCTCGCCCGAATTTTTCTGCAGAAAGGAGATAAATTCATCCTGTAGAAGGGGGAACAGGTCTGGTGTGAAGCCCCAGAAATTCATTGAGACCAGGTCGTTATCCTTCAGCTCAACCGGTGGCTGCGCGGCATGACTGATGATGCTGCCGTTCTCACGGCTGATTTTTGTATGCTCGACCACTGTGATCAGGCTGCCCGCCTCATCCGTTTCGCAGACCCCGCGCGATACAGTGCCGTGTTCTGAAAGCGTGTTGGCCAGCCGGTAACCGACCATGGCATGGCTGTTGCCGCCGTTTGGCGGGTTGGCCCCGGTATTGAGGAACGCGGCCATCTGCCGGTACGCGTCGGAGCCGTAGAAATCGTCGGCGTTGATCACCGAAAAGGGCTCATCCACCAAACCTTCGGCGGCCAACACCGCATGGGTGGTGCCCCAGGGCTTCTCCCGGCCTTCGGGCAATGTGAAACCCGGCGGAAGGTCGCTCAGATCCTGGAATGCGCAGGCCGTCTCCACCCGATGTTCGAAGCGTGAAAGCAGGCGATCACGGAACGCCTCCTCCATCTCCTTTTTGATGACGAACACCACCCTGCCGTACCCTGCCTGCATAGCATCGTAGACCGAGTAATCAATGATGGTCTCCCCACCCGGGCCGATGGCCTCGAGTTGCTTAAGACCACCATACCGGCTGCCAAGCCCGGCTGCGAGTATTACAAGTGCGGGCTTTTTCATTTTTTGTGATTTTATCATGAAAATCCTCAGATATTTAACAGCTAAAATTTCAGTTCATTCCAGACCTGTTGCCCAGCATCACGACGGCCCGCCGTTCCCATCCCCTACCTCATCTTCAGTCTGTGCCAGAATTTTATAAGTGAAATGCCCGAGACGACCGCCACCAACGCCAGCGCGATGGCAGAAGCGAAGTTGGAATAAAGCAGGTTTCCGATCGTAAAGAGCATGCTGTAGACGAACATGGTACCGAAGATCATGCAGATGATTCCGGTGGGAACGTCCCAGGCGAGGTCATCACCCTTGGTCAGTTCCACGCCATCATTCGCCGCACGGTAGACAACCTGTTTCCAGCCCGGGCCGCCAGGCTTGATCTTCTGGTAGAAGCTGCGGAGGGTTTCATCATCGACCGGCTTCGTGAGCAGGGTTACGGTGATCCACGAGGCCGAGGTAAGGATGACGGTACCCAGCAGCTTGATGACGTTCCAGTAGCCAACGCTCATCTGCAGGCCGAATACATCCACAAACCCGTCATCGAGCCGTATGAGGAGGAAGTTATCTATCAGGATGAACATCAGCGAAAAGGCACCCGCTGCAACCATGGCAGAGAGTTCGGAATAGGCGTTTATGCGCCACCAGAACCAACGCAGGATATAGATGAGGCCGGTGCCGGCACCGATCATCAGGATGTACTGGAAAGCCTGAAGGGCGTTCTGCAACACCAGGGCCAGCAGCACCGAGAAGAACATAAGGGTGATGGTCGAGATCCGCCCGAACCGGACACGCTGCTTCTCGGTGGCATCCGGCCGGTAAAAGCGTCCGTAGAAGTCGTTCACCAGGTAAGAAGAGCCCCAGTTGAGCTGCGATGCAGTGGTCGACATATACGCTGCAATCAGGGAGGCGACCACCAGCCCGAGGAGGCCGGTGGGCAGAAATTCGCGGAGCATGGCGGGGTAGGCAAAGTCGTTCTGCATGTACTGAGCCGGCACATCGGGATACTGACGGGCCATGCTGGCGATATCGGGGAAAACGATGAGAGAACCCAGCCCAACGAGAATCCATGGCCAGGGCCTGAGCGCATAGTGGAAAAAGTTGAACCCGCCCCCGCCGGGCTCGGCTCCCGGATACCAGACCGACCACCACTGCACGGCAATGGGGATGAGGAAGATGCTGATGAACAGTTCGGGCTGCGATATGGAGGGTACCAGGCTCAGCTTGTCGGCCACATTGGGATGCGATAACATATTTGAGAGGCCACCGACTTCGGGTGAATTCACCACATACACGGCCGCGATCACCGCTCCCGCCATAGCGAAGGAGAACTGAAAAAGGTCGGTCCACAGGATGGACTTGAGCCCGCCCAGGCCACTGTAGAAGACCACTATAACCGAGGCGATGATGAGTGCGGTGGATGGCTGCAGGCCGAGCATGACGGCGGCGATCTTGATGAAGGCCAGCGAGACAGTGGCGATAATCATCACATTGAAGAAAAAGCCCAGGTACACAGCCCGGAATCCACGGAGAAAGGCCGCCATCCTGCCGCTGTACCTCAATTCGTAGAACTCGAGGTCTGTCATAACCTTCGACCGGTTCCACAATTTGGCGTAGACGAAAACTGTGAGCATGCCGGTGAGCAGGAAAGCCCACCACTGCCAGTTGCTGGCAACCCCGCCGGTACGCACCATATCGGTTACCAGATTGGGGGTGTCGGCCGAGAAGGTGGTAGCCACCATCGATACCCCAAGCAGCCACCAGGGCATGTTGCGGCCCGACAGAAAGAAGTTGGTGGTACTCTGCCCGGCCTGGCGCGAGGCGGCAAAACCGATAGAGAGGAGGATTACAAAAAACAGGCCGATGATGGCCCAGTCCAGATAGCCAAGTATCAAAGTCGGTTTCCTATGTTTGATTGATTGGATGCAGTACCCCTGCTAAAGGATACCATACAAGAACAAAATCCACTGACCATGCTTAAGACGGATCCGAATGGGCGATCGGATGCCTTTATGATCAATCGTGATGAACATACAAAAAATCTGATTCAGGTTGGCAAGAAATTACCATAAAAACCGTGAGCTGAACCTGATGGTAACCCGATTAATACACCAGGTTGATTATGCAGACAGAAAACAAACCAGAATGTACTCTGATTGCCCTATTAATGTCCCCTATAACATTACTGCAAGGATTATTCTTGAAGCCATCCGGTTCAGTTCTATAATCCGTTAATCCCTAATGAAATAATCCGTTATTTATCCAGCGAATATATCTCGGGCAGTGTAAACATATCCCTGAATGCATACCAGAAACCGGAATATGATTTTGCCTGACGCAGACGTTCCCCTTGGCGGGGCCCATCCACAGCTTCCCCAAACACACTCCATAAATTACCTTGCTGATCTTTCATCACTACCGGAAGCTCATTCAAAACCGCTTCAAATAATAATTCAGTGCCATCGTGTATCACAGATTTGTAGGCAATAGCAAAATCAAGTTCGCTGCTACCGACAATTACATACTTTTCACCATCAATTTCATCGTGTATTACTTCGATTTCGTTACTTAGTTTGCTTATCTCATAAATTCTGACTCTAGAATTTTCTTCAAGTGCTTCATCCGTAAAAATACCGTGAACCCTCGCCTTGGCATTTAATCGGGTGTCGTCCCGGTTTTTGGTTGGGAAAAGTATGAGATCATCTTTTTCATCAAAACTTTTTCCGTACGCGTAAGACTGGTAATCCCTGTCGTATCCGGTTTTTGTGGAAAGTACTTTTGAATCGGGATACATGGCTTTCCACGTCTTCCAGGTAGTATCAAGAATATTTAAAGGCTCTACACTGGCCCCCATGTGCTCTCCATTTATCGAACGCATCCGCATTTGTGACCATAAACTTTCCGTTTTGCGGTCATAGGCAATTAAATTATTTCGAAAGAGTAGTCCGGATGTACCAAAGCCGGGTCCCTGACGGGCATCCCAGGCAACACCTGTAGCTGTAAGCGGGCAATAGGTAATCGTTATATTACTGGGATCATTCACTATCTCATGCCAATCTAATATCTGATGCGGATAGGCGATTACCTCACCGCTTATGATGATCCCGAGAACACGGCGTTCATCAGGAATAAAATTTACTTGAGCTGCACTCATGTAGTCAGGCACTTCAATCGGGGGGATGCCATCTTTCCCTGGTCCACCGTTTATGACTTCATGTTCCGGTACCAACCACCCGCTTTCGATATTGAATGTGGCACTACTGCCATTTCGAACACTTGCAGTATCAATATCACAGCCCGGCAGGAGAACACTGCAGATCAGTAGGGTGAATACTGCGACCAGGTTCGCGTGATTCCGGTTTATTGATATATCTTTCCTCTGGTACATCATTAAACATTTTATGTGATGCAGGATCTCTCGGATAACTTATATTCTATGCATAACTGAATACATCAGTGACACGATCTTAAATCCGCATTTAATATTTGAATATAACGTAAACGATATTTTTGAAATGTCATTTTTCTATCACAAAGTAACTTCCTGCCGCAGGTCAGACTCCACTATTAAGAACTGGCAACCTAATATAACTGCTATATGAAACTCGCCGGATTATTTATCACCATCATCATCACCAGTGGACCAGTAACTGTTCTACAGACGGTAATGGCTCAGAGCACTTCAAAAACTGATCTGGAATGGTATCATTTTGATGAAGCCCGCACTCTAGCTGTGGACAATAATAAGTACCTGTTTCTTTTTTTTGAGGCAGATTGGTGCGGGTTTTGCAAACAGATGAGAAATGAAGTTTTTCCGGTGCCCGAAATACACACGCGAATGAATGATCTTTTTTATCCGGTCGCCGTGGATATTGAATCCGATTCTGTACTAACCTATAAAGGAAAACAGAGAAGCGAACGTTCATTCAGCCATTTAATGAGAATCAATGCTACTCCAACGATTATTTTCATGAATGGTGACGGAGATATAAAAGGAATTCAGCGCGGATTTTTAAACGAGTCCGAACTTAATGCACTCCTGATGTATGTTGGAGAGGGACATATCGATACATTGAAATTCGAAGATTTTAAAAAAAAGCATCTTTCGGGAGAATAGAGCAGATTTTTCAGAACCGAACAAAACCTGACTCTTTCTTAAAATTATAAAATACAGATGCTGAAAGCGTATAGGATGTGGTTGGTTGGGTGCCTTTCAAATATTGATAAACCGGGATTTGTGAACCAACATTGATTTTCAGTTGATCTGAAATCCCTATCGAAATCTCCGGATTCAATATGATCCAGGTTCCTCCAGTATTAGGCATATTTTGCTCGTTACGCTGATCTTGCATGGTATGCCTGAAACGAATGGAAAGTGAATATCCCAAACGATCTGTGATTGAGTTGCCAGCTCCCAGCACCGAAATCCACTCATTTCCAAATCGGTAACGGTCATCTACCCCAAAGCGCTCATTCGTTCCGGTTAGCCGATATGAATTAACCAGGTACAGGGAAAGGTTGGTGTGAGGAACAAAAGTTGTGGAAAAATACGACCATGCCACAGTATCCCAGGCCCCGGATCCGGGTTGCATGTCCGCATTCATTAAAAAACGATTCAGACGGATGGATGTAGTTCCAAAAGGTGCTTTTACTCCACTTCCAAACACGATATTGTATTGGGAGGCAAGAGATGATTCTTTTACGACATATTTCAACAGAAACACCCCGTCACCTAATCCACGGGTGGTTACATCTTCCGGATTTCCTGTCTGAAGTCCGGTAATCCGGTTTTTTATAACATAACTAAATGTACCCGACAGTGAAAACCTTCGTGAAATTCCATAGCTGATTTCAAAAAGGGTCGAATTGGTTGTTCGGGCAGAATTCTTATCATCGAGGAAAGATGCTCCGCTATACAGATTGGCTATGTCATTGTATTCATGCGTAATTCCAATCGCAATATTGCCGCTACCCGTTATTCCATAATTCTGAGATGCAAGAAGTGGAGCACCCGCACAACTGCAGGTCTGTGCTTTTACAATTTCCTGACAAGGAATCAAAAGCAAACAGAAAAACGTTAATCGAAATTTCTTTGCCATAAGCTATATTTGAAATTCACTCTTTTTTATCAGGGAAATACGATTATGGGTGAACGGGGGCCATCGCCGTAAAAATCTACCCAGGCAAACCAGTATGCATTATATGCAGGTATATGACTTAAACGTTCACCTATTCTGGACCCGCTAATGCATTCTCCAAATACGTTCCATTCATTTCCTTCATTATCTGCCATAAGCACCGGCAGTTCCTTTTCTGATTCGGTAAAAGTCAATACCGTACCATCTTCTGTCTCTCTCGACAAGGAAATCACCATTTCATATTCCAAACTTCCAGCAACAACAATATCATTCCCGTTTATGGTTCTGTGTATTACCTGGATTTTATCCTGAAATGAATCGAATGGGAAAATATGAAGATCAATGTCATAATACACACCGTGAGCCAGTGCCTTTCTCTCAAGCCGATCATCTTCGCGGTGTATGGGAAAAATGATATTATTGTTATCCCGGTTATAATTTCGACCGTATGGATATATATGGTAATTCCTGGCAAAACCAGTGTTTCTGTTCATCACCTGCGATTCAGGGAATGACTCCCTCCAGGCTTTCCAGTTCATTTCCACTAACTGGTATGTGGCGGTTTTTTCTCTTTGCAGTGAACCATGTACACTCATTTCTTTCATTTGGCTCCAGAAATTATTCGTTGCCCGGTCATATGCTATCAGGTTATTTTTGTGAATTAGTCCCGAAACACCGAAAGTTGTTTCCTCGCCGTTGATCACCCTGCTCCAAGCCGTTCCGGAACCTGTTAGCGGGCAAAAAGTGATCGCAACCGGGATGTCAGCAATCCGGTCATTGATAATTTCATGGTAATTAAGAACGGAATGCGGGTATCCTTTGATTTCATCTTTTACTTTTATTCCCAGAATCAATTCATCGTCCTGCATAAATGATATTTCACCTACCGTGCTGAATGATGGACCATCAACAGACGGAATGCCATCTTTGCCTGCTCCCACAAATATCTGGTTTTCCGGGATTAGCCAGGTTCCATCCTGCGATTGAGGTATTCCGGTCTCCGAATCTGATGATACGGAATCGCAGGAAGTGGTAAACAGAATTGAGATGACTGAAAGGAGTAACAAAATACGGTTCGTCGTCATATTCGTCTGAGATATAGTTGAAATACGGATCAATTTAATATATGACTGCGCATGAAGACAAAATCTTACCTGCCCGAACATTTATCATCCCCGCTGATCAAAATCAAGACCGTTTTCCCGGTTTGTTCATCTGCCACGTAATACAAGTTCTCTTCAAACACAGGCTAATATTGGTAAGTTTACCAATGCCTATTTTTTGCTGCTGATAACCAAAAATTCAGAATCAAGAGTTCGTCCGGCTTTAATTTAACGGCAAGATTACTGTGAACATATCGTTCAGCAGCAGCAAAGACAGAACCGGGATAGTAAGTGTACAGGCCAGGATTCGCCAGGATTCATACTGAACCGTGAAGCCTTTTTCTGAAAATTTCCTTAAAAGTTTCACAGAATTGATAAACAATCTTTCTGTTTCCAATATTCATGTTATTATGTATTGACACCTTCCAGTTGATAACCGATACATCTTCCCTCAGAATACCCGACCAATTCATTCAGCCATTGACCAGCTCACTACCCATAAGAAAATTTCTCACTGAAATTGCCCACAAACCCGTTTTCGATGTGAGGACTCCCGCTGAATATGCGCAAGGGCATCTACCGGGAGCGATAAACCTGCCACTGTTCAGCAATGATGAACGGGCTGTTATAGGAACCATATATAAACAGCATGGCCGGGACAAAGCCGTGAGGGCAGGCCTGAAATTTGCAGGGCCGAAACTTCCGGAACTTGTGGATCAGGCCGATAAAGAAGGTTCAAAACAGGTACTGATGTATTGCTGGCGTGGCGGGTTGCGCTCAGGCAGCATGGCATGGCTTCTCGGAACAGCCGGTTTTGATGTATCAGTTCTTGAAGGCGGCTATAAATCGTTCCGCAATCTGTTGAAAACGATTTTCAGTGAGTTCCGTTTCATTGTGATTTCAGGCAACACCGGCAGCGGCAAAACCGACCTGCTTCATGAAATCAGGCGCGGGGGTGCACAGGTACTCGATCTGGAAGCACTGGCATGTCATAAAGGGTCCGCATTTGGTTCGATCGGCGAGACGGAACAGCCCGGCACCGAACAGTTTCAGAATGATATACTATTCACGATGATTTCCTTTGATGCCGGCAAACCGGTTTTTATTGAAGACGAAAGCCTTTCGATTGGCCGGGTAGTTATGCCCGATGAACTGTATGCCGTAAAGAATGCCGCTCCTTTCATCGAGGTCCTCACCAGCAGAGAAGAACGCATCGCCAGGCTCGTGCATATATACGGAAACGCTGACCATAACCGGCTTGAAGAGGGAATCATGCGCATAGAGAAAAGACTCGGCGGGTTGAATACAAAAAAAGCCCTTGAAGCCCTTGGGAATGGGGATCTGGCCGAAGTCGCGTCTCTGCTCTTAACGTATTATGATAAAGCCTACCATAAAGCGGTCACGAATAAAAAAAAGGAAGCTTTGTTCAGTATTCCGTATACCTTTGACCGTACGCGGCAAACCGCACTCGAAATCATACAGCGTGTACATACGTATCAACACAACCGCACTTCACAGGAATTTTCATGAATCACTCAGAAATCAGGCTTACCCGGTACAGTCACGGCGCTGGTTGCGGCTGTAAAATCTCCCCATCTGTACTAAAAACGATAATAAGTACATCCGCCGGTTTTCAGGATTACCCGAACCTGCTCGTCGGAAACGAATCGAGTGATGACGCTGCGGTGTTCGATCTCGGTAACGGCAGTGCGGTCATAAGCACCACCGACTTTTTTATGCCCATTGTAGACGATCCATTTGATTTCGGTGGAATCGCCTCGGTGAATGCACTGTCCGATGTCTATGCAATGGGCGGAACCCCGCTAATGGCTATTGCAATCCTGGGCTGGCCTGTGGATAAAATTCCCCCGGAAGTGGCCGGAATTGTTCTCAATGGCGCCCGTTCGGTATGTAAGGAAGCCGGTATCCCTTTAGCCGGTGGTCATAGTATCGACTGCCCCGAGCCAATCTTCGGCCTGGCTGTTACGGGGATCGTACCTTCCGGCAGGATCAAAAAAAATAACGGGGCCAAACCCGGAGATAAACTCTATCTCACCAAAAAGCTTGGTGTTGGTATAATTACCACATCCCAAAAGAAGGGGATGTCGAAACCGGAGCATCTCGAAGCTGCAAAAAGATCCATGCTCCTTCTGAATACTATCGGCAGCCGTATCGGTGAATTACCCTATGTTCATGCCATGACAGATGTTACGGGATTCGGCCTCCTGGGACATCTTACCGAGGTCTGTGAACACAGCGGGGTGAGCGCACAGATCCGTTTTGATGATGTTCCGAAAATGGATTTTCTCGGAGAATATCTCGAAAAAAAATGCATCCCCGGCGGTACGAACAGAAATCTTGCGAGCTACGGTCATCAGGTGGGGCCGTTTACCGAAGAACAGCTGCATGTGCTGGCTGATCCCCAGACAAGCGGCGGGCTGCTTGTTGCCGTCGGTCCGGAAAATACCGGTGATTTTGAATCCTTCATGAGAGAAAACCGCTCGCCTGTGACCTCTTTCGGATCCATTCAGAAAAAGAGCGGGCTCGCGGTTATTCCTTCCATAGAGTGAGATCAGGTTAATCCATTTTCCCGAACAGTACGTCCCGGGTGCGGCCGTTGGATGCCCTGAACCCGGTAATCTTCCCGTCATCATTCCGAAGAAACCGGACAGATGAAATGGGAAATTCGGAACCGAATGTATCTTCCGTGGCGGGAGTGAGCTTCAGGTCATCGGACATCTGGTAATGCCTCAGAACCAGCGTGTCTTCCTTCAACATCACTGTGTAGAACGTCTCAATTTCCTCACTGAAGTAGCCCCCGGCATACTCCGCCATCTGATCAGGTTTAAGCGTAAATGCAATCTTCCTTGCGATGTGGTTTCCATTTTGATGCAGGGTAAGGGAATCGGCAGTGGCATCCTCATTCATGTGAAAGGTGACAGAGGCATTCACTCCGGTGAGGGTAAAAGTTGAATCGGACGTCGCCGTAAGATTCACTTCCGGCTGGTTGGTCGCCTGCGTGAAAATACGGTCGCCGTCGCGTGAAAAGGTGAGGATGAACCCTGGCATAATTGCCAGCTCATACCGGCCGGTCAGAAGTTCGAATTTCTCAATCTCATAGGAGAATTCAGCCTCCTCACCGGCTTCGGCGGCCACCTCATCCGTTTCCTCCGCCGTCTCATCAGTTTCAAGGTATTCTTCCAGGAAAAGCTCCGCGATCCGGGTTGTGAGCGAACCGTTGAATGCAGCCATGTTACTCTGGGTGACCACGGCCGCATCAATGCCGGGAAACACCATCAGCATAGACCGGTGCGCCATATCTGCGCCGCCATGATGGAAATAGGATAACCCTTTAAATTCCTGAATGAACAGCCCGAGGCCGTACTGCGTATGTGAACCATCGTTCAATTCAAACGGGGTGGACATCTCCTCAATCATGGCCGCGGTTCCAACTACCGGATTGATCAGATTGCTGACCCATTTGGCCAGATCACCCATAGTCGAGTGAATGCCGCCCGCACCTGCCGCACCACCAAGATCTGTTGCCTCGGTAAATCCTCCTTGCTTCCCCGGCGAATACCCAACCGACCGGTTTGCCACGATTTGGTTCGGGCTGGTGCGCACCACCGTATGATGCATCTCCAGCGGTTCAAACACATTCTCTTTCATCCACTCCGCGAAAGGTGTACCGGTAACCCGTTTAATGACTTCCGTCATTAGTGCGTAACCGGTATTGTTGTAATTAAACTCGCTCCCCGGCTCATTCTGCAGTTCGGACTGACGCTGAACAATTCTGATAATCTGATCAATATCCAGCTCGGTGCTAACATTCCGGCCCGTCATGGCGACCAGGTTGATGAATTCACGATATCCACTGGTGTGATTCACAAGGTGCCTGAGTGTAACCGTATGGCCAAAATCGGGCAGCTCTGGTATGTATTCGCGTACATCATCATCCAGGGAGAGTTTGCCCTCTTCCTGCTGCAGCAGCAGCGCGAAGGTGAGGAACTGTTTGGACGTGGAGCCGATGTTATGCAGGGTACTGTCACTCATGGGAATTCCGTATGCCAGGTTGGCCATCCCCCAGGATTTTCGCAAAACGGTTTCACCATTTTTTATAACCAGCACGGCCGCGCCGGGAACGTCATCACCTGTATATTCGATCATCATCTGGTTTACGCGTGCAGCCGGATCGACGGCGACCGGTTCGGCAATGGAAACCAGGATCGAATAGTCGCCCTCACCCTCTTCGAACGGTGTTACTTTTATCCGGTACACTCCGCCGGCTTTGGTAGTAAACTGAAAAGACTCTTTCCCCCTTGCAGGCCCGTCGAACTCCGCGGCTTTTTCCCCCTCCGGATTAAATATGGTCACCACCACATCCACAGATTCCTGGTTTACAAAACCGTGCACAAAAAAATCCGGCTCAAGCTCTATCGTAAATGTGTGTGTACTGGCGGATGTGAGGGTGCTTTGAATACTCTCTCCAACGGATATAACCGATTCCTTTTGGTCGGTTGTCTGCGCGGAAAGGGTTGTGACCGTTATAATGAGAGCAAAGAGTAGGGAGGCGGATGCTTTCATGAGATACCTGATGGTGTTGTAATTGCAGTTTTGTTTCACCTTTATGTTAATACTAAAAGGCTATCATAATGCACAGGGCAGAAATCGTCCATTTCATACCGTGCAAACTTTGCTGAAGATAGCAATGATTAGATTTAAACCGGAACGGTATTTTTCATGGGAGTTAAGCAAGGTAATTCCCAAAATTATGCAGTGGCTGCGTCTTTCACACACTGATTATGCTATCCCTTAGCAGAATTCTACACATAAATTAGCTATGTTTACAGCCAATACATCGACTCAAACTATGAACACTATCACGGTTCGCCCAGCCGAAGATTCCGATAACGAACAGATCATGCAGCTGTCGCGGCGGTGTTATCAGGATGGCATCATTTCGTTGTCGGTGCAGCGCACGCCCCGTTTCGATACCCTGCACCGGCTGCTGGACCCGGATTCCTGGCATTATGTGGCCTGCCGGGGTGCGGAGGTGATCGGGCTTGTGGGGGTGGTACATTTCCCTGCCATGCTGGCCGGAACACCCTGCACTCTTTCCTTCATGATGGATCTAAGGGTGGATCCCCGGTACCGGAAGGGCCGGACGGCTTTCCGCCTGGTGCAGGCAGCGATCGAACACGTGCTGGCCAGCGACGCGGATAGGACGGGCGGGTATACCCAAAGCGTTCCACCTGGGCGATAACCGGGTATTCAATATGCTCCCGCTTCGGACGATGCGGCCGGACCCGCGGTTTGAGATCGGCGTGCCCTCCCCTGCCGACATCCCCGAACTGCTTACCCTGTACCGGAACTACGCGTCAGGATTCCGGATGGCACCGGTGATAGGTGAATCCAGATTTGAACGGTATACCAGCATGGTAGACGGACTGTCGCTCGACCGGTTTATTGTGGCAAGGGAGGGCGGCAAGATCCGGGCTGTAACAGCGCTGTGGGATGAACACACCTATAAAAGTTACGAAGTACTGAAACTGACGTTCGGAATACGGGCCGTTTCAACCCTTCTCAGCTTCCTCTCATATTTCATGAAAGCGCCAAAACCGGTGAGGCTCCATGAACCGCTCAGGCAGCTGTCGCTGGTGATGTACGCCCACGATGACTGCCCCGGCGCGCTCGGGGCACTGTTCCGGCATGTGAACAACACGTACCGGGGATCGGACTATTCACTGATCACCCTTCAGGCACAGGAACGGGACCCACTATTCCGGCTGCTGCGTCCTTTTACCGGGATCTCCGTAAAGAGCGAAATGTATCTGTTCTCCCGCGATGGCGTAGTGTATGATACACTTTCGCGCGACGGCTCCCCCGATCTGTTCGACCTGGTGCTCACGCTGTGAGGTGTCTTTTTTATTGAGTTATTTAATCAGCAGCATCTTTCTGGTTTGATTAAATATGCCACCCCTGCTTCCCGATGCATTGACGGCCTCTATACTGTACAGGTATACCCCACTGGCCAGGTTCGATCCGTCAAATGTGACCTCATACCGGCCGGCAGCTTTGAATTCATTGACAAGCAATGCTACCTCTCTGCCAAGGAAGTCATATACCCTTATCGTTACCTGACCAGCAGCAGGCAACTGATAGCTGATTACTGTGGACGGATTGAACGGGTTCGGGTAGTTCTGCGCGAGGTTGTAGGTCTCCGGCAGGGACGGTGATTCCCGGTCCCTCTCTATTGACGTTGTCTGATTCACTACAGTCAATGTATCATCAATGGTTCCGTTATTGCCATTATCAATGTATATCTCTAATGTTGATTGGCTTAACGCTTCCCAGTCAGGCTGAATGCTATGTGTTGTGTTTCCCGCCAGTGGAACTGAAACGGTATTAAATTCAAGTTGCTGCTCTGAGGTTGCATACAATAGAGTGATGCTGTAGGTTTTAGATCCGCCTGTGTTTTTCAGGTTTACCTCATCCTGCTCAAGGTTGAGGCTGATTTCTTCATTACCTCCGATATCAATCGCGCTGAGCCTGGCCAGCTTGCTCTGGCTGTTGTCTTCAAAAAACGAAATAAGACTGATTGTTTTGCTAACCTCATCATTGTTCAGGTAGGTGAATCCCTCTTCATTGATCTCTATAGCCTCTGTCTCATCCAGACCGGCACCGTCTGTTCTTTCAGCCAAATAATAGTTACCTCCGGATGACTGGAACATCAGGCCAGCCGAAGAGCCTTCAATCTGATCCGTAAAGAGTACTCCGGTTTCACCCAGGGGCAATTTATATCCTTTCGGTGCTCTCAGGATGCCATCCGTTGCTTCAACAATCGAATTATCGAATGATACAAGTGTGTTGTTCACTATGTCGTAACCCGCCAGGGTTTCATTGTCGACGAGAACAGATACAGAACTTGATCCCGATGTATATATCGTTCTGGTTGTGGACGCAACCATATTGGCAGTGGACTTGGCTGATGGATTTTTCGTTCTGCTGATTGATGATGCCTGATTGTGATCGGACATGACGGATGAATTTTCCGGTATGGCGTAGTCGGAATCAAAGCTTAAAATGCCAAGCCTGGAAGCAACCGGACCACGCAGGGCAATACCGGCAGACTGTTCCGAAAAATCCTGGTGAATCCAGGTATTCTTCTCAGTAAAGATCAGAATGTAGCTGTATTCCTCGGGGTGATTGCTGTCATAAACCATCACGTCATATCTATTTTGGGTAAAGTCAGGCTTATTGATCCCAACCGGTAGTACTGCGTGATAGCCGCTCCTGGTTTTTAATGATATATATTGATCCAATGTACTGCTCTCATAATCCGAAAAAATCTCTGTTAACCGCTTCAAAACATAGTCCGGTCTTCGATTGGCCGAATCTGCAGGTTCATGTACAAGTTCTGCAGGTTGAGTAAAGATTTGTGTGTTTTGCAGGTGATTTATCACTTTTCTTGCATTGTTATCGGTTTTAGGTATTGACCCGGGATCTTTATTGACCATATAAGGAAACTGAGAAAGATAGTCCGGGTTTTTGTAAAAACTGAGCAACGATGAGATTGAAAAACCTGCACATGCACCTTCAAACGGCCCCGATGTCCACCTCCACTGCAAAGCGGGAGTCAGATATGCAATATTCAGCGTGGTGCTTAAGTAAGCCTGTTCCTTGCCTATTATCTCAGTATAAAGAGGCCAGTCTACATAAGCACTGTCGGGTCTTCCGGCAAATAACAACAGGGGCGAATATGAAAACGGATCATTATAATTGAACTGGCTCCACCAGGATTGCGGCCAGTTCTCACTGTTCCTGATCAATTTAAAGGCATCCCTGTCAAAGTTAAATGCGATCATACTCCTGTTTTAAAACCAATTGATTGATCACTCCTCCGGAGGGAGACCTGGTCCATTTTAATGAGTGTGTCCCGAGATCATAGGTTAAATTTATAGGTGGTTCTTTCTCTTTTTCCTGTGAATATTTAATGGTTAGATAATCTCCCTGGCTTTCACCTGTCACAAATACATTTCCTGAACCATCTACGGCAATTGAATTTGCGATATCTCCATCGTTAGCTGGTCCATTATATCTTTGTACCCACTGCTGAACACCATCAGAACTATATTTTATTGTGGCATAATCATCGAAAGTTTCGATTCCCCAGCTAAAACCTGTAACATATACACTCCCGAATTCATCCACTGCAATTGACTTTGCAACATCTTCTCTGCTCGCCGGACCATTATATATAGCCGTCCACTCTTTTATGCCGTTTGAATTGATTTTATTGGTGTAATAATCATTACCTGTTTCACTTCCATTTCTTATAGATCCGGTTAAATAAATATTGCCAAGGCTATCTACAACCATTGCACTGACATAATTTTTATGGATACCGGTATTATCTACATGTACCCATTGCTGTTCACCAGCTGGATTATATTTGATTGTCGCATAATTATCCCACGAGTTTCCGGTAATGTAGATATTTCCCATTTGGTCGAGTTTAACAGAGACAGCCTCACCGGTATAAAATCCCCCTTCATTGTAAACTGTCAGCCATTGCTGTTCACCCTGTGTGTTATACTTTATTGTTGCTAACTCCCTGTTGCCACCTGTTCCATAACTGCGCCCTCCGGTTACATATACATTACCGATCTCATCTACGGCTATTGAGTTGGCATAATCAGTATTGTTGCCCGGGCCACTATATCTTTGCACCCACTGTTCAGCACCAGCTGAATTGTATTTTACCGTTGCGTAGTCAGTTTCACCGTTTTCACCAGTGCTAGAACCTGTTACATATACATTACCATCCGGATCGGTTGCAATGGCCATGGCGTAATTATTGCCGTTTGCAGGGCCTTTATATCTTTGCACCCACTGCTGCACGCCTTCGGAATCGTATTTGATTGTAGCGTAGTCATAGAGTAATTGATACCCGACAAAGGTTCTGTAACTAAGTCCGGTCACGTACACATTTCCTGTCTGGTCTACTGTTATTGCTCTGGCATAGTCGTTTCCATTAGCCGGACCATTGTATCTTGCTGTCCACACCGGCTCACCCACGGGATTGTATTTGATTGTAAAAATGTCCGTCTGGCTTGTGCCGGTCACATATGCATTACCTTCGCTATCTAAAACCATTGAGTAGGCACCTCCAGCCTGTATCGACCTTGCAACCCATTCCTCCGATACCTGCGCATCGGCTTCAAACGCAATCAGCAATATTAGAAAAATGAACATCCCTGTTTTCATTGGTGCATTCCTTTATGGTTTATAATTTGCACATGACCTGCGATTGACATCATCATTCAGTAGCCCATCGGGTTGACTCATCTTTAAAATTTCAGCATGTGGCCCAGGTGTGTGATCCGGTTAATCTCTTTGCTGCATAATAGTTTGATTAAAATAAATTTCAATAAACACATTTACCTGCTGTTTTGTAACATTCTGTCCGTTTGATGTACCGGTTTCTGCAGGTTTATACAAATTTCCGGGTTCATGTTACAGGTGGAATCCAGTTCTGGCAATAATTTTATTCATCCTTAGGCCAGGTTACCTGGCTGAATGCCTGGCCTGGCTACATACATGCTTATTTCTTTCTGGTAAACAGAGCCACTACCGCCGTGGTGATCAAGCCCATAAACGGTGTTCCGATTAGTACCTGAACCAGGTAGCTCTGCAGGTTGAAATATGCCTCGGCTTCTTGCTGCGTCATCTTTCCTTCCTGAACGGAATACACAATCATGTTGGCAAAAAAGTCGGGAGAAATCACATAGGCTATCAGAATCTGAATAAGAGGGCTGAATATGGTTACAATTACAGTGATGATGAGGCCGGACATAAATCCCTGCTTGTAGGTCATCGATCCGTTGTAATCGGTCTTCCGCTTGTCGAGAAGGGCCAGTACATAGATGGCTACTGCAGGAATGGCAATGAAATTCGTGAAAATGGCGTGTTTGTCAATGTTTGAACCGTGCAGACCCGCCAAACGCTCCAGAATCATCCATGTGAGCATCATGCCGATAAAAATAAACGCCCGCTTTATCTCAACTTTGTATTTATTCATCTACTATTCCTCCCTGTTAATCAGCTCATTGAATGCAGGCCAAACGTATTACCTTCCGTATCCATACAGATAGAACAGAACCCAAATTCACCAATAGAGAACTTTTCCTTCAACAGTTTGCCGCCGGCTTTCTCCACGCGATTTTGTTCAACACTGCAGTTATCGCAGGAAAAATATATCATGATACTATTACCGCCCGGTTCCATGCCGGAAGCTTTCACGAGTGCGCCGCTTGCGTTGGGCTCATTATCAATAAATGGAAATGTCATCATTTGAAAAGACGTATCATCATCCATTTCGGATGGGAGCTGGAGATTTTCCAATTGTACATTCAGAATTATTTC
This sequence comes from Rhodothermaceae bacterium, assembly GCA_020201275.1. Classification (GTDB taxonomy): domain Bacteria; phylum Bacteroidota; class Rhodothermia; order Balneolales; family Cyclonatronaceae; genus RECM01. Next base: position 6,986 of record JAIVHB010000029.1, on the reverse strand, counting down.
GTAAAACGATCTGGCTCTCTTCATATTCTGAACATTAGTTAACAGGTTGTTTTGTTATGGTTATTTTATTGGCATGAACATTTACCTGTTAAATCCGGCCGGTTTCAAGCCGGCCCGGTTTCTGCGGGACCGGCTAATAAGGTAAACCTATGGTTTCACCTGATCCTGCGCGGCATGCCGAAACAGCAAGGCCGATATTACACACATCAGAATGAAGAACCCATTCACTCCCATGATTTCGGGCAAGGAACTGCCCGGCGAGCTGTGCATTCCGGCGATAACTGCACTAACCGCGACCAATGCCAGGGCGATCGCCATTGCGAACATAACAATTGCCATTTTGTGTGATTGAAAGCGGGCAATGAAAGCAGCAATGATTCCAACAGCAAGCACCCCGAAATACACCAGGTTAATCGGATTATTTTCCGACCCGATGATGCCAACGGCAAGGTTCGCCCAGATAAGGAAAAATCCTATTGCAAGTGCAAATCCTATTGCGACCCGGTATTTGGTTTCGCCGGACTTCCTTGTAATCAGCTTGTATGTGAGTCCGGTTCCGAATATGAGAGTACCCATCACAATGAAATCGGCCAGGTCCCAGTTCACTTCACCGGTGTACTGCATTGCGATAAGAGGAATAAGCAATATCACCCCTGTTATAAATGCCAGGCCGGCGATGGATTGATATAATTTTCTATCTGTATTCATGATGGTTACCTCTGTCTGTTTTGATTGATTATTAAAAGTACTTTGTTTTTCAAAGTTTGTGACGAAAAAAATTTAAGCAGCTTCGTTAATATCCCTGCGTTTCAGCTTACGCCGCGGCCGAACCTGGACTCGTGAATTTTCATCTGTTTGATTTTATTAGGATTTCCAGTGCATTAAGATGATCGTCAAACGCTTTTTTGCCCACTTTGGTCATGAAATATTTCGTATTGGGTTTCCGGTCGACAAATGACTTTTCAACGCCAATAAACGCTTCTTTTTCGAGCGCTTTAATGTGGCTTGCCAAATTGCCATCGGTCACATCAAGATATTCCTTCAGTGAGGTGAAATCGAGCTTGTCGTTCACTGCCAAAGCCGACATAATGCCAAGTCTTACGCGGCTTCCGAACGCTTTGTGTAAATCATCGATTGAAACTTTCACCGCTCATACCTGAAATACATGTACATTCCATAAACTATATGGACAACTCCAAAACCGATCGCCCAAAGGAGTAAGCCATATTCAATAAACCAGGTGGCTGCCAATCCCAACCCAATCTGAACCATGCCCAAAAACTTCACTTCATCAATGGTGAATTTGCTTGCATTATATAAAGCCAGGCCATAGAACAGAAGCGTTAAGGGTGCAATAAGCCCCAGCAGGCCTTTTGAGATGATAATCAAAATGAAAAGGCCGCCTGCTGCCAGAGGAACAGCCATACTCGCCAACAGCCTTCTGGATGTGGCATTCCAAATGTTTTCACCCCATTGTTCAGCCTTCTTGCGGGATAACACAATGGCTGTAACCAGGGCCAGTATCAGCACCAAAAGGCCTGTTAACATAACCTTTGGCAGTGCTGATGTTGCACTTCCCGGATCTATGGCACTGTAATCGATGGCATCAGGATTAAAGTTAAAAACGGTGTAGGCAATGCCGGCTCCTGCCAGGGCATACATACCGGCCATGATGCCTGCCCATCCCGACAGCGACAGAAATTTGGAAGAACGCTCCATCATTGAGCGAATCTCGGCAATATCCTTACTGTAATCCTGTTCTTTTTCCATTCAAGTTGTTTTTTATTTCAAAGTACTTTCAGTTTCAAAGCTAATACAAAATTCCCAGCCATACAATACCTGTCTGGATTAATTTTTATGAAATTTTTGGTTACACCTGCCGTGGAGCTCGATGTGAGGCATGAAAAAACGTATATCTACAGGCTTCAATCCGGTTCAAAGACTCTCTCAAGACAGTTGATGCTGATAAAATAGATAGAAGGAGTATACTGCCCTGATTACATCCCCTTTATGTAATAACCGGTCTATTGAGCAACTTTGATATAATTAGGCGATTCACACTCTTGCCAGTATTCTACAATTTTTATAATCGTATTTTTAATCTTTTCATAATCATTCGGTTTAACAAAAAACCCCTGAACAGACCTGGAATAAGCGTCAATCACATGTTGTTGCTCCGCACTTGTTGAAAAGAAAAGGTAGGGAATAGATTTTCGCCTCATGTCTTCATTATTATGAATCTTCTCTCGTAACTCCATGCCATTTAATTTTGGCATATTTATATCGGACAACACAAGGAAGGGTTCAACATCTGTGTGTTCCAGAAAATCTAAAGCTTCTTCGCTGTCTCCAAAAAAAATTAGCTGATTCTTGTAATTCAGTTCTTCGAAGATTTCATTCAAGATAAGTTGGTCATCTGTGTCATCTTCAATAATAATAATGGGTCCGGTTTTATTCATTTGCGTAGGTTTCGGATTGATTCTTTATAAATAGCGCCAAAAGGCAACGTTTTTGGAAGACAACAGATACAACAAATATACAGCAGGGCTTTATTTGAATGGGATAATCCTTGCTAATAAAACGGTGATCCCAATAATAAATATGGTCTTTAATATATGATTTTACTACAACTTTATGGTTCTCAATCAATTGAAGATCTGAAATTCTGGCAATTAATTACACCATTCGAATGGGTGTTCCCGATATGGAAGCTTTTTGGCAGGATATGCTCCAAAGGCGTATGAGTAATCCACTAAAGGCTGATGAAAAAGAACTCTTTATCCGATTCGTAAAATCGATTTCTAACCTGAGATTAAACCCGAAACATCCAGGACGACGAACGCATGAAATTGAACTCTTGAGCAAAAGTCGGTCTCATTTACCACTAAGTTCGTCTAAACCCATTTCATATAATGATCTCAGAGGGTACCAACATATTATTATCCGAACAAGGGATTTATTAGGACGAAAAAAATAAACAGCTCATATCTGCTTTCCAGGCCATTCTTATTCGCATTATTTGATTTTAACTATACTGCCATATAATTAATGAAGATTTCATCATGGCTTAAGAATATATAATTCAAACTTCTAAAATTTATTTCGCTTACAATCCTAATTCTTAATTACTCCCTACTTGACCCTTACACCAAACAGTGAATTAGCAGTCGTAATAAACAGGGTATTTCCATCCTTACCGCCAAACGTAATAGATAAGGGGCGCTCCGTAAGATTGATACGTTTGATTTCAATCATATTCTTGTTGTACACAAAAATCTGTCCGTCCAGTACATACAGGTTCCCGTCGTTATCAACAGCAGTGCTGTATTGACCGCGGGGGAGAACCTCTCTGAGATCAGTCAGCTTCCCTTTTTCGCCCACATCCATTTTTAGCGTTCGCATGTTAATTTCGTCCAGGGCATAAATGGATTCCCCGGGAACCGCAGCATTTAAGTCTGCTGTCCTGCCAATATCATACACTTCCTGTATATAAGTGATTCCATCAGGGGCGACAAAGGCCGAGTCGGGATAATAGACTGCGGCGTCATCAAAAGTGTAATGCCATCTGCCGGAAGGATAATAGGTTTTGCTGAAATCTTTTATATCAGTCGTGGCAATTCTCGGCATAACCTTAAAGGTATTATCAGGATCATTGGGATCGATGGAATAAGCATAAGAAGCCCAACCGCTGTTTCCCCAGCTGCTGTAGGCTTCGTTATCATCCGGCAGTATTTTTACCCGTTCCTGCTCGCCGTTCACCATATAACCGGGCTGAGGATCGTACCGGGCTACCACCAGTAAATTATCCTCTGAATCCGTTGCTGTAGCAAATGGCTGAAACGGAAAATCAGCCAGAAACGTGACCGCATTTGTTTCAGCCGACCATTTATAGATTCTTCTCTTTTTGGTCTCACAAAAATAGACATTTCCCTTACTGTCTGAGCTTAGGCCCAAGGTTTCTGATCTCAATATCCCGGGAATTCCAGAGTCGTATACCAAACCGTTTTGGAGTTTCAACCCGGATGGTTCGGTACAACCACAGATTCCCAAAAAACAGATCGTGTGAGTTTGATATTTCAATGGAAATCGCATCAATTCCTTCTTTGTACTCCTCCTCAAACTGAAAGGCATACATCTTCCAGTTTGAGACATTATCAAAACGGGCCTCATTGCGAAGGTGATGTTCCAGAGACATCGCAAATATACGTCCGGGAGTAGAAGTATTACTGACAAGCATTCCGCTGGCAGCATAACTGTTAGCGGTCCAGATGTCTTTGAAAGTTCCTCCACCATTATTGGTAATCCATAAACTCCAGAACTGATTGTCCCAGGCTTCATCCATCCCTTGTTCATAAACCGGACTTCCCGGAGCACTGATCTGCCGTTCAGGTCTCCGGTAATTTTCCGGTGATTCTGAGGGTCGATACATCGTACCATGTCCTCCAGCAAATTTCACATCATTGACCAGAGATTTTTCGTTTGCCATCCATTTTAACCCCACAGCGCGATAATTATATCCACCTGTTGAAATTCCGATACCGTTCAACATATCATCACCACCTTCGGACGATTCCAACATAGGTACAGGCCCTCCGAATCCGCTGAACGCGGGTTCACTTTCTTTTATAATGAATTGTGTTGCCCATGGGTGTAACCCTATCAATTTGGTGCCGGGAGCCATTTTTATGGTTTCAGTAATATGGTACCAGCCCTGTGGCACATAAATTACTTCATGCTTTGCAATGGCTTTTTGGAAAGCTTCGGTATCATCAGTTTCACCATCTCCTGTAGCACCCAGATCTTTTATATTTACCCAACTTTCCATTGAAGGAAGGGATGGAATCGTACGTTCAAGTTTAGTGGGAACGCTGTCTGAGGGAATTATATCGGTTATTGTTTCGAACTTCGAATCTGTATTTAAATCGTCTATTACCAGACCATGGACAAATTCCCTTACCGTGTATGTATTACCTTTCCCTTTGATTACCTCGTCAGGATTTCTAAAGCGTGCAAATATGGGGACATTCCGGGCATGAATATTCAACATGTTGATTTGATTCGTGCTGTTCTCTTTTCCATTGATGATTATTCCGGCATCACTCACGTTCTCAAACAGGCAGTTTTCAAAAAACAGACGGTCGGTTGAACCTTCACGCATCTCCAGGGCTACGGGAACATTTTTCACATGCATATTCACTATTGTCAGGCCGGCACCGTTTGTCTGAATGGCTGCTTTGCGCTGTCCTTCAAAATAGGTGTCTATCATCATCATAGGCCAGCTTGGGGAAGTTTCCTCGGATATGATTCCATAATCTCCACCCAAAAACTGAACGTTTTCCATTTCATTTCCCACATCAGAAATTCCTGCTTTTCCTGATCCTATATTTATTATTGAATGACTTACAAATCCATGTTGGGCATAATGTGTCCGCAGAGCTACGGCGTTTGGGTTTCCTTCATCAATCCTGAAATTGATATTTGTGATGGCACTGTAGAAAGTTCCCGGATTGGCATCCTGAGGTTCACTTTTGCTGGTAACCATATTCCTGGTAAACCAGAACATATATTTTTCTTCCGTGTTCTTTTCCCTCTGATATCCAGGGGTATTTGCTCCCAGGATAAATTCAGGCCGTTCTTTTCCATAACCTATCAGGCGCACTGCCATAGGAATGTATATCGTCTTACTTATCAGGTAGCGGCCTTCCGGAATAAATAATATTCCGAAGTTTTTTTCCTCCTTCACCTCATTAATGGCTTTCTGAAGTGCAACTGAGACATCCGTTACCCCGTCTGCTTTGATGCCGTAGTTTTCAGGAGTAAAGTAATAAGCTTCTGAATCAACCGGCCCTTGTGTATAAACCGACTTTGTGGTAGTGAGGTAGTTGTCAGGAATTGATACAAATCCGGCAATAATCAAAGATATAGTTGATAGCATTTTAGTGTGGTTATTATGTTTCTGCTAAGTAGCATATAACGGTTTCGCGTTTAACCGGCTTGGTCGTATTGGCTGGTAATTGTAGCTAAAATTAGGTATTTCTTTAAGCCCACAAATTTTAAATTGCCAAAAAGCGACCAAGTCCGAGTTGAAACGCTGGTTATAGGAGTAGGTTTAGGAATAATCATATCTTATTCACTGTTACCAACTTGCATTATATTAGTCTCTGCTTAAAATCAGTTTTTTTATGGGTGTTCGTTTATCATTTGTATACAGTAAAAGATGTGAAATGAGGTTTTGAAATCCTAGTAGTCTTTTTTAATCTTTTTGATGCTGTTTTCAATCCGAATAGGAACCTTAATATTTTCAATCTTTTGATAATAAATTCGTACAGAAAGAAGCTCCCACCAAATGTCCCTGTTAAAACAAGTAAGAATTTTAACCAACTGTTAATTTCCAATGGAAATACCAATAGAGAAGTTAAATAAAGTGTTAACATGTGGACAATATAAACGGAATATGCGGATTCACTTAAATATGTCAATACCTTACTTTCTTTGTTCAAATATTGATGAGAAAAGGCAAAAACCGAGAAAATCCAAAAATTTGATTCCAATACAATGAGTAAGGTGTTTACTTGCATCTGTTCCGCCATAAGCCGGTTTCCATACAATAATATAGCAAGTACCAGAAATACCCACTTCCATTGAAGAAGCATTTTCCAGAATGCTGGTCCTGACATCACAAAACAAAAGCCAAAAAAGAATGCAATCAACCCCAAAAAGAAACCGTGCCAGGTCATTGCGTATAGCTCATATATTGCGGGGTTTACTATAACAGATTCTATCATAAACACAGCAATAACTGCGATCAGCCCCAAAGGTGTACTGAAAAGCTTTTTTAATGAGACAACTATTTTTGCTTCTTCATTTTGTTTGAAATAGTAGAAAACAGGAATCAGTATGAGTACATAAATAAATATGTTTGCAAGAAACCAAAGATGTCCTGGATTAGGGAGATAGGATATTGCCAGTGAATAATGAGTTTGTAG
>JAIVHB010000104.1 GCA_020201275.1 Rhodothermaceae bacterium | reverse complement strand
CATCCCGCGATATTATGGATGAGATTGCCTCAGCAAATGATACATTCGCCGGCATCTCCTTCGAACGTATGGATGACGAGTACGGCGTCCCTCTCAAGAAAGAAAATCAACAACAAGCCAAAACAGTCTGATTAGAGAACTATGGCGGAACTGACATTCTCCCTTATCGTAATGGGCATCTCTCTGTTCATGCTGCTGAATTCGGCAGCGGTGGCGGTATATGCCGAACGCAGAATCGCGGCTTTCATTCAGAACCGGGTCGGTCCTAACCGGGTCGGTCCTTTTGGACTGCTGCAGCCCATTGCGGATGTGTTAAAACTTATCCTCAAGGAGGATGTGACCCCTACCCTGGGTAACAAAGCGCTGCATACGATCGCACCCATGCTCCCGGTGTTCACGGCTCTAATTACCATTGCTGTGATTCCCTTTGGTGAGGGCATCTACATAACCGATATCAACGTGGGGGTGCTCTATCTGCTGGCTGTTGCCTCCCTTGGTGTTTATGGCGTTACCCTTGCAGGGTGGGCTTCGAACAGCAAATACTCGCTACTTGGCGGACTCCGGGCGGCGGCACAGATGCTCAGTTATGAATTACCCATGGGTATAGCTGTTGCTTCCGTTGTTCTGTTCGCATCCTCTCTGAGTGTGGTTGAAATTGTAGACTCACAGGAAGTGTGGTGGAATATCATTAGAAATCCCCTTGGCTTCATCATCTTTACCGTGGCTGCTTTTGCTGAAGCGAACCGTACCCCATTCGATCTAGTGGAGGCGGAACAGGAACTTGTAGGCGGGTTTCACACCGAGTACAGTTCGATGAAATTCGGAATGTTCTTTCTGGCCGAATACATGCACGTGGTAATTGCCAGTATGCTCATCACTACATTCTTCATAGGTGGTTATCATCTTCCGTTTGCCGGTTTGTGGCTGCCGGAAATGAGTCCGGTCTGGAAAGGCGTACTCGATGTATCTGTTTTCGTGGCTAAAACCGGATTCTTTGTCTTTTTCTTTATCTGGGTACGCTGGACAATCCCAAGATTCAAATACAACCAGCTGATGGAACTGGGCTGGGAAAAGATGCTGCCACTGGCAATTCTCAATTTCGTGGTTATCGCAGGCGCCATTCTTATTTACAATAACTATTTTTAGGCAGCGGATTTAACGGACTCGCTCATATTTTTGTATCTTTAACCCTCCGAAAATCTGTACTTGTTAACCGGTCTGCCGATGAAAACTGTTGCATTCCATACTTTAGGATGCAAACTTAATTTCTCTGAAACTTCGAGCCTTAAACGTGAATTTGAGGATCACGATTTTCTTGTGACCGGTTTCAGCGACAAGGCCGATGTGTATGTTATCAACACCTGTTCCGTTACGCAGGATGCTAACAGCGACTGCAGAAAGTACGTGCGGCAGGCCCTGCGCCGTAACCCCGACGCATTCGTGGCCGTTACTGGCTGTTATGCCCAGCTCGAACCCCAAGAAATCGCTGAAATCAAGGGTGTTGATGTAGTAATTGGTGCCCGCGACAAGTTTAAACTGTTTGAACTGGCCGGTCAGTTTGAAAAAAAGGACAAAACCATAATCCACCACACAGATGTTAATGAGGCCGTTGATTTTCACCACGCCTTTTCCTCCAGCGACCGCACCCGTGCCTTTCTGAAAATTCAGGACGGCTGCGACTATAAATGTTCATTCTGCACCATTCCCCTTGCCCGGGGGAAAAGCCGGAGCCCTCTTATTGCCGAAATTCTGAAGAATGCCAGGCAGGTTCTTGATGAAGGCTACCGCGAAATTGTATTGACCGGCGTGAATGCCGGCGATTTCGGACGTTATAACGGCGAAAGTTTCCTGGAGCTGCTTATGGCTCTCGACCGCATTGACGGGCTTGAGCGCATTCGCATATCGTCTATTGAACCCAATCTGCTTCACGACGACATCATTCGGTTTGCAGCGGATTCACGCACCATTCAACCCCATTTCCACATCCCCCTGCAGAGCGGCAGCGACACAATGCTCGCGATTATGAAACGCCGTTACCGCACCGACCTGTACAGGAAACGCATCGGGTTGATCAGGCAGCACATGCCCTCTGCGGCAATAGGTGTGGATGTGATTACCGGCCATCCCGGTGAAACGGAAGAATTGTTCCGTGAAACCATCGACTTCATACAAGCGCTGGATGTATCCTATCTGCATGTTTTTACCTACTCAGAACGGCCCAACACTACGGCACTCGACATATCACCTGTAATCCCGGTTCCAGAACGCAGGAAACGCACACATGTACTCCGCCGCCTGTCGAAGCAAAAAAGATTTGATTTCGACACCCGCCATGCCGGGCAGCAGCATACTGTTCTTTTTGAGTCGGAGCCCAAGAACGGTTTGATTGCGGGCTGGACCGAAAATTACATCCGTGTATATACTCCTTTTCACCCCACGCTCGTAAATGCCATAAAAAAAATATCCCTTGATCAGTACGACACCGAAACCGGCGGTTACATTATTTCGCTTCCGTTAAGTATTGTGAAAGAGTCAGCAGGATCGGTGCATGGCTGATAATACACTTAAGAAGGTATCCGATTGGCTCAAATTCCAGGAAGAAGTATATGGTTCATTCCGGTTGCCCCAGGCTGCTGATGACACTTCGGCATTAACTGCTGCCGAAGGTTTGAATGAACCCTTGGCTGATGAAGATACTCACAGCAGTGCACCTCTTGGCCCCCATGCTGGGCTTTCCGCTATATCCGACCTTGCAGAGCTGAAAAAATACTGCCTGCAGGCCGACATTCTCAAAACCGATCTTGAAGGTACAAACCTGGTATTTGGTGTTGGCAATGCCGGGGCCGACCTGATGCTTATAGGCGAAGCGCCCGGTGAACAGGAGGACCGGCAGGGAGAGCCTTTTGTGGGTAAAGCCGGTCAGCTGCTCAATAAAATCCTGAAAGCTATTAACTTTGAGCGCGATCAGGTCTACATCGCCAATATACTGAAACACCGGCCGCCAAATAACAGAGATCCGCAACCTGAAGAGCGGGAAAAAAGTTTGCCAATTCTTGAGAAACAGATTGATCTGATCAACCCAAAATTGATACTTTGTCTG
>JAIVHB010000238.1 GCA_020201275.1 Rhodothermaceae bacterium | reverse complement strand
AGGTACCAGGAGGTGAGGTCGGAAAAGGCCCGGTCGATGTAGCCATCGCTTTTGATCATCGACAGGCGCCCGTCGAAGGCCCAGTTGTTGGCCAGCAGACCGGTACCCACCTGAACGTTGTGTTTCCGGGTGTTGAACGATCCGTAGCTGTTGGTGAGTGTTCCGTAGGCTTCAGGGTTCAGCGTGGTGGTCTGCAGGTTGAGGGAGGCCCCGAAAGCGGCCGGACCGTTGGTCGAGGCGCCCACGCCCCGCTGAATCTGCATATTGTCGACGGAGGAGGCGAAATCGGGCATATTTACCCAGAATACCCCGTGCGACTCGGAGTCGTTCAGGGGGATGCCGTTCACGGTTACGTTGATGCGGGTTGGATCCACGCCGCGGATACGGATGCCCGTATAGCCAACCCCCGCGCCTGCATCCGATGTGCTCACAACCGACGGGGTGCTCTGCAGCAGCCAGGGGATGTCCTGCCCGAGGTTGTTCCGCTCGATCTGCTCGCGGGTCACATTGGTATAGGTGAGCGGCTCCGACTCATCCACGCGGTGGCTGCGGATGAGCACTTCGTCGCGCTGTACGGCCGCCGGAACCAGCATGATGCTGATCTCCTGATCGCGGATCCCCGAAAGGGAAACGGTTATGGTGCTGTAGCCGAGGTAGGTTACGGTCAGTTCCGGTTGTCCCGTCTCTGTAAGCGTAAAGGAGAAGCGGCCGTCGGTACCGGTGGTTGTACCGGCCGTGGTGCCGGTTTGGGTCACATTGGCGCCTTTCAGCGGTTCACGGGTACCCGCATCGCGCACGGTGCCGGTAACGGTTTGCGAAAAGGCTCCGGCGTGAAGCGAAATCAGCAGAATGAAAAGAAAAGTTAAACGAATGAGCATACGTCCTCCATTGATTGTGATCAGTGAAGGTGCTGCTGCGAGAGATTTGCCCTTGATGCGCCAGCGCGGTGCTGACATATCAGTTGGTTTCCCTACGCCGGTATTACCCGGATCAGGTGTTTGGGGTATGATCTCAGCTCGCACAGGCAAGCACCCCCAACCTTGTTCAAAAGTTCAAAGATTGGTGAAAGGGGAAGATAGCGGATTTATACGGTAAGTGAAAATGGATGTGTGAACTGGTTCAGGCGGTCCCTCGAAAATCGCCGGGTCGCTACATCTTAAGAATCGGATATCAAAAAGTCGTGATCCGGGACGAAACGGGATTCATTTGATGTAGCGATTCATGAGACGTACCGATGTACCGACGTAGCGATGTTTCCCATCAGATCGAAAATCGCCGGGTCGCTACGTCTCAAGAAACGGATATCAAAAAGTCGTGATCCGGGTCAAATACGGTTCCATTTGATTTAATGATTCATGAGACGTACCGATGTACCGACGTAGCGATTTTCTGGACCAAACATCTCTTGTGTTACCTTCACAGCAGTTTAAGCACTTCATTGAAAATTTCTGCCCGGAGCGTTTCCGTGGTCGGGCTATGGCTGCCGGAACGTGCTGTGTTGAAGGCGAAGGCGGCTCCGGATTTTGCAGCCGGATCAAATACGATGAATACGCGGAAACCTTTCTGTTCGCCGGTATGACCGTAATAGATGCGGTTGTTAAAGGTGAATCTGAAGAGCCCGCAGGTAACCTCTTCCGGTACATCGGGCGATGCGGTACGTCCGCCTTCAGGGATTTGCACCACCGGTTCATGCATTAATGAAAGGCCCGGCTCGTCGAGAATATTCCTGTTTGGTACGGCTCCCGACTGGAATCTGATCCATTTGCCCATTTGGTTCAGTGAGGTATTGAGCCCGCCGTTGGCAACCGTAATGCCGGTATCGAATTCAGGGCCGTATTCCTGCAGCAGGCCCTCATCATCGGTAAAGTAGCTGTTAGCACGCAGGGGGCGGAGCTTCTCAGGGGTAAAATCGAAATAGGCTGGCGACATCCCCAGCGGATCGAAAAGGTTCTGATGAATGTGCGACATAAATTTGTCACCGGTAATTCGTTCGATGATCAGCCCGAGAAAGATGAAAGCCGGGTTCGAGTACCCATAGCGGCTGCCAGGGGCGAAATGGATGCGGGTGTAGGGCATCATGGCTGCCAGCTGTTCCCAGTGTGCGGGCTCGAAGGGGTGCCAGGGCTCGTTTCCGCCCCAGGGCCAGCTCGGGTTGCGGAACCCCGATGTGTGACTCAGGGCATGATGTATGGTAATCTCATCCGTCGGCCCGAAAGGGTTGTAGACCTCGGCCAGTTCCGGGATGTACTGTATGAGCGGTTCCGAAAGTTTCAGCCTCTGTTGCGATGCAAGGCGAAGTATGGCCACCGAGGTGAACGTTTTCGTTACCGATGCCCAGTGCCAGATTGTGTCGGGACCGGCTTTCAGTTCTTTGGCCCGGTCGGCGTAACCTTCGGCCAGGAACAGCTCATCCTGACCGTTCTTCGTAATCAAAACGGCTCCGCCTGCAATGCCATGCTTTCCGACGGCATCCCTGAGCAGTTCCTGTAGTTTTTGATTGTTTTCCATTGTGAGCTAATGTAAGGAAAATGCACGGCCGGATTGAAATTTGCGGGGAAATATGGATTCAATATTGCAATTCCGAATGTCAATTTGACGGCTTAAATTGTATCAAACACCTTAAATGTGATTTCCATGCGTGCATCAGTGCTTGTCATCCTCGCTTTCTTCATCATGGTGTTAATCGCCGTAACCGTGCTGTGGTTTGTGAACCGGCCGCATAACCAGAGGGTTGCTGAAATTCGGAGTGCGCTTACCGCGCTGCAGAACGATGGATCGAGGTACGACACCACCATGATCGCAGGGTTGCCGGAACCCGTTCAGCGGTATTTCCGCAATGCCCTGGGCGAATCGGTGCTGCTCCCTCGCAGGGTCGAGATTGTGATGCGTGGCGAAATACGGACCGCCCCGGAGAGTGCGTGGATGCCGTTCGAGGGCAGGCAGGTGCTGGCCAGGGGTGCCGGATTTTTATGGGAGGCGGATGTGGATATGGGTGCCATGATGTGGCTTAAGGGCGCCGATTACTATTATGAAGGTGAGGGACGGGTCTGGTTCTCACTGAACAGCCTTATTCCGGTAGTAACCGCTTCGGGGCCGATTGTGGATCGGTCGGCTGCTGGCCGCTATCTCAT
>JAIVHB010000237.1 GCA_020201275.1 Rhodothermaceae bacterium | reverse complement strand
CCATCAATGATCGCATATTTGTGATGCAGCAGACCAAAATCGCCCTGTGAGAATTCGTGTACATCGGCCCAGCTGCTCAGGTATTCCCATTCGCTGCCCTGAAGGTTGGTGAGGCCGATCACTCCACGTACTTTTACACCGTCATTAAACCGGCTCAGCATGGTATTTGATATGGCACGCCGGGTGATAAGGTTCAGGCCCAGATCAATGTTTGAACCGGCGGTGGCCAGAGCACGGATAATATGCGATTCAGTATTGGCTTGCGGGCTGAAATAGAGACGGACCTGTGTGGCTTCGTCACCAACAAAGAATACCGATGGATTAACAACCTCTTTGAATTCACTGAAGCGGGCGGCAGATGCATTGTAATTGCCTGATTCCGCTCCCCACATCTGGTTGAATTCAAGCAGGTATGCCCGTGCAAGGGCTACATCCTGAATATTGACCATGTTCTGGAACTGGTTGAACGTACCATCATCGGTGGCATTCCAGGAGCTGGTTACCAGCCATGTTTTAGACGGATCATCGTGATGGGCATCAATTACTGCAAATTTATTGTGATGCTGTTCCATTCCGGGGCTGAGGGTAGCCTTTACACCGGCATTCACCAGTTTGGAAATCACGGCGTTCGGATTGCCGGTATGTCCGCTGGCAATTACCCGCACATCAACGCCACGCTGGTGGGCCTCAATAATTTTGTTGGCAACCTGATCGCCCACGCCGCCGCTGATGCTGTAGAAGGCAAATTCGGCCGTCTCTTCGGCTGCCTCGATGTAACTGATCAACCGGTTGCTGAAATTCTCATCCGAAACGGCATCCTGATAGGTGGCAAGAGACAAATCGGCCGATTTGCTGAAGTATACCCTGATTTCACCCGTTGTTCCGATAGGTGATGATGTTGATGTGATATACGGGGTAGTGGTACTGGTGTCGGTGCCGGCAGCGGAACGAAGCTGCACCCGGTACACCGTAGCCGGATCCAGATCTTCAATCACAATTGTATGGGTGGTCTTCGGAGTCTCATCAAGCACCCGGCCAATTTCAAAATCGGGGGAGAGGCCGTACCTGACCTCCGAATGACCGGGTTGTTCCGTTTCCCAGCTGAAGGTAATGGAGCCGGGCGTTGCAAAAATTTCATAGGGAGCGGCCGATGAAATAACGGGTCCGCTGCTGATAATCTGAATGTCGTCTGTGAAACGGGGCAGTATCTGCCTGAAATTCAAAAAGCGTCCGGCAATACCGGTCAGATTTACCGGTTCGTTGGGAATATTTGAACCACTTATATTCGTGAAGGCATCAACCCGCATTTCGCTGCTGCCTGTTGCATCGGTGATCGGATAATTGGTACCCCCCGAAAAAGTGCCTGTACCGGTTATGTCGACATCGCTGATTCGCACAAGCTGCCCCTCGTAGTCGCCGGTAGTGAGCTGCGTTACCGTGATATTCCGTGGATCAATATCCCTGTTCGATTCCGGGAAAACAGTATATGTGATGTCATCCACAATCTGGATGAGGTTGTTGAATTGACCAATGGCCCCGGTCACAACAAGCGAGTCGCCGATACGTGCATCAATATTCCACTCGATGCGCATGTTTTCGTTGTTATACCAACCGATACCGGCCGTCTCATCCTGAAAATAGACGGGGCCGCGGAACTGGTCGGATGCCGTTACCCAGCCCGCCACCGTAACTACAGTACCCACAGGAAGACTTCGTGCTTCAGCGATGCTGATGGGTTCTGCAAGCGCCGGTGTGGTACCCGATAAGTTTATGAGATAGGCCGGATTTACAGGATCGTTGGATTCAAACGTGAGACTGCCTTCGTAGCTGTCTTCAACAGAAGGACTGAAAGTCAATTCGAAATCGAAACTTTCAAACAGCTCAAGTTCAAGGTTTGAAAAATCGGCAGCCGTGCTGAATCCGGTTCCCTCAAGTGTGGCAGCGGTTATCTGAAGTAGCGCCTGTCCGGTGTTCCGGATGCGAAAAGAAACGGACTTGCTTTCATCCACAGGTACAATGCCGAAGTCGAACACCTCCCCATTGGCAACAGGATTGCCGCCGGCAGTCAGGGTCAGGGTCGGATCCTCCGTTGCTTCCACGAAGTCGGTTATGCGCAGATCGTCAATGTTGAAGCGGTTTCCGCTTACCCGCTCAATTCTTACTCTAACATTACCCGGTATATTGGCCAGGATAGAAGCCTGCTGCAAGGCAGGGGTGGTTGTAAGGTCCTCTCCGACTTGCTCCCATGTTGTACCGCCGTTGTCTGATACCGATACTCTTAAAACCGCTGTGATATCACTGCTGAAACTGGCATAGTAAAATGATATATCGCCGGCACCATCACTTTTGTCGAATTGCATTTCAATAAAACCGTCACGAATTCGGGCGCTTCGTGTACCGTTCTTTTTGTCGTTTTCAAGTGTACCGATCAGGGCATCACTGAACAGCCAGGAGCCCGTTGTAAGAGTAACAGGCCCTTGAGAATAGGCGGTTTTAAGTCCCGTTTCAAAATCCTCGAAAAGCTGGGCATTTACTGTGATGAATAGTGAGGTGGATAGAACAAAGCTGAGTGTAAGCAGTAAACGTGTCATAAATATGTGTGGGTGATGATAATTTCTACAGTATGCTAAAGTACTCATAAGGAATCATAGTTGCAGAGACAAAAGCCGTGATAGAACGACAGCGTGCCTGTTTGCCTCCACCGAATAAGGAGCTTACAAATTATTGTTCAGATTGATATATAAAAGGCAATCGGTCATTTTTATCCATACCAATGTGTATCCAAATTGAGTGAACAACGTATGCATGACGTATGCTTGCCGTATAGTGTATGCCGTATAATGAAAGACGTACGCCGGAAGCAGGTAAAATCTGAAACCCACTAAATGAAACACTCATGCAGGTTATTCTTGGAGCAGGCGGAGTAATCGGGAACGGTCTCGCCACTGAGCTTAAAAATTACACCAGCACTGTGCGGCTTGCAGCCCGAAATCCCAAAAAGGTGAATTTGGATGATGAGGTTGTCAAAACCGATCTAACCCTTACTTCTGACGTTGATCGCGCCGTAAAAGGTTCAGATGTAGCCTACCTTACGGCAGGACTTAAGTACAAAACATCAGTCTGGCAGCAGCAATGGCC
>JAIVHB010000103.1:3329-4846 GCA_020201275.1 Rhodothermaceae bacterium | reverse complement strand
GCTTTGTATGTCGGACAAGGTTATTTTAGCACTCGACCAGGGCACAACAAGTTCGCGTGCCATCGTTTTTGACAAGGCAGGTTCTGTTCTTTCGCTTGCACAGAAAGAGTTCAGGCAGATCTATCCGAAACCCGGATGGGTGGAGCACGACGGAAACGAGATATGGTCGAGCCAGGCTGGTGTGGCGGCCGAGGCGATTGCCCGGGCCGGGGTGAACGGCAAGGATCTCGCCGCCATCGGCATCACCAATCAGCGCGAAACCACCCTGATCTGGGACCGTTCCACCGGCAAACCGGTCTGTAATGCCATCGTGTGGCAGGACAGGCGCACCTCCGAATACTGTGATGAACTCAAAGCGCAGGGTCTGGCCGAGAATATCCGTTCAAAAACAGGCCTTATCATCGACGCCTATTTTTCGGGGACCAAAGTTAGATGGATCCTCGAAAATGTGGACGGTGTACGAAAACGGGCCGAAAAAGGCGAGCTTGCCTTCGGCACCATGGACAGCTGGCTCATCTGGAACCTGACCAAAGGGGTCGTACATGTGACGGACGTAACCAACGCCTCCCGAACGATGTTGTTCAATATCCACACGGGCGAGTGGGATGATGAAATCCTGGAGCTGATGAACATCCCCAAAAGCCTGCTCCCTGAGGTGAAGTCGTCGAGCGAGGTGTACGGTGAGACCAAAACCACCATCTTTGCATCCAAAGTGCCGATTGCGGGCATCGCCGGCGACCAGCAGGCCGCGCTGTTCGGCCAGCGCTGCATCGAGCCCGGCATGGTGAAAAATACCTACGGAACCGGCTGTTTTATGGTGATGAACACCGGAGAAACACCGATCATCTCAAAAAACAACCTGCTCACCACCATCGCCTGGAAGGTGGGCGGCAAAACCGTTTACGCGATCGAAGGCAGCATCTTCATCGCCGGCGCGGTGGTTCAGTGGCTGCGCGATGAGCTGGGGCTGATCCGCACCGCTCCCGAAATCGAAAAACTGGCCTCATCCGTCGAGGATAACGGCGGCACCTACCTGGTGCCGGCCTTCGCGGGCCTCGGCGCCCCCCACTGGGACCAGTACGCACGCGGCACCATGGTCGGCATTACACGGGGAACATCCGCCGGGCACATCGCCCGCGCCGCCCTCGAAGGTATCGCCTATCAGACGATGGATGTACTGAACGCCATGGAAGCCGATTCTGGCATCGAAATCAAGGAACTGCGGGTTGACGGCGGCGCCACCGCCAACAATCTGCTCATGCAGTTCCAGGCCGATATCCTCTCGGTACCGGTCGTTCGCCCAAAAATCCTGGAAACCACAGCCCTCGGAGCCGCCTACCTTGCCGGCCTCGCCGTCGGCTACTGGAAAGACCAAAAAGACATCAGCAACCAGTGGCAAATTGACAAAAAGTTCGAACCCCAAATGAAACCCAACCAAATCGCCGAATACACCAAAGGCTGGAACCGCGCCCTGAAAGCCGCCAAAACCTGGTCCGAATCACGCCAAGATTAACCCT
>JAIVHB010000103.1:0-3147 GCA_020201275.1 Rhodothermaceae bacterium | reverse complement strand
CGCCCTCAAAACAAAAACCGGATACTGGGACATGATCATTGCAGGCGGCGGTGCCACCGGTCTTGGCGTCGCAGTAGACGCAGCAACCCGCGGTTATTCCGTATTGCTGCTCGAACAGAGTGATTTTGCCAAGGGAACATCCAGCCGCTCCACCAAGCTGGTACATGGCGGGGTACGCTACCTTCAGCAGGGAAATGTGTCGCTGGTACTTGAAGCGCTGCGTGAACGGGGCCTGCTTTTACAAAATGCCCCTCACCTGGTGCGGAACCAGTCGTTCATCGTGCCCAACTACGACTGGTGGGAAGGTCCGTTCTACGGGGTCGGCATGAAGGTGTACGATATGCTGGCCGGCAAACTGGGTTTTGGCAAATCGAAGGTGTTGTCGCTCGAAAAAACCATGGAGGCCCTCCCCACCATCGAGCCTGGCGGACTTCGTGGCGGTGTGATCTACCACGACGGACAGTTCGACGATTCCCGGCTGGCCATTAACCTGGCGCAGACGGCCGCCGACAACGGCGGGATATTGATCAACTACATGAAGGTGACCGGCCTGATGAAATCGAACGATATGATCGACGGCGTTAAAGTGAAGGATATGCTGTCGGGTGAGGAACACAGTATTAACGGACGGGTTGTGATCAACGCGACCGGCGCGTTCACCGATACCCTGCTCAGAATGGACGACAAAAACGCCGAATCGATCATTTCGCCCAGCCAGGGCATCCACCTGGTGCTCGACAAGCACTTCCTGCCGGGCGACAGCGCCATCATGGTACCGCACACCGACGATGGCCGCGTCCTGTTCGCCGTACCCTGGCACGGCAAGGTAGTGGTAGGCACTACAGATACGCCTGTCGACAAGCCTGAACTGGAGCCGATAGCTCTCGAAGAGGAGATCGAATTTGTGCTTAAGCACGCCACTCAGTACCTCACGGGCAATCCAACCCGCAAGGACGTGCGCAGTGTGTTTGCGGGCCTGAGGCCATTGGTGAAAGCCGAGGGTGCATCTGATACCGCGTCGCTGTCGCGCGACCATACGCTGATCATCTCCCTTACCGGGCTGGTAACCATAACCGGCGGCAAGTGGACCACCTACCGGAAAATGGCCCAGGATGTGGTGGACCAGGCATCCACGGTTGCAGGGCTCAACCGCAGAGACTGCATCACGGAAACACTTCGCATCCACGGATGGCTGAAAAGTGTGAATACCGATGAGCCGCTGCATTACTACGGGTCGGACAGGCTGGCAATCAACAAGCTGATCGACGAGAGACCGGAGCTGGGCCAGCCCCTTCATGAGCGGCTGCCATACCTTAAAGCCGAGGTGGTCTGGGCGGTTCGTAACGAAATGGCCATGACTATTGAGGATGTGCTGTCGAGGCGGGTCCGCGCCCTGCTTCTCGATGCCCGGGCCAGTGTGGAGATTGCTCCGGAAGTTGCCGGTCTGATGGCGCAGGAAGCCGGTTTCGATGCCGCATGGCAGCAACAGCAGGTAAAAGAGTTCACGGATCTGGCTGCGGCATACATCCTCAGTTGAGAAATTATTTCGGAAACCCAACAATACTCCATCGTCATGCTGAGCGCAGTCACGGCTCGCCGGGACGAAGTCGAAGCACATTGAGGGATGCAATCCCTCGAAAAGGGTTCACCATGTATAAAATGTGACTCCGGGCACCCCCCCGGCCCCGTTGTCACGGGGCCACGCCCTTCGACTCCGCTGCGCTGCGCTCTTTTAGATTGTCCAAGACAATGTATTTGTATTTTATCAGGGTCACTTCAATAAAAGCTACCGAACCAGGACAGGCAATTTATGCTGCGCTCCGGGTTAATAACCCATGGCCTGAAGCAAATCTGTCCTGGCGGTGGTTTTCTGATCCCATATAGTATGCCAATACCATCTTTTTAAAAGAGCCGGGGAGAAAACCACATTCGGTAGCTCTCACTCTAACCACAAAATCCATGATTACTCCTAAAAAACCAACACCGAACTATCGTTTTTTTCTGGGTATAGATGTGTCCAAAGCTACCCTGGATCTGCATTTGTATGACGGGGAAACCACTCAGGGATATCCCCTTCAGGTTGCCAACACCCCCAGCGGGTTCAAAAAGATACAGGCCTGGCTGCGCCAGCACCGTGCCAACCCGGATCAAACCTTGGTCTGCACTGAGCACACCGGTCGCTACGGGGAGCGGCTCACCGACTGGCTGGCGGCCAAGGGCTGGCAACACGGGCTGCTCAACACCACCGCTTTGAGCAAGGTCAGCCCCGAGCATCACCGCAAGACCGACCCCTTCGATGCGCAGCTGCTGGCCGAATATGCACGCCGCTATGCCGACAGGATCACCCTGGCCCGGCCGGTACCGGGGCACATACGCCAGCTGGAGCGCCTGCGCCGGGAGCGTCGCTATATGGTGGGCAAACGGGCCAGCCTGCGCCAAAAGCTCACTGAGATCCACTATCATGCTACCGACACCTATCTGTTCATCGAACTCTACTCCGAGCAAATAAAACTGCTCAGCAAGCAGATTACCCGAGTTAATGCCCATATCAAAGAACTCATCACGACCCGGCCGGATCTGAACATCATCTACCAGCGGCTGCGCAGTATCCCCGGCATTGGTCCGGTTATTGCCGCCCAGTGGATATGCCTGTTCTACCAACAAGACCAGCTCAATGCCCGCAAGATCAGCAGCCGCTTCGGGTTCGCTCCTCATGAGGTAGAATCGGGCACCTCGGTGCGAAAACGCAAACGAAGTTCACGCCATGGAAACCCTGAAATGCGCCAGAATATGTTCCAGGCCGCCCGTAGCGTGGTACAGCATAAAACCCACTTTCAGCAGTATTACAGCAGAAAACTCAATCAGGGCAAATCACACCGTGTGATTATGAATAATATCATCAATAAAATCATCCGAATGACATGTTCAATCTGGAACCAAAAAACCGGCTATGACCCCAAATTTTTACTTGATTAGGTCATAGTATTCAGGCTGACGGTTTTTCGCCCTCCTCGTACGCTACCGGTGACATACTTCCAAATCACTTCGCCGTTCAAATGTTCTATTGTTCACTTGTTCCCTAATTCGAAGCATGCTAACGGCACCATCGGTGTCACCAATTTAATTGTGTAGCCCCGAAGTTAGTGG
>JAIVHB010000161.1 GCA_020201275.1 Rhodothermaceae bacterium | reverse complement strand
AAAAATGCAAAAATAGTACTGATATAGACCAAATGCCGTTCCGCTAAAAGGTTGTTTTTTTGGTTTTATGTAACCAATATTAAACGTGCATATATTTTTTTACAGTAATCACAAATTCTGATGATGATTGCCGCGACGTGGCCAGGCCTGATGGCCGGACCACTGAAATGATTCTACTATGCTGCCTGAACGGTAGTTAAAGTTTAAATTAACGATCAGGAACAACCAACCAGGGCTATAGCAGTTTTATCGATTCCCTGGTCTACCATAAATAATCGAACATGAGCAACAGAAAAACGGACCCCATATCAGCATTCGTTGATGCCGGCAAAGCCGGTGCCTACCTCGAAGACGGTTTTGTGCACATAGAGAGCCTGCTCCCGACTGGTTATATCACCCGGTATGCCGACGAAATTACCCGGAAGGTGAAGGAGCTGAATACCCTCCACATCCCCATGGAGGAGCGGAACACCTACCAGAAAGCCTTCATCCAGGTAACGAATCTGTGGCGGTACAGTGAACTGGTTCGGGAATTTGTTTTCAATGAATCCCTTGCCCGGGCCGCCACCGCGCTGATGGGAACACGGGGCGTGAGGATGTACCATGATCAGGCCCTGTACAAGGAGCCCTCCGGCGGATTCACACCCTGGCACGCCGATCAGTTCTACTGGCCGCTGGCTTCCGAAAAGTGTGTAACTGCATGGATTCCCCTGCAGGATACGCCCATGGAGATGGGTCCGCTGGCGTTCAGCAAGGGCAGCCACCGCTTCACCTTTGGCCGCGACCTGCCCATCAGCGATGAAAGCGAGCAGCAGATTCAGGATGCCCTGAAGGCCAGGGGGTTCCCGACCATCGAAAAACCCTTCAACCTGGGCGATGTCAGTTTCCACGCCGGCTGGACTTTCCACCGGGCCGGGCCCAACACCACCGATCTGCCCCGAAAGGTGATGACCATCATCTACATGGACATCGACATGAAACTGAAGCAGCCCGAAAATGCATATCATCAGGCCGACCTCGACGCCTGGTGCCCCGGGGCGGTTCCGGGAAAAATTATTGATACGGAGCTGAATCCGGTGCTGTTTTCGAAACTATAACCCTTTATATGGATGATCCCCAAAACACAACCGTTCCCGACTGGGCCAGGGGCATTGTCTGGTACCAGATTTTCCCGGAGCGTTTTTTTAACGGCGATCCCGTGAACGATCCGGTTGCGGCCGATCAGAAGGGGGCATGGCCCCACGACCATACATCACCGCTGAGCACCCATCCGTGGACATCCGACTGGTACCGGATGCAGCCCTGGGAACGCGAAAACGGGCGTGATATCTGGTTCAATCTGCAGCGGCGCCGGTACGGGGGCGACCTTAAGGGCATCATCAGCAAGCTCGGTTACCTGCAGGACCTCGGCATCGGTGCGATCTATCTGAACCCGGTGTTCGAGTCACCCTCCCATCACAAATACGATAGCAGCACCTGCCACCACATCGACCCGAATTTTGGTCCCGACCCCGAGGGCGACCGCAGGTTGATGGCCGCCGAATTGATGCACGATCCGTCGACGTGGGTCTGGACCGAAGCCGACAAGCTGTTCCTCCGGCTCGTGCACGAGGTGCACAAGCGCGGCATGTACATCATTATCGACGGCGTGTTCAACCACACGGGCCTGAACAGCCTGGTGTACCGGGATGTGGTCCGGAACCAGCGCGCGTCGGCATACCGCGACTGGCTGGCTGTTGAATCCTGGGCCGATGAGCCGGGCGGTTTCCGGGTGCGCACCTGGCAGGGGTACAATGAACTGCCGGAGTGGAAGCAGACCAGGGCCGGCCTCACCGGGGGGCCGAAGCAGTACATTTTCGACATCACCCGCCGCTGGATGGATCCGCCGGGCTACGGTCGCGGATACGGAATCGACGGATGGAGGCTGGATGTGGCGTACTGCATCCGTCATCCGTTCTGGAAGTCGTGGCGCAGGCATGTAAAAGGCATCAATCCCGGAGCGTACCTCGTTGCGGAGGTGATCGATACCGTAAAAAAGCAGAAAGCGTACCTGAAGGGCGATGAGTTCGATGCGGTGATGAATTACAATTTCACCTTCGCCTGTGCCGAATTTTTCATTCCGGGAAAAAACCGCATCGACAGCGCCGCATTTCATGCCCGCCTTCACGAGCTGTACACCGCCTTTCCGCAACACACCGCCCTGGTGATGCAGAACCTGCTCGGCTCGCACGATACCGACAGGATAGCGTCGCGTATTGCCAACCTCGACCTCCCGGGCATGAGAAACTGGGGGCAATGGCACGTAAAGGCGAAGGGAAACAACCCCGCCTACGACACATCCAAACCCTCCGAAACCGATTTCGAACGTCTCAGGCTTATGGTACTTTTTCAGATGACCTGGCCCGGGGCCCCGATGGTCTACTACGGCGATGAAGCCGGAATGTGGGGCGCAAACGATCCCTGCTGCAGAAAACCGATGCTCTGGCCCGAATTTACGTACGCGGATGAGGCCGTTGGCCCGGATCAGTCGGCTAACGGCGACCCTGCCCCTGTGCAGGTGCGCAGTGACCTGTTCGAATGGCACAAAAAACTGATTCAACTGCGCAATGATTATGCCGCACTACGCACCGGAGACCTCGGGGTACTCACAACCGGACGCCGCGATTCGCTGTTCGCCTTCACCCGGGGCACCGGCCCCGGGCAGCTGCTCATCGCCGTGAACGCCGCCGATGAACCAGCACAACTCACCCTCAATCTGCCCGAAAATACCCGCCCGGTACTGCTTGCAAAAACCGGCACCACATCCATTGCGGAAATGACCCTTGAATTGGGTAAAATAAGCGGTGCCATATACGGAATACAAGATACAAGACATGAGACATGAGACGTGAGACATGAGACGTGAGAAAAAACAACTTCTAACCCCGGTAACAATAACCCTGCTCTATATTGTATCGGGCGTGCTGTGGATCGCCTTCTCCGACCGTCTGGTGGTAACGCTGATCGACGACATCGAGCTGATGTCCCGCATTCAGACCTACAAGGGTTGGGTATACGTGCTCATAACCGGCCTTCTGTTGTACATGCTTATCAGGCTCTATTCGTCCCGCCTCAGAAAAACCGGCGAGGAGCTGAGCCGGAGTGAACACAGGTACCGGAACCTGGTTGATCACAGCGGTTATGCCATACTGCTTTTCACCAGAAATCTGAAAATTGACTACTGCAGCCCGGTCATCACAAATGTACTCGGCTTCGATGACGGCGAGTTTTCTGGCGGCAAATTCCTGGGGGATTACCTGCACCCCGACCATCATGAACAGCTGAACGATGCCATCGGAAAATTTGGCACGGCTGGCCATAAACGGATCACACTTGAAATGCAATGGCGAAAGCAAAACGCCGGCTGGGTCTGGACCGAGTGCATCCTTTCAAAATTCGACGGAGCCGATACTGAATCCGGTCACCTGCTTATGCTTCAGATCCGCGACATCAGCCGAATACGGGAGCTTTACCGGCAGGCAGAGCAGAGCCATAAAAAATTTGAAAATCTGTTCCAGAACGCGCCGGTCGGGTTTCATATCTACGGGCCCGACAAGAAGATTTCGGAGATTAACCAGGCCGAGCTCGACATACTGGGCTACAGCAGAGATGAAATTGTAAACCTGAAATCGTGGACCGACCTGATAAGCGCCGACCAGCATTCGCTGTTTGAGAAAAGATGGGAAAAGATATTCAGGACCGGCTCACTCTCAAATGCACGCTATACCGTGAAGAAAAAAAGCGGCAAGCTGGTTGAGGTGGTAAAAAATGCAAGGCTGCTGCAGGACGGCTCCACCGGCGAATACATTATTCTGAGCAATGTGGTGGATGTGACCGAGAAAAACCGGTCGGAGGAGCTGCTTAAAGAGAGTGAAACCCGCTACCGGTTCCTTTTTAAAAGCAATCCACTGCCGATGTGGATCTATGACAGGGTTAACCTTTCCTTTATTGATGTTAACGACAAGGCTGTTGAAGAATACGGATATACCCGCGAGGAGTTTCTTTCGATGACCATCAAGGATATCCGTCCCGCGGAAGATGTTCCGGCATTGCTGAGGAACTACCGTAAGCTGAAAAACCTGCATAATGCCGGTATTTTGCGGCATAAAAAAAAGGACGGTACGGAGTTCCAGGTTGAGATAATCGCCAACCCGCTGGTATTGAATGGAAACGAGGTTGAAATAGTTCTGGCCTACGATGTGAGCGAGCAGATTAAGGCCGAGACGGAGCTGAGAGAAAGCGAGGCAAAGTTCCGGAAGCTTGCCGAAACCATGGATGCGATAGTCGTGATATTCAGGGGTGATGATTTTGTATACATCAATAAGGGAACGGAGCACATTACCGGTTACACTGCCGAGGAACTAAGAACCATGAAATTCTGGTCGGTAGTTCATTCGGATTATCAGAAAATAACCAGAAAAAGCGGCCTGGCCCGGCAACGCGGCGAAGAGGTGGACAATACCTACGACTTCAGGATCGTGAGAAAAGACGGGGAGGAGCGCTGGCTCAGTTTTTCTGCTACACCCATCATGTTTGAGGGTGAAAAGGCGGCCATCGGTACCGGTTTTGATGTAACCGACAGGAAAATGGCCGAACTGAAAATTAGTGAACTCAACCGGAACCTCGAACGAAGGGTGCGCGAACGAACGGCCGAACTGGAAGCGGTGAATGCGGAGCTCGAAGCCTTCAGCTACTCGGTCTCGCACGACCTTATGTCGCCGCTTCGCGGAATAGATGGCTTCAGCGAGGTTCTGCTTGAAGAGTACGAACACAAACTGGATGAGACCGCCCGCAGCTATCTGTCGAAGATCAGGGCCGGCACGCAGAGAATGAGCGACCTGATCGATGAACTGCTCAAACTTTCAAGGATTACCCGTGCCGATATGCAGATGCAGGAGGTAGACATTACAGCGCTGGCGCAACAGGTTATGGACGACCTCAAACGGTCGGAACCGGGCAGGAAAGTGGAATTCACCTGCGATGATAACATACGGGTATATGGCGACAAGGGGCTGATAAAGGTAGTGCTGGCCAACCTGCTGGGCAATGCCTGGAAGTTCACATCCCATAGAGAACAGGCCCTGATAGAAGTAAAACGGCTGCAAAACAGCAGAGATGGTTTCACAGTACACGACAACGGTGCCGGATTCAATATGCAGTACAAGCATAAATTGTTCTCCCCGTTCCAGCGCCTGCACAAATCATCGGAATTTGAAGGGTCCGGAATCGGTCTGGCCACCGTGCTGCGGGTTGTTAAAAAACACGGCGGATCGATCGATGCGGTATCGGAAATCGATACCGGTTCTGTGTTTACCGTAAAACTGCCGGCCGCGGATGCTTCACCCGGTGTGAACTGATAAACAGGGCGTTATCAAAACACGGGTTTATTACCTGTTTTCTTATTATAATGGCTCAGATATCGCCCGTAAGTACAACAGATTTATTTATTAAAATGTGTTCAGTAAAGGTAAACGAAAAATACATCATGCTTGCCGACGATAACGAAGACGCTGTGGATATGACTGTGCTGGCCTTGCATCAGAATAATAGTGTAAACGAAATCGTTGCGGTAAGTAACGGGGAAGAAGCACTCGCCTGTCTGCTGCATCAATACCAAAGTCAGCGCACCATCTGAACATATTACCTGATTCAAATATATGGATAGGAAAATTGCGGTACTCATGATCGAAGATTCGGCCGATGATGCCGAACTGGTTGAGATGACACTTACCAAAAGCGGCATCACTACCGATATTAAGCGTGTTGATTCGCCGCAGGATCTCGAAAAGGCCCTGGCAGAAGGGAAGTGGGATGTGGTCATCTCCGACTACAACCTGCCCGTGTTCGATGGTCTCAGGGCCCTCGAAATGGTTAAAAAAAGCGGGACCGACCTGCCCTTTATTCTGATCTCCGGCAAGGTGGGCGAAGAGACAGCCGTTGCGGCCGTACTCGCCGGCGCGCACGACTACGTAATGAAAGACAATCTTAAGCGCCTGCCAACCGTGGTAGAACGCGAAATCAGGAGTGCCGAAATCAGGGAAGCAGGCCGCAGGGCTGAACATTCCCTTGAAGAAAGTGAACACCGGTTCAGGCTTATTTTTGAAAACAGCCATGAAGGAATACTGCTTACCGATGGCGATGGCACCATTCTGGCACTCAACAAACCGGCCTGCTCCATTCTCGGGTGCGAAACCGGCGACCTCCTGAATGCTAACAGGAAAGAGGTGTTTAACCTCGATGGTCCGGAAGGGGCATTCATCGAAAGCAGAATTCAGCAAGGCCGGTTCAAGGGAGAGCTCATCCTGAAAAGAAAAGACAGCACCGTCTTTCCCGCCGAAGTAACGGCCATAAATTTCGCCGACAAAAACGGAAATGCCAGAAGTACGCTTTTTTTCAGGGATATTACCGGCCGCAAGAACAACGAACAGAAGCTTAAGTCATCGCTTAAAGAAAAAGATGTGCTGCTCGCGGAAATCCACCACCGGGTGAAAAACAACCTGGCCATCATCTCTGGCCTGCTTGAACTGCAGTCGAATAACCTTGAAAATCAACAGATTAAAGACCTGCTCAGCGAAAGCATCCATCGCATTAAGGCCATCGCCCTGCTGCACGAAAAAGTCTACAATTCAGATGACCTCGCCTGTATAAATCTGGGGGAATACCTGAAGGAATTTATCGGTACACTAAAAAGTTACTACCTTCTGAATAGTGAAAAAATAGATGTTGATGTCAGAATCCCTGAAACATATGTCAGTTTATCAAGTGCAATTCCATTAGGACTGATTGTTAATGAACTGATTACCAATGCCTTCAGGCACGCTTTCACCGGCCGGGACCGGGGCAGGGTAATGGTCAGTCTTGATCATGTTAAAGACCAGTATCTGCTAAAAATTATTGATGATGGTGTGGGTATGCCGAACGACGTCATAACCGGGAAGTCACGGAAACTGGGTATGACGCTTGTTCATGGCATGATACACCAGCTCAAGGCAGCTATTGAGATAAACCGAAATCATGGAACTGCAATTGCTATTACTTTTAGTGCCGTTCCGGTTAAATAATCCATACATTGAAGACTGTATTGATCGTTGAAGATGAATGCATTATTTCCATACTGATTGAAAAACTCGTTCAGAAACTGGGTTATAATGTAATCGGAAAAGTTGAAAATGGCGAAGATGCCATTGATGCCGCTCTGCGCCTGAATCCTGATGTTATTCTGATGGATATTCAGCTGGGTGGAGAAATTGACGGAATACAGGCAACAGAAAAAATCAAAGAAAGTATCCGCGCTTCCGTTATTTTTGTTACCGGTAATTCGGATATGGGAACGCGCGACAGGGCAATGAAAACCAACCCCGAAGCATTCCTGATAAAGCCTGTGGATATGATTACCCTAAAAAAGCACCTTGACCTGGCTGTGGGAAGTAACTGATACCAACTGCCCGCCAGAACCATTTTTGCCGGTCTCTTTTTTTATTTATTATTGCTGAATTGAGCCCTCATGTCAGGAAAGAATCCTTTGATTTTGCTTATTGAAGATAACCCGAGTGTTATCAGACTGCTGGAGTTTAAACTTTCAAAAGAAAACTTCCGGTTTGAACACCGGGATAACGGCCATGACGGTATCGAAGCTGTTAAACAGCTCAGGCCCGATATTGTAGTACTCGATGTGATGCTGCCCGGAATCGATGGTTTCGAAGTTCTGAGGCAGATCAGGCAGGACGAACAGATTAAAGATACACGGGTAATGATGCTAACTTCCAAGAACATGGAAGACGACCTTGAACGGGGATTCGCGATGGGCGCAATGGAATATATGTCGAAACCTTTCAAACTGGGCGAATTCATGATACGGCTAAAACGCATTCTGAACTGAGGTAACTCCCCAAAATGAACCCGTTTCCGCACATAATAGCAGACGAAATCGCAAGAAATTTTGTTCTTGTGGTACTGATTGTTCTGCTCATAATGAGTACGTTCCTGGTACTCACAGCGATTATCCTCCGGAAAAAACACGAACGCGATGAAGCCTACCGCCTCCGGAAAAAGGAGGAACTCTATCCGCTCATGCTGAACTACCTCGACCTGGATCCGGGAGACCGCAAAGCGGTTGAAAAAGCGGAATCGGATATCATCAAACGGTTGAAAACCGCCCGCGACCTGGAGGTGATTGAAGACCTCTGCCTCGAAATCATGTACAATATTGCCGGGGCGGAAAAACTGAAGCTACGTCAGTTACTGCTCATTCAGCCCCTCTATACTCAGCGCTACCGGCAGCTGAAGTCATGGAAGGTCGAAAACCTGATTCAGGGCTGCCTCTATTTTGTTAATGTGATCAATCAGCGCAGCAATGTGCTCGAACAGATTTTTCCGCTTATTGAAAACAGGTCGGTTCTGGTGTTGCATACAGCTGCCAGTGCCATCTTTGCATACGACGATGTTGTTACACGGGGCCGGGCGCTTAAACAGGTCTGCATGCGCACCGGCATCAGTGAAATGGCGCTGCTTGAGCTGGTCTACAAATTCCACAATAAGGAATTTGACCAGATGGACGAGGAGGTTTCTGAATTGATCGGCATCATCTCAGACCGCTCCGTGCCAAACGTGAACCGCGGCGTGATCATTAAAAGTGTGGCCGATATCGGTTATGCCACCATGGCCGATTACCTGCATGATATGATTTCAGGTATGCACGATACCGATAACGGGGTTATAGCAAACAGCCTCATCCATGCAATGGGGCGGTTTGAATATACAGATGCCGCCGGGCTGCTGACAGAAAAATTCAGCAGTTCTCCCGACGTAGCCATCAGGGAAACGCTGGCCGATACACTCGGTAAACTCGGAAACACAGCATCCATTCCGGTGTTGATCGGCATGACTGCCGACAACGATTTCGGCGTGCGGGTGCGGGCCGTTTACGCGCTTGCGGCCCTCGGCAAACCCGGGTACGAAGCCCTCAGGCACATGGAAGGCACCGAAGACGAAATTCAGCGCATCGCGGCGAGCATTATCGCACAACTGGAAACAGGCAAAAATAAAACGGAAAAATAGAATGGAATTTATCAGAGAGTTTCTGGCCTGGTTCAACAGCGGTATCCTCGTATACTTCATCATGCTCAATGTGACATACATCATATTGGTCACCATCTCGTTTTTCTATGTTCGCAACCAGCTCAAACGCAAAAAGGTCTATGACCTTACCGGGCTTTTCACCTCCAAACTCTATCTGCCGGTTAGTATACTCGCGCCTGCCTATAATGAGGAGGCAAACATCATTTCATCGGTCAGGGCCCTGCTGCAACTCGAATTTCCCGAATTTCAGGTGGTCGTAATCAACGACGGCAGTACCGACGGCACCCTGCAAATGCTCATCGATCATTACAAGCTGAACAAGGTCGACAAATATTACCCGCTCATCATCAACCATCAGCCGGTTAACGATGTCTATGAATCGGAGCTGTTTCCGGAACTCACGGTTATCGACAAAAAAAACGGGCGGAAAGCCGATGCCCTCAATGCCGGGTTGAACATTGCAAGGCACGATCTCGTCTGTTCAATCGATGCCGACTCCATACTCGAGCCCGATGTACTCAAGAAGATGTTGCGTGCCTTCATGGAAGATGAAGAAACGGTTGCTGTTGGCGGTATTGTGCGCGTTGCAAACGGTTGTACCTTCAGCCAGGGTCGCATCCAGAAGATTGATACCCCGAAATCTTTTCTGGGCCGCATACAGGTGGTTGAATACCTGCGGGCGTTCCTGTTCGGAAGAGTCGGCTGGGACTATCTGAACAGCCTGCTCATCATATCGGGGGCGTTCGGCATTTTCGACCGCAGGGCGGTGATGCGTGCCGGCGGCTACTTACATGATACCGTGGGTGAAGACATGGAGCTGGTTATGCGCCTGCACCATTACTACAGGATCAAGAAGATTCCGTACAAAATCCGGTTCCTGGCCGAACCCGTATGCTGGACCGAAGTGCCCGAAGATGTTGCCACCCTGTCGCGGCAGAGGAACCGCTGGCAGCGCGGACTGGTCGACAGCCTGTGGAGGCACCGTCGCATGATGTTCAACCCGAAATACGGCCGGCTCGGGTTCCTGGCCATGCCGTTCTTCGTCATATTTGAAATGCTCGGACCCGTAATCGAATTCCTGGGATGGATAGCCATCCTGGTGGCACTGCTCATCGGGGCGATCAGCTGGCCGTTCTTTTTTGCATTTCTTGCCGCTGCCGTATTCCTGGGCATGATCCTGTCGCTGGCGTCGGTGTTGTGCGAAGAGTTTACCTTCCGCAGGTATCCGAAAACAAAGCACGTACTTATCCTGTCGTTGTATGCCTTTTTCGAAAATTTCGGATACCGGCAGATGCACACCTGGTGGAGGCTTAAAGGTCTGTTCGATTTCGTAAGGGGCCGCCGCGAGTGGGGCGACATGGAACGCAAAGGTCTGGATTCAAGTACCTGATTTAGGCGTCAGCCGCCATCCTCGCTGGTATCTTTCTTCAGTTTGAGGGATGCAGAATTGATGCAGTAACGCATGCCTGTAGGCCGTGGTCCGTCGGGGAATACATGACCGAGATGTCCGTTGCAGCGTGCGCAGAGCACCTCGGTGCGGATCATGAAATGACTCATGTCTTTCTTCTCTTCTACATGACCCTCGCCAACCGTGGCATAAAAACTTGGCCAGCCCGATCCCGAGTCGAATTTCGCATCTGACTTAAAAAGAGGATTCCCGCAACC
Source organism: Rhodothermaceae bacterium (assembly GCA_020201275.1). Lineage (GTDB taxonomy): Bacteria > Bacteroidota > Rhodothermia > Balneolales > Cyclonatronaceae > RECM01. The sequence goes on along the minus strand of JAIVHB010000161.1, from coordinate 78 downwards.
CGCACACACAAACGTGCCATCCTCGCTGCTATCGTTATACTTACCCGTAAACGCCCTTTCAGTACCCTTTTGCCTGAG
>JAIVHB010000028.1 GCA_020201275.1 Rhodothermaceae bacterium | reverse complement strand
CCCCCCTGTTACGGCTTAATTTCCAACCCCAAGCCGTAATCTTATGTTCAGCACCAAAAAACACCTCCCCTCCTTTCCATTACTATTCATCTGCTCACTAATCCTTGTCTGCACACTTCTCATCGTGCCGATATTTTCCGGAGCAGCAATGGCGCAAACGGCCGATCACAATCCCCGGATCGGTATCGTCATAAGCAAAACATCATTCGATCAGCGCTGGAGTATTACCCAGATGTCATCCCATGGCTGGACCGGTGCCGTGAACCTGGCCGGCATCCCCTATGAGACTCTCTTCCTCGAAGAACTGGACATGGGCACCATCGAAGGGCTCGACGCCCTCATCCTCACCCAGTGCACCTACATTGCCCGAAACGACATCAGCAGGGTTACCGGACTTATACGGGAATATGCCGGCAAGGGCGGACACCTGATCATTGATGGGCCTTTTGGTCTTTATGATGAGAATGGTACCGGTTATGAGTCTGACGGTACCATGCTTCTGCCGGAAGTCCGGTTCGACGGGTTCAGGGGGAATAATAAATTCCGCATCAAAACCGGATCCAACCGGCATTTCATCACCCGGCCATACGAACAAAACGGTTTTATAACGCAGCACCTCGTTAATGGTGTCAACATTCTTGAATTCACTCAGAACGGCGAACCGCTCCTCATTCTGACCAATGAGCAGACAGTATACCCGTACCTGTCGGTGGCAGAGATTGACCGGTCGCGGGTGATGCTGGTGAGCGATTTTGCCACCTATTCGAGTGCGCCGTCCATCTTCCGCAATGCCGATCCGCAGGTGTTCTACAAGAACGAACTGTACAATGTGCTCATCAGGGGCATACAATGGCTGGTTTACGGCGACATACAGAGTCCCATACCCGCTCCGCAGGTATCCAATGCCCGCCTCACCTCTATCATCCGGCTCGATGCCGACGCCAGCGGTAACCTCGACGCGCAGATCCGTACCATGAACTATCTGGCCCGGATCGCCACTGAAACAGGCGTTTTGCCCGTGTATGCCTGGGTATCGAGCAACGCCACCAGGGCAGGATGGCAGGAACTTGCCCCTCTCGGCAGGATGCTTGAGGACCTCGGCGCCCGGATCGGCACTCACAGCAAATTTCACCGGATCAACGCCGAAATGACCCCCGAACGCTGGGTAGAGGAGCTTGACGGATCCATTCAGGAGATTGAATTCAACACCGACGATTATGGATACCCGGTCAAGGGCGTCGAATACATGATTAACCCCGGGAATACTATCCGCATGAGTGATTATGACGAAGTTTCGCGCCGTTTTCATTTCTTCATGACCCACGGCTTTGAGCAGGATATGCCAATCGGATTCGGAAATATGACCTGGTACACCGGCGATGATCCCAACTTTGTGGTTTTAGAAAACACCCCATCCCCCGATTACCAGTGGTTCAACGATCCGAACTGGAGCTATACAACCGCGCAGATCACGGCCTACCAGGAGGCGATTTTCGACCACCTGTTCAGTTCGGTGGGCAGGGGCATTGTCTACAACCAGATGTGGCACGACTATGCCATCTCAACACTGCCGCAGTCGCCCAAAGAGCGCATTGTGAACGACAGCAATATCGCCATGTATGATGCGATGAAGGCCAAATTTGCCGCGTTTGATATCTATGCACCCGAACCTGAAGAACTTGGTCACAAGATCAGGGCCATGAAACAGTGGGATTACACCTGGAGCGCGATTCCCGGCGGCGTTACTATCACGATCGATCTTTCGGGGGTGCAGCACGAAGACATACCGGCTTTTACCGGCGGCATGGGGCTGCGCATTGACAATACGAACCGGCAGATCAGCAGTGTGTTGATCAACGGCAAATCCCATTTCGGTTTCGACAGCCATATGGTTGTATTGCCTCAGCTGGATGAGGGCAGCACTACCATTGAGGTGATGATGGAAGAATTGCCATCCACCCAAACCCGGCTCACCTACACATCCAAAATGATGACCGGCCTCGACGGCGACGGAAAGAACCTGAGTTTCAGCATCGACACCAAATCGCGCGGACGTTTCGCCGTTCACACGCGTGAGCCGGGCGTTCTGGTCGGTGCCGACTTCCAGGAGTGGAACCGGCTGGGCAACTACCGGCTTAGCGGACATGTGAACAACGGCAGGTCGCTTGCATTCAAACCTTCCTTAAACCACGGCTTCGGGCTTCTGCACGCCGATGTACCCGTAACCGGCTTCAGGGAAACCGGCGGCCAGGCGGAACTCGACCTTGGAATATCAGATGAGGACCATGACAGGGCTGAAATCCGGTTCACATCGGCGAAAATTCCCCGTACCATCCGCCTGAATCAGGAGGAACTCACATTCACCAGTGTCAACGGTGTGACTTCCGTAATCTGCCCCGCCCCAAAACAAAGCGCCACACTCCAAATCGAATTTTGATGAGCCTCCTGCAAGAGTCCGGCGCTTCGCGCCGGTCCTTGCAGAGTGGCGAATGGGGGTACTTCAGTGCCCCCTCGTCGGGTGTTTCAACTCTTGAAGGTCCTTCGCTGCGCTCCGGACTCTTCAAGGTTGAAACGCAGTTGAAACGCGGTGTTTATTCTTCGAGGGTGGAAAGGTCGCCTTCGTCGACGCCCATTGCACGGGCTTTCAGGACCCGGCGCATGATTTTTCCGGAGCGGGTCTTGGGGAGTGATTCCATGAAATTGATGACTTCGGGGCGGGCAATGGGGCCCAGTTCCTTGCTTACGTGTTCCTTGAGCGATTCGGCTAAAGCTTTGTTTCCTGCCACTCCCGTTCTGAGGATCACGTAGGCGTGGATCGCGTTGCCTTTCAGTTCATGCGGTACGGCAATGGCCGCGGCTTCGGCCACATCCGGATGGCTTACCATGGCGCTCTCCACCTCGGCGGTGCCCAGCCTGTAACCACTCACCTTGATCACATCATCGATTCGGCCGATTACCCAGATGTACCCGTCTTCGTCGATCCGGGCAGAATCGCCGGCTTTGTACCATCCCTGTTTGGCGTACTCCTTCCAGTAGGTTTCGATAAAACGGTCGGGATCGCCCATGATGGTTCTGGCCATTCCCGGCCACGGGGCCTTGATAACCAGTTTACCTTCCTCGCCTACTTTTGAATCGGTGCCATCTTCCTTCACCACGCCAACCTCATTTCCGAAGAACGGTTTTGTGGCAGACCCCGGTTTCAGCGGGGTAATTGGCAGCGGTGTGATCATGAACCCGCCGGTTTCAGTCTGCCACCAGGTATCCATGATGGGACAGCGTCCGCCCCCGATCACCTCATGATACCATTTCCAGGCCTCGGGGTTGATCGGCTCACCTACAGAACCGAGGAGGCGAAGTGTCTCCAGGTTGTGTCTTTTTGGCCACTGCGAACCGAAACGCATCAGTCCGCGGATCGCCGTTGGCGACGTATACAGAATGGTGATGCCGTATTTCTCGATCATGTTCCACCAGCGGTTCGGGTAGGGGTGGTTCGGTGCCCCCTCGTACATCATAATCGTTGATCCGTTGATCAGGGGTGCATAGACAAGGTAGGAGTGGCCGGTAATCCAGCCCGGATCGGCCGCGCACCACCAACGGTCTTCATCTTTGATATCAAACACATATTTGTGCGTGGTGGCCGTGTAGACCGAGTACCCGCCGTGCGTGTGGACCAGACCTTTGGGTTTGCCGGTAGTACCGGATGTGTAGAGGATGAAGAGCATATCCTCGCTGTCGGTCTTTTCCGTATCGCAATAGGCGCTTGCGATGGGCAGGCCCATCAGGTCGTGGTACCAGAAATCGCGGTCGTTTTCCATATAGACTTCCTGGCCGGTCCTCTTCACGGTGATGCACACTTCGATGGTCGGAGACCGCTCAATCGCCTGGTTGGCGATGCCCTTCAGGTCGGTGATCTTGCCCCGGCGCCATCCACCGTCGGCCGTAACCAGCACGCGGGAGTTGGCATCCTCAATACGGGTGGCAAGCGCCTCGACGGAGAACCCGCCATAGACCACCGAATGGGCGGCTCCAATTTTTGCACAGGCCAGCATGGCGATCGGCAGTTCCGGAATCTGCGGCATATAAATGGTTACAATTTCGCCTTTGCGAACACCCATGCTTTTCAGCACATTGGCGAATTTTGATACTTCCCGGTTAAGGGCGTGGTAACTCATGGTGCGAACATCACCCGGTTCCCCCTCCCAGATGATGGCAAGTTTGTTACGCCGCCAGGTTTTCATGTGCCGGTCGATGGCGTTCTGTACGATATTCGTCTTGCCTCCGGTGAACCATTTGTAAAAAGGCTTGTTGGAATCATCAAGAACCTTGTCCCACTTGCGGTACCACTCCAGTTTTTTGGCCTCCTTCGCCCAGAACCCCTCCCGGTTCTCGATCGACTCCTTGTAAAGCTTGTCGTATTCCTTGATATGGGCGGCCTTGATCACCTCTTTCGACGGGTGATACCATTCTGTGCTTTCAGTGGGTGCAGCTTTGGTCTTTTTGCTTACGGGCATCGATGTTTCCTCCATTATATCAATTATCCTTTTTCCGGTTTTTAAAGCCCAATGTTAACCATTGGCGGGTATATTGACAAGTGAGTAATGAGATAAGACCAAAAACGTCATGCAAGTCTGTACAGGAGATTTTCACTCCACATAATGAGCAGTGCCGGGCACTGCTCACATACTTCGACTTCGCTCCGCTGCGCTACCGGTGACAGATTTTTTATACAACCTCTTTCAGGTGGAATAATCGCGGTTTGACACGTTTTTGATTTATCGATTCATAAGATTCAACGACGTACCGATTTACCGATTTATATCAATTCTACAGGCTGCAGCTATGTCACCTCCCAAATAGTGTTGCCCGCATTGGGCAAAATCAGGTGCTGCCGGCAACATACTTCCAAATCACTTCGCCGTTCAAATGTTCTATTGTTCACTTGTTCCCTAATTCGAAGTATGCTAACGGCACCATCGGTGTCACCTATTTAATTGTGAAGCCCCGAAGTTAGTGGCTCAGTATGACGGGCAAACTTTTTCCCGATTCCAATCGTCATACCCATACTGCGGTTGGATTGGCTGGCTGTGTGTTTGCTGCAATCTGTACTATATTCAAGTATGAATGATGAAAACCTTGTATCGCGTTTCGTTGGCGGTGACGACGAAGCGTTTAATACCCTTGTACACCGGTGGCACCGGCCTGTGTACAATTTCGTGCTGCGCTTTATGAGCAGCCCGGATGATGCCCAGGAAGTAACCCAGAAAACGTTCATAAAAGTGTACCAGAAACTGCATACACTCGAACAACCCTCCAGGTTTACAGCCTGGATGTACCGCATTGCCCTGAACCAGTGCCGTGATGAGATGCGCAGGAATTCCCGCTCCATCTTTACCTCGCTGGATGACAATCATGGCACTGATGGCCACGCTTTGATCGATATCTATCAGTCGAAGACCGGCGACCCCGAAAAACAACTCACCGACAAGGAGAGGAATCACCTGCTGCACTATGCCCTTTCGATGCTGCCCGACGATCAGCGGAGCGTGGTTATCATGAAGGAGCTGCAGGGCCTGAAATTTACAGAAATTGCCGATGCACTGAACATCCCCGTTAATACGGCAAAAACAAAGATGTATAATGGACTGCGATCACTTAACAGGATTTTTTTTGAGTTAAACCTCGATAAGGAAGTAACGGATTATGGAAACTGAACGATTTGAAGAACGCTGCATCAGCTATCTCTACAACGAAATGAACGATGAGGAACGCCTCAAATTTCAGCATCTGATTGCCAGCGACCGCGAAAGCAACCTTAAATTCAATTCCATACGCCGCGCCCAGGCGATTCTCGCCAGAATCCCCAGGGTGGACCCTCCGGGAACTGTCGATACGGCCGGTATAAGGGCTGAAAAGAGCAGCACGCCGGCTGTCGCAGCTGCAGAAAGCATGGCTGATTCTAATTCAGATGCAGATTCAGATGCAGATGTCCGCACGTACCGGAAACAGGGACCAACCAGCCGCACAGCAGGAACCCCGGCCGCCGGCTCAAAACCGGCGCCGGAAGCAAAAAAAGGCAACTCAAGCGAACCCGCGTATCCCCGGCTCAGCATCCTGCCGGGCGGCCCCTGGTCGCGTGCCGTCTCGGCAGCAGCAGCCGTATTGTTTGGCCTGCTCATCTTCGGGGCAGTTAGCGGCTTGCAGGTGCGCTGGGACAGCGATGGTTTCGCCATGAGCATGTCGCTCTTCGGTGAGAGTGGCGCCATTGACAATACCCCGCCCGCACCCACTTACCTGCTGCAGGACGAAACCCTGGAACAACTCCGCAAACAGCAGGAAGAACTTTTTTCCGAGATCATGGCCGCCGAGCGTGAGCAGCAGCGCCTCATGCTGCTGGAAACCCTTAGCGAATACGCCGAAGCCATTGAAACCAGGCGCATGATCGACATGCAGCTTATTGGCCATGAACTCGCCGATTTTCAACAGCAGACAAACCAGCAGCTCAGCCAGACCGACCGCATCATATATCAGTTAATAGAAACATTAAGCTATAACCAGGAGCTACAGGATGAACAGCAATAAACAACTGAAATGGTACGGTATATTTCTCGCCTCGGTCGTACTATTGACCGCGTCAGTACCCGCTACTGCCCAGGCCAGGCAGGACAACGGGATCGACAAGGACCTCATGAAACGGGACCTTGAAATCATGGAATCGGTACTCGACCGGCTGCTTGCACCAACCAGCGAAGGCACAATCAGATTCAGCGGATCGTCGGCCAGTGCACTCTACCTGCCGGGATTCGGGGTACTCATCGAAAGTTCACACGGATTCAGGGTGCCTGGCGTAAACTTCCAGTTTCTGCAGAATGGAGACAGCCTTCATGGTGCCGCGATCATAGAACGTGATCTCCGGCGCGAATCCGATACTTCATCTGGAGCAGCTGTATCAGGTCGGGTGCCCCCCAAAGATATGGATGCGGATGATTTGCTGGATAAGATCACCGGATTTCTGAAAAATTATGCCGGACTGATCAACCAGCTGAAACCGACCGACCGGGTGGCAGTAATCTACAACAACCGCGGCCAGATTTTCCTGCCCGGCCTCAGGAACCGGGATGAGGCCGAAAGCCGGCTGCAGTCGATGTCGGTAGTGACCACATTCGCAGACCTTGATGCCCTCCGCCGGGGCAATCTGAATGATGAAGCCTTCGGCCGCAGGCTGGTAGTGCGGAAAGTGATGTCGGATGAAGATCCGCGAACGGATCTCGAAATTTTCGGCCGTATTCTCGAAACCGGCCTGAAAACCGACGACCGCGAGTCGTTAAGCCTCCGCGGCAATGTTTCCCACTTTTATGTTGACGGCGCCGGAGCCATCTTTAACATGCAGGCCGGCATGTCGGCAAGGGGTGTCTTTTCAGTTGCAAACATGGAAAACCTTGCGGCACAGCTGCAGGAACAGGGGCGCAGAATCGAACAACAGGCCGAACAGCTCCGGCAACAGGCCCGCGAAATAGAGGTCATGGCCAGAAACTTTCCGGCCGACAGCCTCAATTTCGGCCGTCAGATGAATCTTGTGAATGCCAGGCTCGAAGCCCTTTACCCCGATCCTGAAAAACTGCAGGAAGAGTTCGAACTGTTCGAGCGCAACCTGAAATCGTACATGGTCGATTACGGACGCACGTTATCAACCCTTAAACCCGGTGAATCGATGTATTTATCGGTATCGATAAGCGGTCTCAGACGATCGTCCCTGCCCGGACGGGTGATCTACAAGATAGACAAGGATGCCATTGAACGGTTTGACCGCCGGAATATATCCCGGGAACAGGCTATCAACCTGATTGAGAAAATCGAGTACTGAGTTATTGGAGGCGGTCGTACTGTTCCAGCATTCTCAGCACATCGGCTTCCGACCGGTAATTCAGGCGGTTATCACGGGCAAATTTTGCAATCTGATCAGAATAGTCGCCCATCAGGTCCAGAATATCGCGCCGTCTCAGGCGTACTGGCTCAATTTGATCGCCATTTACCCCGGCAGTATAGTAGCTCTCGTTTTCTACAAAACGATCGTACCTGGAACCGGTATTAAAAACCGGATCAAAATTTGCCTTTTTCAGCTCCTTGCTGTGCCTCTTCATGAAAACAACAGACCCTTCGTGCAACACCCGAAGGTAATTTTCCCTGCTGATATCATTATTCCCGCTGCTGAAACCGTTCCGGTAAACGTAATCAACCCCGCTATATGAGAACTCAAAGGATCGGATGGCTGATGGTTTCAGTACAAGCGAATCTTTTTCGATAATCACTTCGAGCCAGTCTTCATAGGCGTTATATCTGATATTTACATCTTCGTACCTCCCCGTGCCCGTCTGATGGAAGGCACCCGTAACAAAATCCTGAATATGATAGGGAGAGCCCTCAATCCCATAATAGCTTTCATTAAACGTAACCATTACGTTGCCAGAGGTAGCTCCCAATGAATTCAGGTTCTGAATCGCTCTTTGCGGCTCCTGGGAATATGCCGTGTGGGTGCCTGAACACAGCACAGACAAGAACAGTACGGCACAGCAGATAAAAAATGAATTCAAGGATATTTGCATAAAAACATTAATTTGCACAACCTACTACTTGGAATCTGAATTATTTGCAGTTTAAAAAAAATGATATGAATTGCAAAGCAATACAGATATTCAATTTTATACAATCCGTTACAGCTATTATCGGAACATACGTATCTTACATCTTTAACGTTCGTAAAGGACCCTGTTTGAAGTCCATTAACATTTGAGGTCCATCAAACCGAACCTAATTTTAAAAAATCATGGCTATCTGGATTATTCTCGGCATTATCGTAGTATTCGTTCTGTTTACTATCTCCATCTATAACCGGCTGGTTTCGCTGCGCAACCGGCGTGAAAATGCGTTTGCCGACATCGATGTTCAGCTCAAACAGCGTCACGACCTGATCCCTCAGCTGCTTAACACGGTAAAGGGATATATGAAGCATGAGGCGGAACTGCTCACAAGAATTACCCAGGCCCGGCAGAAAGCGATCAGCGCTTCGACTATCGACGGCAAGATCGCGGCCGAAAACGAGCTCACCCAGGCCCTCGGCGGACTCTCCATACAGGTTGAAGCCTACCCTGACCTGAAAGCCAACCAGAATTTCCAGCATCTGCAGACGGAGATCAGCGATGTAGAAAACAAGCTGGCAGCTGCTCGCCGCTTCTTCAACTCGGCTACCAAGGAGCTCAACACCGAAATCCAGAAATTCCCCGCTGTTCTGCTCGCAGGAGCTTTCGGATTCACCTCCCAGGCCATGTTCGACCTTGGCACCGACCGTGTTTCGATGGACAAGCCACCTGAAATAAGCTTCTGAACAACATGGCATACGTCGGCATACAGGCACAGATCCGCAGGAATAACATCCGGTCTATCCTCATTCTTATGGGGTTCCCCCTGCTCATTCTGGCAGCGGTATGGGCCATCATCTATTTCTCCGGCACTTATAGCTATGAAGGTCAGATGGATGTGCGCACTGCCAACCAGGCCTTTCTGGGTACCGCACCGTTTGTGGTTATAGGAGTAGGCATCTGGTTTATGATCGCCTTTTTTGCACATTCGAGCATCATCAGGAGTGCAACCGGCGCCAAAACACTTGAGCGCAGGAACAATATGAAGGTGTACAACCTGGTCGAAAATCTCTGCATTGCCGAGGGGATGCCCATGCCGAAGGTGAACATCATCGAAAGTCCGGCTCTGAATGCCTATGCCAGCGGCATCAATGAGAAAACCTACACGGTTACGCTCACTCGGGGCATCATCGAACGGCTGAATGATGACGAGCTCGAAGGCGTGATTGCCCACGAATTGATGCACATCAAGAACAGGGATGTGCGTCTGCTCATCGTGTCGATCATTTTTGTGGGGATAATCTCCTTTGCGGCCCAGGTCCTTTTCAGAAGCATGTTCTACTCAAGCATGGGCCGCGGCAGGAAAACCGACGGCAGGCTGATGATCGTGGCCGTACTCATCGTTTTTATCGCCTATCTGATCAGCCTCGTTTTCCGGTTCGCACTCTCACGCAAGCGGGAGTATATGGCCGATGCGGGCGCGGCCGAAATGACCAAAAAACCACGCGCCCTGGCCGGTGCCCTGCGCAAAATAAGCGGAAACCACCGCGTTGCGGGCATTAAATCGGATGATGTAGCCGAAATGTTCATCGAGAACACCCCCGACAAATCGAGCGGGGTAATGTCGTTCCTAACCGGCCTTTTCTCCACGCACCCGCCAATTGACAAGCGGATTAAAGCGCTGGAGCAATACTGACTGGCTTCGGTTACTCGTTCATGAATTTGCGCAGAACGGTGTGCAGGATGCCTCCGTTGCGGTAGTAGTCGACTTCTACAGGGGTATCGATGCGGCAGACCGTCTCGAATTTCACCTCGCTGCCATCCGCTTTACGGGCCGTTACCGGCACTTTCTGGCGTGGCTTAATGTCGTTGTCAACATCGATGGAGTAGAACTCTGTACCATCGAGGCCGAGTTTTTCGGGGTGATCACCTTGGCTGAACTGCAGGGGCAGCGCACCCATTCCCACCAGGTTCCTCTTTACCGGCGATCACGATCAGGGGCACATTCTCTTTCTGGTATTTCCGCGAAGCATCGTAGATGAACATCACCTCTTCTGTCGGGAAATAGGTAGTATAGCCACCTTCAGTGCCCGGAGCCAGTTTGTTACGGAGCCTCACGTTGGCAAAGGTTCCGCGGGTCATCACCCGGTCGTTGCCACGTCGTGATCCGTATGAGTTAAAATCCACTTTTTCCACTCCGTTATCGATGAGATAACGACCTGCCGGCGTGTCCGCTTTGATGGCACCCGCCGGAGAGATGTGATCGGTGGTGATCGAATCGCCTACCAGAACAAGCACACGGGCATCCTTAATGGGTTGTATATCGTCCGTTTCGGGCGACATGTTCTGGAAGAAGGGCGGATCCTGAATGTAGGTGGAATCGTCTTTCCAATCGTACAGCTCCCCGCCTGTAATGGGGATGTTGTTCCATTCCTCGTTCGAATCGGCAATGCCGTTGTACATTTTGTGGAAGACGTCCGGGCGAACCGCATCATCCAGAAATTCCATGATTTCGGCCCGCCACAATCAGCTCGCCCTCGGCAATAGCTTTCTCGACAGGATCGGGAAGCGGACCGGAGTTTCCGATACAGGTGGTGCAACCGTAGCCGACCAGGTTGAAGCCCAGTTTGTTCAGCTCTTCGGTGAGCCCGGCTTCATCAAGATAGGAAGTGACCACGCGTGAGCCCGGTGCCAGGGAGGTTTTTACATAGGGCGGCACTTTGAGTCCGCGCTCGTTGGCTTTCTTCGCGACGATTCCGGCGCCCAGCATTACGGATGGATTCGATGTATTCGTACAACTGGTGATGGCGGCGATAACAACATCCCCATGCTCCATTTCCACATCCTGCCCGTTTTTGTACGTGCCGGTATTTGCCAGTTTTTCCGGGGGCAGGGCAAACCCGCTGGTGGGATTGTCGCTTTTCAGTGACTCATTGAACGACTGCTTCAGCTCGCGCATGAGTACGCGGTCCTGCGGGCGCTTTGGCCCGGCAAGGGAGGTTTCCACCTCTCCAAGGTCCAGGTGCAGGGTGTCGCTGAAGATGGGATCGGTCGTCTCATCCGTTCTGAACAGGCCCTGCTCTTTGGTGTAGCGCTCAACCATCTGCACCAGTTTCTCATCGCGGCCGGTGCGGCGCATGTAGCGCAGCGATTCCGTATCGATCGGGAAGAACCCGACCGTAGCGCCGTATTCGGGAGCCATATTCGCGATGGTGGCACGGTCGGGCAGGGTCATGCTGCTGAGGCCATCGCCGTAAAATTCTACAAATTTGCCGACCACACCCTTCTTGCGAAGCATCTGGGTGATGGTGAGGGTAAGGTCTGTGGCAGTTACACCCTCGCGCAGCTTGCCGGTCACCTTGAATCCGACCACCTGAGGGATGAGCATGTAGACCGGCTGGCCGAGCATCACCGCCTCCGCCTCAATCCCGCCTACGCCCCAGCCGAGAATGCCGAGACCGTTTATCATGGTGGTGTGCGAGTCGGTACCCACGAGCGAATCGGGATAAACGATGGTTTCACCATTTTCTGTGCGGGTCCATACCCCTTTGGCCAGATATTCCAGGTTTACCTGGTGCACGATGCCGCGGGCCGGCGGAACAACACTGAAATTTTTAAATGCCTTCTGGCCCCAGCGCAAAAATTCGTAGCGCTCGCGGTTTCTCTCAAACTCCTTCTCGGCATTGAACATGAAAGCGAATTCCTGGCCAAACATATCGACCTGCACCGAGTGGTCAATTACCAGATCGACGGGCACGAGCGGATTGATTTTCTGCGGGTCGCCGCCGGCTTTTGCCATGGCTGTTCGCAGCGAAGCGAGGTCCACAACAGCAGGTACACCTGTAAAATCCTGGAGTACTACCCGTGCGGGTTTGAACGGGATCTCATCATCGGAAATCTTATATGCATCATACGCAGCCAGCTTTTTAATGTCATCGCCGGACACCACATAATCATCATACTCGCGGAGAACGGCCTCAAGCAAAATCTTGATCGAAAACGGAAGCTTGTTCAAAACCGTGAGCCCCTCCTTTTCGAGTACATCAAGCCGGTACATGGTGGCTTTGCCGCTGCCGGTGTCAAACTCTGTTCTAGCGCCGAGGAAATTTTTTTTCGTGCTCATATCTGTAAATCACTTTCTTTTATAACGGTTCAATAACGAATGCCGGCACCGGCAGTACGATTACAACCAAAACTGTAAAGTGCTAAAATAAAGTATTCGCGTCACCTTTTCTTATGCGAATTTAAATTGACTTCTCAATCCATCAGGCTTCTCATCCAACAGGCATATCGGCCATCAGGAAGATTTTAAATCCGCGTAGAGTTCTTCAAGGCTTTTCAATCTGTACCTCACGGGCACCTTCAGTACTTTGCCCAGTTCATCGCCCGGTATGCTGATATCCGGATTTTTTTCATTGAATGTACTGATCAGCAGTTCCATCCGGTGCGATAGCTCTTTCATGCGGAATGAGGCCGTTTCGCGAGCGAGGACCGTAAGAACCAGTGGTGACAGTTTTTCCCCATTTACAA
>JAIVHB010000236.1 GCA_020201275.1 Rhodothermaceae bacterium | reverse complement strand
CTGATGTACGATATCACCGATGGCGCCTGGGATGGGGTCATCTACAGTAATTTTGCGATCTCACCCGTCGAGGATCATCCCCTCGTTAACAGATACCGGGATGCAATGGCGCGTTTTTCGCCGGAGAACCGCTTCAGCGCTTTCAGCATGTCGGGTTTCCTGTTTGCCGAACCCGTGGTTGAGGCGCTCCGTAACGCCGGACGTGAACTCACCCGTGAACGTTTTATGGCCGAAATGGAAGCCCTCAACGGATTCCAGGGTGTTGGCCCGGAAATAACCTACGGCCCGGGCCAGCGCCAGGGCAGTCGTGCGCTAAAGCTCGATCGTTGCATCGGGCCGCAGCAAACCGAATCGCTCACCGATTTTCAAACCTCAGGTATCGATATCGATGAGGCGATAAGGAGGATGGGGTTGTGATGTGGGTTGAGTTTTTGTTAATGGGGGATTAGTGGGATAGCATGTTTCGAATTAGGGAAGTACGGAACAAGTGAACAATTGAATTTGGAAGTGGTCGCCGATTTCCCCCGTAACGGTGTCTATTTTAACGCATTTTTCGTTCGAGGCGCAGCTGGTAATCGCCGTACCGCTGGTCGAAGTGCGCGGAGGTGACCTTGAAGCCTTCGTTCAGGCCCAGTATTAGCATGCCGCGGTCGCGGTTGGGGAAGGTATCGTAACTGAAGGTGGTATAACCCAGCTTTCGCGATTCCATGATCATGTAGTGGAGCATCCGCCGGGCAATGCCCTGGCGGCGGTAGGGCATCAGGATGCCGCCTTTGGCCGAGTAGAACTCTGTGCGCGAGGTGCCGTAGCCGATCTTGAATCCGACAGGCATCTCCTGCAGCCGGGCAATGAGGATGATCATATCGTCGTGATCGAGCCGGTTAATCAGACGCCTCTCGCCGAAGATGATTTCATTCATCACACGAATCTCATCCAGATCGTCGCGTTCCACAGAATCGATATGCAATTCGTCGATCCGGAACGCACGATGTACCGATTGTTCTTCCTCTATGGGTTTTGTCTTCATCCTGATTAAATTACACCGCTCAAATTAATTCTCAAACACAAGGAACCATGATACGTACTCTCACTCTCATTGTCGGACTTTTGTTTCTCATTTCCTGCGGAAAAGATACGCAAACGTCGATATTTCATAATGTGAATGGCTATTCGAACAGCCCTTCCGGACTCATAACCTTCGATGCCATAGCCATTAGTGAAGGTAAGGTTCTGGAAACCGGGAGCCGTGAAGCCCTTCTGGATTCGTATCCGGATGCTGATCTGATCGACGGTGAAGGCAACACCATGCTGCCCGGCCTGATAGACGCCCACGCTCATGTAATGGGTCTCGGCGACGCTGTTTTGAACGTGAACCTGATGGGTCTTGCATCCCTGGAAAGTACCCTGGAAGCCGTTGCCGGTTATTCAAGGGAGTATGAGGATCTGGAGTGGATCAGGGGCCGTGGATGGAACCAGGTGCTGTGGGAGGAGAACCGTTTTCCCACTGCTGCTGAACTCGACATTGCCGTGAGCGACCGTCCCGTCTGGCTCAGGAGGGTAGACGGTCACGCGGGATGGGCCAACAGCCGCGCGCTTGAACTTGCTGGCATCACCCGCGATACGCCCGACCCCGACGGGGGAGCAATCATCCGGGATGAGAACGGCGATGCGACCGGCGTGTTCATCGACCGGGCAATGGGCCTGATCGAACGCCACATCCCCGAACAGGACGAACAATACCGGGCCACAGCCCTCGGTGCCGCACTCGAGGAGATCCGCCGGATGGGCATGACCGGCGTGCACGACGCGGGTACCGGTGTGGAGGCTTTCAACCTGATGAAGCAGTTCGCCGATGACGGGAAACTGACCGCCCGCATCTACGGCATGATCGGCGGATCGGGTGAGGTGTTCGATGAACTGTCGGCAGATGGTCCCGTGATCGGCTATGCCGGCGACCGCCTCTACCTGCGCAGCGTGAAACTCTACAGCGACGGGGCGCTCGGAAGCAGAGGTGCTGCACTGATTGAAGACTATTCGGATGATCCTGGCAACCGAGGTCTTCTGTTTAACGATGCCGATGAATTTACTCAAATGATCGGCAAAGTGGCCTCAAAAGGCTATCAGGTGGGAGTGCATGCCATTGGCGACCGCGGCAACCGAACGGTTCTCGAGGCATTCGCAAATGTGCGGGAAAAGCAGGGCAACCAGGGCTTGCGGCACCGTATTGAACACTCCCAGATCGTGAACCTCGACGACGTCCCCCGTTTCAAAGAGCTCGACATCATCGCCTCCATGCAGCCCACCCATGCCACCAGCGATATGAACATGGCCGAAGACCGTGTGGGGCCGGTTCGGATTCGCGGCGCGTACGCCTGGCGTACTTTTCTGGACCAGGGTACGGTGATCGCCGCCGGATCCGACTTTCCTGTTGAGCTGTCAAATCCATTCCATGGCCTCTATTCCGCGGTTACACGGGCCGATCACGCCGGCAATCCGGAAGGGGGATGGTATCCTGAACAGATCCTCACCCGCGAAGAGGCCCTGCACGGTTTCACTCTCGGCGCCGCCTATGCCGGACATATGGAGGATGTGACCGGATCACTCGAACCCGGCAAGTGGGCCGATTTCATTCTGATCGACCGGGATTACTTTGAGATTCCGGAAGAAGAGATATGGCGGATCCGGGTACTCGAAACCTGGCTGGCTGGCGAGCGGGTCTATCAGGCGGGAATGTATTAGGCAGTCACGAATCAGACAGAATAATTTGGGACGTGAGTCACAGCAGATATTCGTCCTGTATCAGGCGTCATTATTTTAAACATCATCGGGGCAATCAGGACAGCCTCATTTCAATACTCCTCCGTCCTTACTGCTCCTCCTCAGTCTCAACAATTTTTTCCCACAGCGGGATGAGCTGTCTGCCGGGGATGTCGAAATGAGGGGTGCGCGGGTATTCGTCGATAATGATACCAGCCATTCGGTCTGCTGCCCGTCGACGGGATTCGTATGATCGGTATCAAGCAAAATAATGCTCAGATACTCGCCGAAATCGAGTACACCGTAGCCGGGCTGACCAGGGAAAGCGAATAGTTTGTAATAATTGGGGGCAATGCGTTCTCTGGACTCATCATCCTGCTGGTAGGGCGGGAAACCCTCACGTAATTCACTATCGTCATTATTGTACCAGGATGCGATTACCTCATGGTTACCCAGGCCGGCAATTACCGGTATGGTAAATCCGTCGGGCGTTACCAGTGTGTGCATCATGGCATCCATGAAATCATACCAGCGCTCCATCCGGTCCGAACGTCCGTCGGCGTAGGCGAGGTCACCGCCCCACACAATGAAATCGGGCGAAAATCCGGCCACATGTCGGTTCATACGCTCCATCCATTCCACGCGGTGGCGCACATCTCCGCCGGCTGCAAACCGGACCGGACGGCTGGCATCGGCCGGAGCAGTCCTGAATTTCCGGATCCTCGAATAGGGACCAGTCCTGAATTCATAGCCGGTATCAGCACTAAGCCCGGTGAGCTCAACACGGTGAATGAGCCGGTCGGAATGGGGGTAGGGCATGGTCGAACCCGTAAAAGAATGCCATTCATCGGTGTCGGCAACCCTGTAGGCTACCTCCGCAATCCGGTCGTCGGTGCCGGTGTGCCAGTCGATGGTCATGGTAGATGTGGGGTCCTGCTGCCAGGTTAGCACGAGGCCCAAAGGGTCGGATGCCTGAAATGCGAATGCACCAGCCGGTATCAGAAATATGAGAGATGCGATTGCAATGGAGAAAAAATGTTTCATAGTGTGTAATGTTTCAGATTTAGATTTTGGCCAATATAACCGATTATCTCATAAAACGATTAACCTTCAATAGTGCGCAGCTCATTGAAGAGTTGATCGTTTGGGGATACCCGCGGTATCCCCGGAAGGTCAACTCTTCGGGGACCTCCGCTTCGCTCCGGACTCCCGAAGGATGACCTTTTATTTGTATCAACCACACTTTTCCAGGTTACCTTACGTAATCTCTTTGGTATCATTTCATATCTGTGTTCTGCATCCATATCCATCAGATTATATAGCAATGATCAACTTAAAATCCTCTGCCGGGCTAAAACTTATCGTCATTTTTGCCATCGGTTTTTTTCTTTGGATAGGCACCTTTTTTGTCGGGGCCATCATCAACGAACGCCTCGAGCGCAGCCGTGAGGTGAGCCGGGAGATCGGCGAAAAGTGGGGCGGCGGCCAGACCGTTACCGGACCCGTGATCACCGTGTCCTACCTCACCGGGGATGAGACCAGGGTCAGGTATGTACACCTGCTGCCGGACAGTATCCGGATCACGGCCGATATGTCGCCGGAGATCAGAAAGCGAAGCATCTATTCGACGGTGCTGTACTCGGGCAATCTCAGGTTTGTGGGATCGTTCGATTTCGCCTCGCTACGGCAGGTCTATCCGGATGAGGACTGGCAACACGGTTCGGTTGTGCTGAATTTCGGCCTCACAGATATCATCGGCCTGTCGGAGGGTATCAGCCTGAAGCTGAACGGGGAACAGCAGGAGGTATTCTCGGGCGTGATTAACTCCGATATCCTGCCCGGCGGGTTCCACAGCCGCCCGGATACAGATGGTGACCACGGCGATCGGATCGATTTCGATATTGAGTTCGGCCTGCAGGGCAACCGGAACCTGTCGTTCATCCCCACCGGCAAGATCACCGAAGTGGACCTGAGCGCCGGCTGGCCCAACCCGAGTTTCCAGGGTGCTTTTCTTCCCCGGCAGTCGGAGGTTACAGCCGAGGACCTGATAAGCACCGTCGACCACTACCAGAAATCGGAGCGGACCGTGAAATACGCCCTGATGTTCATCGGGCTCACCTTTATCGGGTTTTTCCTGGTCGAGGTGATGAACCGCGTGCAGCTACATCCTATCAACTACCTGCTCATTGGCCTGAACCTGATCCTGTTCTATGTGCTGCTGCTGGCCATTTCCGAGCATCTCACCTTCAATTCGGCCTACATCATCGCGTCGGTATCGCTGGTGGCGCTGATTTCCGTTTACGCCTCGGCGGTTCTGAAGAGCCTGAAACTGGGCACTATGATGGCGGGGGTGCTGCTGTTCCTGTACACATTCCTGTTTGTGATCCTGCAGCTCGAAGACTACGCCCTGCTGGTGGGCAGCCTGGCCCTGTTTATCCTGCTGGCAGTGATCATGATCCTGACGAGGCACATCGACTGGTACACGGTGTTTGAGAAAAAAGAAAGTGGCGAATAGCGGTTAATTATACATGTCCGGAATGTCTGATGGTTCCGCAATGTTTTCGGTCGATGTCCGCTGATCCGAATTACATCAGAAAAACGTATTATGACAACGGGTCACCGTTTTTTCGAAAATCTGTGATGTTGCCGGAATAAGCAGGTGCAATGGTCGGGCGACGGACAGAAAACGGCTTTTACACCGTGTAAACACTTAAATTAAATTCCCATCGATTCGAAATGCGTATCCGTGTTGAACAACTGAATCCCATTGTCGGCGACCTGTCCGGTAATCGGGACAAGATTATCGCCTCACTTCGGAAAGCCGAAAAGGATGGCATCCGCCTGCTGATCCTGCCCGAGCTGGTCTCTTGCGGCTACGCACCCATGGACCTGCTTGAGCGGCAGGCGTTTCTGGATGCGGTCTATGCGTCGAACAAGGAAATTGTACATTCTACAGCACCGCAGCAGCCAGCCGGAACGTCGACTGCGCTTTTATTCGGCACGGTAACACCCAATACCGAAGGCAACGGACGGAAAATCTTCAACTCCGCCATCCTGGCCGACAGTGGCAAGATCGTTTCCGTTACCCACAAAACCCTGCTGCCCACCTACGATATTTTCGACGAATTCCGCTATTTCGAGCCGAACAGGTCGTTCAACCTGAGCCGGCTTGATGGTTTGGCCATCGGCATCACCATCTGTGAGGACATCTGGAACCACCAGAACGAGATTGTCTACCACACCTATGATGTGAGTCCGACCCGCGAGCTAAAACTGCTGGGCGCGCAGATCCTGGTGAATGTGTCGGCCTCGCCGTTTTCGAAACAGAAGTATGAGCTGCGCGAAAACATGCTGCGCAACCATGCCCGACGCGAAGACATCCCCGTCTTTTACGCCAACCAGACAGGGGCCAATACGGAGGTGATCTTCGACGGCGACAGTATGATCATGAACGCCGCGGGTGTTGTGATCGGTCGAACGGCCAGCTTTACCGAAGATTTTGTGGATGCGGACCTGATCGACGGTCAGCCGGTGGCGGTCGCGCGGAAGGAAGGCCGGGCCATGCCCCTCGAGGAGAAGCTTTTCCGGGCCCTGGTGCTGGGCGTGCGCGACTATGTGACCAAAACCCGGATCAGCGATAAGGTGCTGATCGGCCTCAGCGGGGGCATCGACTCGGCCCTCACGGCGGCGATCGCGGCCGAAGCCCTCGGCCCGCAGAACGTGATCGGGGTGACTATGCCGTCGGAGTTTTCATCAGAGGGAAGCGTGAGCGATTCGCTGAAACTGGCCGGAAACCTCGGTATGAAGGTACACGAGATGCCCATCCGGTCGATCTACGATACCATCAACACCGTGCTGGAACCGGTGTTCAGTGGTACGGAGTTCGGGGTGGCCGAAGAGAACATCCAGAGTCGGGCCCGCGGAATCCTGCTCATGGCCATGAGCAACAAGTTCGGACACATGCTCCTTAATACGGGCAACAAATCGGAGATGGCGGTGGGTTACTGCACCCTCTACGGTGATATGGCCGGCGGACTGTCGGTGCTATCCGACATCTACAAGACCGAGGT
>JAIVHB010000027.1 GCA_020201275.1 Rhodothermaceae bacterium | reverse complement strand
CATTGCCGGTACTTCTCCGCTGCCTATCGGCGCGCCCGGTGGCGTATACGGCGCTGTTGGCACAGAGAATGTGAGCGGTTCTTTTTTGTACTGCTCTAGCAGTCCCGCCAGATAGCTGTAATGGGCCTTCCAGACCGCCTCCCCTGCAGATGACTGTATCCGAGCCAGTTCCGAGCCCAGGTCATTGAGCATTAGTCCCGCTACTGCCCGGGCATCCGGCGACGCGCCCTCATTACCGGCCAGCACAATCAGATTGCGCAGTACAGCCATATTTACGGCCCTTTGTATGATGCCGTTGTACCCCCCCTGACGTCCGGCCAGAATGGTTCTGCCAAGAACCGCATCCACTACCGTTTCCAGGCCGGGGTAAGCCGAGTTCCTCGCAGCTTGATTTACCAGCCTGGATGCCCGTTGTGCATTAAAAATGAGCGATGCCGAATGGTCGGCGGCCAACTCTGCCATCGCCACCGGATCGGGTACCGGTGTGGTGTAACCCCTGAATTGCTCTCTTGTATTGGGCACTCCGATCGGATTGGGTGGAATCAGATCAAGGATGTGTTCGGGCAGGGCAAGCACCGCGGGATCAAGGGTGCGGAGCATGGCCTCAAGCGCCGCCTGCTGAACCTGTGCCTCCACAATATTCGGGCCGGGCTGACCATCGCCCCGCATGCTGTAGGCATAATCAACCCCTCCGATCAGCTTCACCGTGGCTTCAGTCTGATAGCGGTGGAACATGTACACCGGAACCAGCACATTTTCAAGGTCCGACATGGGCCGGCCCGTCCGGATGTTCCGCTCACCGAACCGGGCGAGGGCGGCTTCCCGGATATCGAGGATGTGTCCCAGCTGGGCAACCACGTCTGATCCGTACTCCCAAAGATGCGCCGCCGGATGCGAACCCCCTGCCGGCCTTGCGACTTCGTCCGACAGATAGTGCAGGCCCATACCGATGGTACCGCGGATGACCTCTTCCAGGGCTTCATCCTCATCAACGTCATCCGGAAAATGCTGATAACCGTACAGTACAGCGCGCTTGTCCCACTCGCCGATGCCCGTGCCGTAGGCGTTTTCAAGGCTCAGCGTGCCGTCGGCATGCAGCGTGGCCATGGGATGGGGGTAGTCCATCACCGAAGCCAGGTTGTTGGTACTGGCCGCGAAATTGTGCGCAATGCCGAGCGTGTGACCGACCTCGTGCGCCGATAGCTGCCGGATGCGGTCGAGGGCCATCTCAAGCATTTGCGGATCGGGTTCCGCACCATCCTCATACGGGGCCAGCAGGCCCTCCGCGATGAGGTAGTCCTGCCGGACCCGCAGCGAACCCAGCAGCACATGTCCCTTGATGATTTCACCGGTACGCGGGTCCACCACCGACGAACCGTACGACCAACCGCGTGTGGAGCGGTGTACCCAGTTTATCACGTTATAGCGGACATCCAGCGGATGGGCATCGGCGGATAGCACTTCCACGCGGAATGCATCCCTGTAACCGGCCGCTTCGAACACTTCGGCCCACCAGCGGGCCCCGTCGAGCAGCGCCGTTCGCACCGGTTCGGGGGTGCCGTTGTCAAGATAATAGACGACGGGTTCAACCGCCTCGCTCACCTCGGCCGTCGGATCCTTCTTTTCCAGCCGGTGCCGCACGATGTAGCTCCTGTTGAAATTACCGCCGATGGGAGCGCTGTAATCCTGATAGCTCAAAGGATAGTATCCGGACCGCGGATCGAACCTGCGCGGTTTATATCCGTCGTCGGGAAGGGCCACAAAGGAATGGTGCTGCCTCACGGTAACAGATTCCGGCGTGGGCGTAACCGAGCGGAGCCATCCCCCCGCCCCTGTTCCGGTTAACGTAAGGATGGTTTCAAATTCCGTATTCAGGGGAAAGTTAAATGTACCCGGCAGATAGATGGCCGACCGGGACTTGTCGACCGAATAAGTACCCTGATTCGATGAACGGAGCCGGTCTGTAACCCCGTGGGCATCCTGCATCAGAAAATCGGAGGCGTCGACCAGAACGCGGCCGTCTTCGGTCGCCGCAACCTCAAACCCGAACAGCACCGATTGGGCGAACGCTTCGTCAACCGATTTCCTCTCCAGCTCATTTTCTGATGATGCCCGGTAGTCATAATTAGGCTGTATCATCAGCACTTTCGGCCCGACCCGCACAAATTTGACGATCCGTGTGTTACCGAGCTGGTTGCGGTCCAGGCCGATATCGTTGGATCCCACGCCTGCGGCCAGGGAATTCACGTAAATAAACTCCTCATCCTGCTTGTCGATCTCCAGCCAGATTTTCCCGGTGCTTTCATCCCACCAATAGGTGAAAAAGCCCTCGTATTTTTCCATCTCCGCCGTTTTTTCGGTGATGGAGGGCTGGGAAAACGCGAGGGTCAGGTGCAGAAACATTACGGCTGCGGTGATCAGGAAGGATTTCATGATTGATTCCGGTTTGGTTTGGATTCAGGATGCCTGAATTAAGGGAATTATCACGGATTATGGAAACGTAATTTCATGGGTGAAAACCGATGCCAAACGGGATATTGCAGTTACCACGGGTTCCTAACTGTTCATCCACTTCTTGAAATCCGCCGCCCGCTCAATGCTCACAATAGTGTCATCCCCATCTTTTACGGGTGGTGTCAGCTCGAGCTTGATCCTGCTGCGCGACCAGGCGAGCATGTTATCAATGGCCTCGAGATTCACGATGTACTTCCGGTTGATCCTGAAGAACAGCGCCGGATCAATCAGGGATTCGAGGGCATCTAATGTGTAGTCGACGGGCATCATTTTATTTTTAAAGGTTCTGCAGAAAACACTCTTTTCCAGCGCGTAAAAATAGGCGATATCGGTTGTTTCCACTTTTTTCAGCTTTTCGCCAACCCGGATGAGAAACCGTTTTTTATATCCGGGATCCTCGCCCCGAATGCCTGCAAGAAGTCGGTCAAAATCGATACTGAATGCCGATTTCATCGACTGGTATTTACGGACACTGTCCTCAAGATCGCTTTTTCTGATCGGTTTGAGCAGATATGATATGCTGTTCAGTTCAAACGCTTTGATGGCATACTGATCATAGGCTGTAGTGAAAATGACCGGGGTGGATATACTGATACGGTCAAAAATACTGAAGCTTAATCCGTCTGATAACTGGATATCCAGAAAGATCAGGTCGGCCGTGTTGTTCAAAAGCCAGCTCACCGATTCCCTGACCGAGCCACACCGGGCAACAATCTGGCTATCGGGCACAATCTCCAGTATCATTTCCTCCAGCCGGTCGGCTGCAAGTACCTCATCCTCAATGATGGCTATTTTCATCATACTTCTCCCTGAATGAGTGGCAATATAACCTGATAATGTGTGGCACCCATACGAAATTCGGGAACCCTTTCGCTGATAAGCGCATAGCGTTTCAGCAGATTTTTCTGGCCCAGCCCGGTGTTGACACCTGACGATATTTTCAGCTGAACATTATTGCAGATGACCAGGCTCCCCGGCCCGTGGGTAACGTCGATTCGCAGCGGCTGACCGGGGCTGACAAGATTGTGTTTTATCGCGTTCTCGAGCACAATCTGAAGTGAAATCGGAGGCAGATAGCCATCGAGAACCTCAGCTGGCAGATCGACCGTGAAAATCAGGTTCTCGCCATAGCGGATCTGCTGCAGGAACATGTACGACCGTGCAAAGTCGATCTCCCGGTTAACAGTGACCACCGGTTGTTCAATCGTTTCAAGCACGTATCGGTAGATGCTCGAAAACTCCTCGATAAATCGCTGGGCCTTGTCCGTGTCCCGGCCGATCAGGCCCGAGAGTACATTCAGGCTGTTGAACATGAAATGGGGGTTGATCTGGTTTTTCAGCACTTCGAATCGAATCTGCGACAGTTCCCTCTCCAGCTCCTCTGCCCTTTGCCTGGATAATGAGCCTTCGGCATAGAAGATCCAGGCCTCGAGAATCATCATCAGCATGATATTACATACGGCAAAAATAATGGCGTTTTTTACCAGTACCGGCATCAGTCCCTCCGGGTAACCACCAATAAAATCGGACAATAAGGTGATCAGGGTAGAGACCAGAACGGCCAGAAAGGCGGCAAGCGGTATCTGCACAATAATCCTCATTAAAGGGTGGCGGTCCCACGGCAGTGTGCTGTTCAGCCGTTTGATGATGACCAGATCGGGCCATGCCAGCAGAAAGGCAGCGATAAGGCTCAGAACACTTCCGTTCAGCAATCGTGTGATGAAATCGGATGTGCCTTCGATGGTGTAATAACCGCTGAAATGGTTAAACGTGATGATCACCAACTGTACACTGACGGCTATGCCGAGCAGCAACCGGAACAGGCTGGCAAACGGGATCAGGTCTTGAACGGATCCCGGTTTAATGTTACGGGCAATCCGGGATAGTTTTTTTGTTTCCATTACATCATCTCAGGCAACGGCTGTGAATTTAATAACGTGACATCCGATAGTTCAAGATCGGAATAAAACCCGACAACACATTGTTCTGCAATGTGCTGCCGGGTGACTTTCAAATTTATTTCAGATGGTAGCGTCATCATGTGATCCGGCCATGGTCAGAACTTCCAGACAAGGCCCGCACCCACCGAAACGTAGTTCATTCCGGAGCTGGTTTTTACACCATCTACGGTTACATCCCGCGAGAGGGAGCTGTATTTGACACCGGGAACCAGGCTCAGGCGGGAGCTAAATGGTATTTCAAGTCCCGCAGAAACCTGCCATCCCAGGCCATGGCCGGTGTCGGAGATAATATCACCATCCACATTTTCAATTTCGAGATGTTTCCATGTACCACCCGCCCGTACGAAGTATGAAACCGTGGAGATGCCAAGGGGATGATTGAACTGAAGACCCAGATTGTACCCGGTTTCTTCAAAATCCATATCGGTTCCGGCAAACGACTGGTCGGACGAGAACTTGTTCCAGCTCCAGCCGGCATAAACACCGAGGTGGGGCATAAACCGGTAGTGAATATTCAGCTCTGACCCCATGCCGGCACCCAGGCTGGCATTGCCATAATCACTGGTGGCTGCAAGGCCGTTTGCGGTGAGTTCAAGCCCAAAACGTTTCCCGCTATCCTGGGCTATACTGGTTGCTGCTATCATGGTTAACAGTGCGCATATCGTAATAACTTTTGTTTTCATTTTCTCAAAGATTATGTGTTCGTATTAAGAAGCTGATACAAAAGTAGGGGGGCATTCTGCTGCATAAAATTTAAACACGACGAATGCGCATATTCAATGGACAGGAAGGGATAAAACGGGGATGAACCGTTCAGTTATCTATCCGGGCCCGCTCCCTGACCGCCCGCCGCCGCCAGATGGAATAGCCCATCCCGGCACGGATAAAGCCGGACGGATATACCTCACAACTCCTTGATCAACCCCGTACGGTAGGCATCAAGCAGTTTGTTCAGGTCATCAATCCGGGATCTGATCTCCCGGCCGCTGTCGGTATCGCATACCCTTATGCGACTGGAATTGCGCTCCAGTATCTTTGTGGTCGAGTGGATGTCCTGCTCCTCCTCGATCGCCCTCTGGGTCGACTCAAACGGCTGGTGCGCCGACAGCAGCAAGCCGTATGAATTGTAGATGAGGGTGTAACCGGCAATCCCGGTCTCATCCTGGTAGGCTTTGGCAAAACCGCCGTCGATCACCAGCAACCTTCCGCCCGCCTTTACCGGGCTCTCCCCCTTTTTCACCTTCACCGGCACGTGACCGTTGATGATATGGCCATTATCCGGATCCAGGCCGAACTCCTCCAATATCTCTCTGGCCACGTTCTCTTCCGTACGGAAGTCGTAATAGTGGTTTTTCTCTTCCCTGTGTGTCTCCTTGTCTGCAATGAAATAGCGCTCAAAGGTGGCCATTTTATCCTTGCCGAACAGCGGCGACTGGGACCCGCTCCACAAATACCACATACTGTCCATGCCATACTGTTTCTTTTCAGGATTATCGCCTGAAAAATAGCCCTGACGTGCCAGCCGTTCGAGCCGGTCCATGAAACTCTTCGGGCTGTGATCAACACCGTCGAAGGTGAAATGGCGCAGCTTGCCGCTGCGGGTCATGGGGATGCATCCATGGTAGAGCAGGTTGCCGTTGCACACAAGGTACATGCTTCCTTTCGAGAACAGGAACTGCACATGGTTCTGCAGGCGGCCGCTGTTTTTGAACGACAGGCAGAGCTTGTCCATCACCATTTGTTCCTGCTCCGACAGTTCGTAGGGATTGTCAGGGTCGATTGTGGGGAGATTACTGTCGATGAGCGGGTAGCTGTTCCCATTTATCTGAACCGTACCTTTTTCATAGTCGATCTTGTCGAGCAGCAGGCGGTCTTCCATGAGAAACTGGGGCCGGCGCTGAATGATCTGGCCTTCAAGCTTTAGCTGAATCACGGAGATCGCCTTGTGCATGCGGGCCATCAGCTGCTGCTCATTCTCGGTAAAGGTTTCGGCCGATTGTTTGGGCCTGAACTGCGTACAGGGATCATCCCCGTATACCTCTACGGCCAGGGAGATAAGCGGAAGCATGCTTATGGCGTACCCGTTCTCCAGGGTTTCCATGTTCGAATAGCGCAGTGAAACACGGATCACACTGGCGATGCAGGCTTCGCTTCCAGCGGCAGCCCCCATCCACACGATGTCGTGATTGCCCCACTGGAAATCGACGGCATGGTGCTGCATCAGCGTATCCATTATGATGTGGGCACCCGGGCCGCGGTCATATACATCGCCGATAACGTGCAGCTGCGCAATGGTTAGCCGCTGAATGAGATGCGCCAGCGAAATGATGAACGCATCGGCCCGGTCGGTGTTGATGATGGCTGTGATGATGCTGCTGTAGTACTCCTGCCGGTTTTTAGAACTCTCCTGCTCATGCAGCAGCTCCTCAATGATGTAGTTGAAGTCTTTGGGCAGCGTTTTCCGCACCTTGCTTCGGGTGTATTTCGATGAGTAGACGCGGCAGAGTTTGATGAGCTGAAACAGCGTTTTACGGTACCACTCGGCGGGATTGTCGATCTCCTTGAGCATCATCGACAGCTTCTGCTCCGGGTAGTAGATGAGGGTGGCCAGGTTCCTCTTCTCCTTTTCATCGAGTGTATACTCGAAAATCTCCTCGATCCGCCGCTTGATAGAGCCTGACCCGTTGCGCAGCACATGCAGAAACGATTCGTATTCGCCGTGGATGTCGCTTATGAAATGCTCTGTACCCTTCGGCAGCTCCATGATGGCGCTCAGGTTAATGATTTCTGTGGATGCCGCCCTGATCGACGGGTACTGCTTCGAGAGCAGCTTCAGGTAGCGCAACTCATTTTCGGAAAAGGTCATCGGGAACTCCGCTGGGCTTGATTTATGCAGGCAATGTAGCCAATCCCCTTCTTATCTGAAAACCGTGTCTCAGGTTCCCTCCACCACCTTACTCCTCGGGCACCGCACGGAACTCGCCGGTCAGTTCCATTTCCACCCCCGCACTGTTTTTAATGATCAGTTCGACCGTGCCGGCCAGAAGACTATCGGTTCGTTCATTAATCCGGATGGTACCAGACGTGACATCATGCCAGGAATAGTTGCGCGGATCGATGAAGGTATTGCTTATCATCAAGATTTAAATAACTTCACACCAGGCTCTGCGCCTTTTGTATCAATATCAGCCCGGCCATTTTGTTTAACCTGTTACTAATTCAGATAATCATGAAGATACTCTCTGGTTCGATTCTGGCAATTTTACTTACAGCCGTTCTGTTTACCGCGGAAATCCATGCCCGCCAGGCGGCCGTACTTGATCTCCGCACCCAGGCGGAGGTGATCGACAACTGGCTGGAACACCGGCTCGACACGATCGTGCCCGAACTGATGCGCCGTGAGGACATCGACATGTGGATTCTTGTGGCCCGGGAGTATAATGAGGATCCTGTGCTGCTTACCATGTTGCCGGCCACCTGGCACGCAGCGCGTCGGCGCACCATTCTTGTATTCCACGATCCCGGTGAGGGGCGTCCGGTTGAGCGTATCGCCGTTGCCCGATACAATATCGGGCGCTTTTTCGCCTCGGCCTGGGACCCCGGCGCACAACCCGACCAGTGGGTCCGCCTTGCCGAGATCGTCGCGGAAAAGAACCCCACGCGCATAGCGCTCAACTACTCGCCCGATTTTGGCCTGGCCGACGGCATTGCCTGGACCGATTACACCGAACTCATGGATAACCTCCCCTCCCGTTACCGGAACCAGATCGTTTCGGCCGAAAACCTGGCGGTGGGATGGCTCGAGACCCGCACCCCCGACGAGATGGCCGTCTACCGACATATCAATCGTATTGCCCATCAGATCGTGGAGGAGGGCCTTTCGGAAAACGTGATCACGCCCGGCATCACTACCACCGCCGACGTGCAATGGTGGTACCGTGAGCGGGTACGGGAACTGGGGCTTCAGGTGTGGTTCCACCCGTCGGTTTCGGTGCAGCGCAGCGAGGCCCCCGAACATCCGGGCGATTTCTCAGGTCCGGCCGGCGCTGATGTAATCCGTCCCGGCGATCTCATCCACATGGACTTCGGCATCACATACCTGCGCCTGAACACCGACACCCAGCGCATGGCCTACGTGCTGCGGCCCGGCGAAACGGAGGTCCCACGCGGGCTCGTTGATGCACTGGCCGCCGGCAACCGCCTGCAG
Source organism: Rhodothermaceae bacterium (assembly GCA_020201275.1). Lineage (GTDB taxonomy): Bacteria > Bacteroidota > Rhodothermia > Balneolales > Cyclonatronaceae > RECM01. The sequence continues at coordinate 12,185 of JAIVHB010000027.1, read as the reverse complement.
AACATCCTGACCGGTGAATTCCGGACAGGCCGCACCGGCAACGAAATCCTGCTATCGGCACTGCAAATGGCGGAAGCGGAGGGCATCACCGCTACCATCTACACCCACCCTATCGGCTATCAGGGCCACGGTGCCGGACCCACCATCGGTCTCTGGGACCAGCAGGGAGGTGTTCCCGGCAAGGGCGACTACCCCCTCTACCCGAATACGGCCCACTCGATCGAGCTGAACGCGGAAGTGTTCGTTCCCGAATGGAACCGGAATGTGCGCATTATGCTGGAAGAAGATGCGATATTCGACGGCGAAACGGTTTACTATATCGACGGCCGGATGACTGAGTTTTATGTAATACCCCGTTTCTGAACTTTCTTTTCTACCGAAAGAGTCGTTTATTCAGTAAAATGCAAGTATCTGATCCGGATGTTACTATTGTCAATTGATCCGGGATATGACCGATGATAAGAAAACGGCTTCATATAAGGGCTATGACCGGTCAAAGGCTGTTACACATCACATTCAGGGTTTAAAACCATTATTATGTACTTCAGCACAACTGACGACAGTATAGAGCTTCAGAAGATCAGCGATGACCTGACTTTTCTGCATGAATGCTACATCAGAATGCTGCAGGAAACCGGTGAGGATGAGATTGCATCAGTACTCGCCGGCAAGCCCGGCAAAGATGCTGATTCCGAAAAACTAAGCAAGGCTTTCACGCTCTATTTTCAGCTTATCACCATTGTCGAAGAAAATGCCGCAATTCAGTTGCGACGCAGGCTCGAAGATGAGTTCGGTCTGGCACGGATATCGGGCCTGTGGGGCAAAACACTGCAGGACCTGAAGGAATCCGGACTAACCGGCGAAATGATCGCAGCAAAATTGCCCTCTGCACGCATTGAACCAGTACTCACTGCACACCCTACAGAGTCGAAACGGTCTACGGTAATCGATCAGCTCCGCACGATTTACCTGCTGATGGTAAAGCGGGAAAACAGCATGTGGACCGAAAATGAAAAGAAACAGATCGAAAGTGAAATTATGGCTGCGCTGCAGCGGCTTTGGGTAACCGGTCAGGTATTTCTTCAGAAACCAGCCATTGAAGATGAGCTCCGGAACGTGATGCATTATCTTTCCAATGTTTTCCCGAAAGTACTGCCTATGCTCGATCAGCGCCTTCGTGAAGGCTGGTTGGAAACCGGATTTGACCCCGCCCTGCTTGATGGTACACATCACCTGCCCAAAATAAGCTTCGGAAACTGGGTTGGCGGCGACCGTGACGGGCATCCGTTTGTTACGGATGATGTAACCCGGGAAACCCTCATAAAACTTCGAAAACAGGCTCTGTTACAGCTGCGGGCCGACCTGTCGGCGCTGGCCCGTAAAATCAGTATTTCCTCTTTTGAAGTAACTGTACCGGCCATCCTTGAAGACCGGCTTGAGTCGATGAAAGTGACCGCTGGTGAAGCATCAGAAGCCGCTGTCAGCCGCAACCCCGATGAACCATGGCGGCAGTTCCTGAACCTTATGCAGGACCTGCTTCCCCTCGACGAAAACGATGTGCCACTATACAAGCCGGATAGCGGACGCTATTATCAATCCGCTGAGGAGGTTCTCGCAGACCTGAAAATTCTGTCACGTTCGCTGCATGAAATCCATGCCGGACTTATAGCCAGACAGGATGTAGAACCGGTAGAGCGAAAAACCGAAGCCTTCGGTTTCCATCTGGCGTCGCTCGACATCCGCCAGAACAGCAAGTTTCATGATGCCGCCCTTTCGCAGTTGCTTCAAGCGGCTGGCATTGAGGATGGTGAAAACTTTGCGGACTGGCCTGAGGAAAAACGTGTTGATTTTCTGAACCGTGAGCTCATGACTTCCAGGCCTTTTGTACGGCACCGACATGGGCTTGGAACCGAGGCCGATGCGGTACTTGCGTGCTATCGTGTGTTGTTTAAATATATTCAACATTACGGTGGCCACGGGATCGGCTCCCTCATCGTAAGCATGACACGCAGTTTGTCGGACCTGCTTGTGGTCTATCTGCTTTGCAGAGAAGCGGGTCTGGTACAGATGCAGCCCGATGGTATGGCGTTCATGCTGCCGGTCGTACCCCTTTTTGAAACCATCGGCGATCTGCGGGCCGGGCCCGGTATACTCGACCGTTTCCTGAGTCATCCCGCAACAAAACGCAGCCTGGCTTACCGGAGTCAGCACACTGACGGTGATGATTGCCAGCAGGTAATGATCGGTTACAGCGACAGCAACAAAGACGGCGGTATTCTGGCAAGTTTGTGGAGCCTGCACATCGCCCAGCGTGAACTTTGCGAAACGGGCAGCAGGCATAACATCCGCATCCGTTTCTTTCACGGGCGGTACGCCAATCCGATTACCGCCCTCTATAATCTCGAGCTTCTACAAGCGGGTACTGCGGGGGCCATCCAGTATGGAAATGGAGGGAAATCTGCATCCGTGCGGGGTACAGACTTGTCTCCGGAAGACGAAAAGCTGGAGGAAATTATCGGCCGCCTGTACGATTACAGCCTTCACAGCTATCAGGAACTTATCAGATCAGATAATTTCGTACCATTCTTTGCCCAGGCAACCCCGATCGACATCATCGAATCGAGCAGGATCGGATCCCGGCCTGCAAGAAGAACCGGACGGCGCACATTTGAAGATCTGCGGGCGATTCCGTGGGTTTTCAGCTGGAGTCAGAGCCGTTTTTTTCTCACCGGATGGTACGGAGTCGGATCCGCACTTGAACGTCTGCAGCATCACGACCCGGAGTCCTTTGAATTTCTGAGCAAACGTGCTGTTCAGTACATGCCCTTCCGCTATATCATCACCAATGCCTCATCAGCCATTGCCCTTGCCGATGTGGGGATCATGAAGGCCTGGTGTTCGCTGGTGGATGACCCTGAAGTAGCCAATGTATTTCTTGAGCAGATTACCGCTGAATTCCACCGAACCCGTAACATGCTGGAGATCCTCTACGGGCATAGCCTCGAAGGCCGAAGGCCCAGGATGTACCAGATGATCGAGTTCCGGGCGGAACGTCTCAAACCGCTGCATCATCTTCAGATCGGGCAGATGAAAACCTGGCGCCGTCTCAAGAAAGATGGGCAACAGGATCAGGCCGATGCCATGCTCCCCGAAATGCTGCTTGTACTGAATGCGATTGCCAGCGGGCTCGGAACGACGGGGTAGATGATATGTTACCGTCAATTGTCTAACATAATATTAACCTAGCTATCAAACCCGGGCTACCCGAATAAATTGTTGCAGCCACTATCGGGATACAGGAATGCGTGTATGCTGGAATTATTTTAAAAGCACCATCTTCCCGGTACTGATAAAGCTGCCCGCCTCAATCCTGTAGATATAGGTTCCTGACGAAAACCCTGTGGCATCAAGAACTATGGTGTGCCTACCTGCAGATTGCATACGCTCAACCAGTGTGTTGACTTTTCTGCCCGTTACATCATACACGCTGAGACGTACAAATTCCGGTTCAGAAAGTTCATAAGTAATCGTAGTCGCAGGATTAAACGGATTCGGATAATTTTGAAATAACCCGTACCCCGACGGTGTCATTACATCATCATCCAAAAATGTCGTGTTGTCGGTTCCCAGCCGGTGAATCCAGAGTACATGCCGGCTATCTTCTGAGAATGAGTAACCTGTTACCACAAAGCCATTGTCTGACACCTGATGTATTGAGTAAATAAAGCCCCCAAGCGAGACAGACCAAATTACATTTCCTGAACCATCTGTACGCGTCAAATGCGCTCCACCAAATACAAATCCGCCATCCGATGTCTGAATCAGGGTCTCAAGCGGTAGTCCCACATTATACGTGTGTGCCCATAACGTATCTCCCTGCTCATCCGCTCGTAATAACCATCCGGTGAGGCCTGCTTGTCCAAGAACAACAAAACTGTCGTCATCCATCACATGAATATCCAACCCGCGATCCTCACTGTTTATGGTGTCACCATTATATACTCTGGTCCATAGGGTGTCGCCTGCAGCGTCCGTCCGGATTAATTTCAGATCCCGTCCAGCGCCAGGCGGTCGTACGTATCCGGTTACGATAAAGCCTCCGTCTGAGGTCTGTTTTACTTTTTTGCCTAGGTCTGTACCTGAGGTTCCAAATGTTTTCTCCCAAATGATCACTCCATCCGCATCGGTGCGAACAAGCCATATATCATTGCTTAAACTGCCGGTAAATATAAATCCACCATCGGGTGTTTCTTCAACAGACTGAACCCAGCTTTGGTTGGAAATTTTATAGGATTTTGTCCATAGTGTATCGCCGTTCATATCTGTGCGGATGAGCCCGGCATTATACCACCCTAGGGGACTTGCTAATGCCCCTCCAATGATAAATCCGCCGTCTGAGGTCTGCTGAATGCTGAACGCTTCATCCATTCCATCATGTACATAGGTCTTTGTCCAGAGCGTATCACCCTCTGAATTCGTTCGTACAAGCCAGATGTCACCGTTCTGCCAGAGATTCGTTATGTCACGGTATTTGCCTGTTTCACCAGCAATGGCAAATCCACCGTCATCCAACATCACCGAAGATTTGCCATAATCATAGTTCGGGCCACCGTATGTGCGGGTCCAGAGAGAATCCGGAGCTTGTGAAAATGCCTCATGAACTGGCCCGGAGATTGCAGTGCAAAAGACTATTGAAATAACACAAAGACGATACAACATGGCAGTTACCTCCTGGTATAGATTACGTAATTGTGGTGATGGATCTGATATACGATGAAGCCGTTCTTAATGGCAGACCGTATTTAAAGCCGGCCGCTCTGCCGGGATCAGCACGCAAATTCATACGGGCGACTAACCCTCTCCCGGCTGTTACAACATAGGATAGGAGGTGTTGGGGACGCTAATGAGGATCGGACATTTTTTGACGCAAATCGGACAAACAGTCTGACGGCAATATGCCAAATTCATCACGGAACACTTTTGCGAAGTGCGACAGATTATTAAACCCCACCTGCCCGGCTATCTCTGTAACCGTTCCTGCTCTTTTTTCAAGCAGATGCATTGCCCTGTGTAAACGAACAGTGCGTATGAGCTCTGCCGGAGACTTCCCCGTTAATCCCCGCACTTTGCGGTGTAACTGCCGGTTACCTGTGAATAATTTTGCTCCCAACTCACTGACGCTAAAGTTTTCCACCGCCAGGTTATCTTCAATAACACTCATTAAACTGTGCAAAAATTGTTCATCCACCGATGTAGCGGCGATCTCGCGTGGCTGCAGTATACCTTCACGAACGAATCGCAAACGCAGATTACGTCTTGTATCGATCAGGTTACTGACACGAGCCAGCAGTTGTTCGGGGGAAAACGGCTTTGTGAGGTAGTCGTCAGCTCCGGTTTTCAGTCCGGATAGTACATCCTGATCGCCGGATCTGGCACTTAATAAAATCACCGGTATATGACTTGTGCTTTCTTTGGTTTTTATTGAATTACACAGTTCGAAACCATTCATTTTTGGCATCATCACATCACTTATCACCAGATCAGGGAGAAATTCATCAGCTTTTTCAAGACCCTGAATCCCGTTCCGGGCTTCTATAATGCTGTAATTTGTTTCAAGGTGCCTGCGCAGATACCTGCTCACATCCGGATTATCCTCCACTAACAGAATAATATCCTGTTCCGTCTTTTCGCCATTCGCTCTTTTTGAATTGTTCAGCCGTTCAAACTCGTGATCATTGAAATCAAAATCTGGATTCAGCGATTCACCCTGTTTGATATGGTTTTCTGATGAATCGATTTCATCGTGCAAAAGATGGTCTTTGCCCAGGGGAAGCCGGACAGTAAAAGTTGTTCCCTCGTTTTCCCTGCTTTGAACTTCAATTCGCCCGTAATGTAAGTATACCAGTTCACGTGCCAGTGCCAGACCGATTCCGGTTCCCTCCTGTTCACGGGTACTGGTACTATCCACCTGGAAAAACCGATCGAAAATGTGGGGGAGATGAGCTTCCGGTATACCAGCACCGGTGTCAGAGATAGTTATCTCCAGGCATTTGGCTTCCGGGACCAGGCCGGCGTAGCGGAGTTTTTCACCTCCAGTTTCACCCCATTGAGATATTGCGAATTTGCAGCATACAACCCCATCCTCTGATGTGAACTTAAAAGCATTGGAAAGCAAATTAACAAGGATCTTTTCGATTTTATCCCCGTCGAAAAACAGATTATTTATAACCTGTTCAGACTCAGTTTCAGATGTGGCTCTAAAGTGCAGGCTTATATTCTTTTGTTCTGCGAGTGTGGCAAAAGACATGACAATGCCCCTGGCCAGTTCAATAAAATTACCGGTTCCGGCTTTGAGTTTCATTTTACCTGATTCCAGCCGGGAAAGATCAAGTAACTCAACAACAAGTCGCAAAATCCTTTTTGCATTACGGTACATCACATTCAGTTCATCTGTTTCTTTTTTAGTCCTTGCAACGGTTAATCGTTCTTCAAGCGGTCCCAGGATTAGTGTTAACGGGGTACGCAGTTCATGAGAAATGTTGGCATAAAAGCGGGATTTCAGTTCATCCATATTCTGAAGTTTCTCCGTCTGGTCTCTGAGGGTCTGAGTCCGTTCCTTGATTATTGATTCCAGTTCGGTGTTTTTCCGCTCCAGATGGCGGACTCTTACCTTGACAATTCCGAAAATGAGACTCCCGACAATCATCATGTATATGACATATGCCCACCCTGTCTGATACCAGGGATGCAGAACAATGAATGAGAAACCTGCTTCGGAGCTCAGATGTTCATAGATATTTTTACCCCGCACCCTGAAAATATACTTGCCCGCAGGCAACCCGGTGTAATCCTTTTTACTTTCACTACTCCAATTTGACCATCCGGCATCAAAACCATCAAGTTTGACCTGATACCTGTTCCTGGAAGGATCATCATAGCTCAATGCAGCAAATTCAAACCGTAAGGAGTTGTGTGCATACTTAATTTGAGGAGGTGTTAAACCATCGGGTAATGCACCATGGTAATAAACCGAATCATCAGAAATACCTCTAACCTTCCGAATAATTGTACTGAAATGGTTATGATAATTTTTATGATAGACCGGAGAGTAGCGTGCAATTCCCTGTGCTCCCCCAAACCAGACAGTACCATCACTTTCAGGGTAACTGAAATAGACCCTTCCCAGATCGTACATCCTCAGAAATGGTGTTTCCTCCCATTGATAAGAACCATCCGGTTGCAGTTCCAGTTTTCCGGTATAGTTTTTCTGCTGATTGCCGGCCACTATCCATGCATTTCCATGCTGATCGTTTCGGATGCTATTAATCCAGCTCAGTGTGTCGGCAAATATATCACCGAACGTGGAGTCCGGTTTAAACACTTTTTCCACCGGATCGAAACTCCGGAGCCCCTTAATCGTTTTGAAAAAAATCCTGTCTCCGATCAGCGACGGTGTAACAGGCCCGGCTGGAAGACCATTCATTTGACCATAACGCATAATCTCAGCAACCCGAATTGAGTTGATATTTCCATCCGTTTCCGGGTTTATCATGTCTTCATTATTAATTAAGGAAAGGCGGATTTTTATAACCCCATCCGTCTGTGTACCTAACCAAAATGCCCCGGATTCATCCTCTACGATGCTATAAATTCGCTCACTAATTCCCGGTATCTTGCCAAGATATTGCCAGTTTCCATCTTCCTGCCTCATTGCTGCCAAACCATCCAGCAAGCCCGCAAACACCAGGTTTGAATTCTGCAGTGAATTGTGCAGCGTGATGGCGCTTAAACTGTTTATTCGGGTGGCTTTATCCTTTTCAATTTTATAAATACCATCCTGAGTGCCCAACAGCAGATGATCGGCAACCGACAGGAATGACCAGCTCAAGGTAGCAAGTCCCGACACCGGTTTAAAGCCGGGGAACGGGAAGGCGGTTTCATCGAGGTATAAAACCTCCCTGTCGGTTGAGGCATATAGAATTCCATCATGCCGTATGATTGAGCTGACATAACTTTGAATACCGGATTTATCATCAAAACGGGTTACCGGAGACAGCAGTTCAATTCGGGCAATACCATTATTTAGTGCAAGCCAAAGCCCTCCCTGTGTGTCAGAAAAAAGTGAAATGTTCAATTCATCAATCAGGCCTGCCGCTTTGTTCACTCCCCGGCATATATTCCCGGCCTTATCAATTATTACAACACCAGTGCCGGTACCATATGCATAGAATCCGTTTTGCAGCTCAATTCCATCTCTTACCTGTTTTTCACGCATAAACAGATCAGCCGGAGATTGCAAACGTTTCATTCCCCTGCCGTCATAAAGGAACAGACCGCTATTAAATGTACTGATCAGAATACCGGTTTCATCATAAGGAAGCATTGATGTAACCAGCTTGTCTGCAAATAGTTCACCATCGGGCAGCAGCCGCATCCCCTCATCACTTATTTGCATCAACCCTTCACTCCGCTGCATAACATACATCTTATCTTCCAGGACAAATACCCTTCCAAATTCCACCCCCGTTTCAATAACGGATATCTCACCCTCTTTCAGCCGGAACAGTGTATCGCGTGTTCTGAAAAAGAGCGCGTGATTCCATTCAATAATATCATATACATCCTTAAAGTTGCGGTATTCAGCCGGAATGTCATCCAATAGAGATACATAGGTACTACGCCCTGTTTTATCGGCCGTAAAATATCCAAACTCACCGACCCCACCGGCGTACAAACGATCGTTAGATACCAGCAGAGACCGCACTGCCCCCTGGCCGGGTATTCTCATCAACCGCCAGGATACACCATCAAATGCGAGTACGCCCCAACCGTTTCCGACATAAATCAGCCCTTGTTCATCCTGCACTATGGAGAAATTTTGCGTCCCGCCATTGTACACCGAGGGGCTGAAATTCTGGATATACGGTTGTCCGGCTTCATTCCAGGCATCAGCCGTTAACATCTCTCCTTGAGCAAACAGCAGTTTAAAAGGGAAAACTGCGCACAAAAACAGAACAAAATGATAACCGTTTACCTTCATTGTTATACGGTGCCGATCCAGTTTGAGTTGTTATACTCTTACATACGTTACCCAATCAATTTAGGGATTTCCAAACCGCAAGTATAAATATATCTATAAACTAAATGAAATTGGGATATTTGATATATCTAATCTACTTCTTCTATATGTACCACCGGTGGCATGGCATAATCGGCCCACAACCGTTCGATGATGTCGGCATCCGGATCACCATCGTACGTGATAAACCGCAACCTGCTTGTGTACGGGCTGCCCGGCCGTATTTCCATATCGCCCAGCTGGGTTGGCGCATAATTGAAGAATGGTTCCTCTGGATGTATCCTCACGGTCTGCGGAAACCGGTAATTCGACGGGTGCCCCAGTATTGCGACTCCGCCTAACTCCCCGTCGCTGTACCCGCCCACATGGCACCACCGGGTACGTGTGCCATGCCCGTCGCGTCCCAGGCCTTCTGAGGTAAGGAACCGGGTAGTTTCGGGATGATCGGCCCAGTCGGCATGCCCGCGGAAACCGATGCCCCCGTAGCGGTATTCCGGTAGTGTCAGCGGATCGCTGCCCTGTATAGATTGGGTGATCTCAAGGTCAAACATGTGATAACCCGGGTTACCCGGTACGTAATAGACCCGTACTTTCCAGTTTTCAAGCAGCACGGTTACAGGTTCACCCGATGAAAGATCAGTGAACCGGTTTACCGATTCAAAACCCGCATGAACTCCACCCGACCAGGTGCCAACAAGTTCCTCTATATCGACCCGGCCTGTGCCCTGATCGACATTCCAGAAATCCGGCGTACGGCCCTGGTAGGATGTATTCGTCCAGGCCGACCAGATGCCGCTGTGGTGCGGGAGTCGATCCGGATCGAGATGGCTTGACAAAACCGTACCCGCCGGCGTTTTGACCGGGTGGATGTAGCCCCCGCGCCGGTAGCGTGCGTCCAGCTCTTCCGGCGGGTTGTTCACACCATGAAAAAAGGAGATAACATGTCTGCCGCCACTAAAAAGGTCGAGCGTATTCTCATGCATGATAACCATGGCACCACTTTCATACCCTGCGCTGCCGTTTCCATCATCAATCTCATCACGGTATGTTGAAGTATCGAACCGGAAACGGATATCGCTGCCGGCAGGCAGGTGATCGAGTATCAGCCAGCCGGTATTCGCCTGATCGACCTGTAGCACACTTTTATGGCCATCGGGACCCTCAAGAACATAATTCCCCGGGGCAACGGCTGCCGGCAGAGATATCTGCACCACCGTACCGAACCGGTCGATGGAACCTGATGAAACGGTGATTTCGAATACGGTGCCAGTTTTCGCCGGATCACAGCCACTTCCGAGTAATTCAGCAGCAGTGAGTAAAGAAAAGAGTATTAAAAACACCAGGGTTGAACGGATCATAACAGCAGAATTAATTAGCAGAAAACCATGGTTTACATGGTGATGTTGGAATGCAACTTAATGATAAGATTTTTTTAAGTGACTGCCGGTCATTCTCATGTTAAAACCATTTAAAAGTCAATGATACCGTTTATCCAACAATTGTGGAATACGGGTAACTCAACAGGAATAGTGGCGTATGCACTATTAACCTTTCACATAACCAAAATATCCATGTTGATTACCAATATTATAGTAACAACCTTAATAACCTTGTTGATGAGTGCTCCGGCTGTGGCATTTCAGAATTTATCTGTTATCCCGGATGATTCGAAATCCACTAACAGCCTTATGATACATGAAGATAACTTTTCATGTTTCCAGAATCTGAAATGCCTGATGAAAGAGAACCCCTTCAGAACAAGCAGTCTGAATGATCTACAAATAAATACCTATGGATATCAGAAATTTGTTGTTGAAGGCACCTCAAAAAACGAAGAGGTTTACGCGGTATACGACCAAAATGGACTTCTGATCGAGGCTAAGGTAACTCAGATAAATATTGCTCTGCCCGGTAAAATAGCCCGTACACTTGTTACCGGCGAATTCCGCGACTGGACAATGATCGGGAATGAGCTTGAGGTTTACAATTTTGATAAACACACAATGCTGTACAAAGTGGTTCTGCAGAATGGTGAGGAGATTCGGATTGAATACTTCGACCGGAACGGCAACCGGAAGAACAGGATTTCCTGACAGCACTCTTCAAGAGATTGCTGAAATGACGCAATAACCCTAAACTGATCCCTTAATTAATCGGGGTGATGGTCACTAACAGACTATCACCTTTTTTTTTGACCTCACATTAAACGCGTTTCTATACTAACAAAACCCTTTGGCGCATCCTTGTTGAGATAATGCATCCCGTCTTTCAAATCGCAATTTGCAACTCACTAAGTTCATGCAGCCGGGGTCATAACTGAAATGACGGGTGTGCTCACAAACTCAGTGTCTCCCTGAATAACTGTGCCCTTCTACGGGATATATCAATCATTTTACCGCAAGTCATCACAATTTTGAATCCGGATGACCTATTTTGACCGACTTCCCTGATGTGAGATATATTGATTATGAACTGACGATTTGCACGAAAAAAATGGCGCCCAGACAGTCGTGAATCAAGATGATTCAACGATCTGTAAATTAGTTGATGACCGCCGTTGAACCATGTTTTTGAATAACTCCCACATGACTCGAAATACCTTACATCACCCAGGCTTATCAGTTTACAGTCTTTGCCGTCACACAGCATAACTTTATCTGAGAGTGTTAATTTTGTCGATTCCGCTATCATATCTTCTCCTGAATTCATTTCAGGTTTTTACGACAAAAATCATAAAATGTTAACCGTATCTGACATCTGCCATTGCCGGGGAACCGGTCTCCCCTCTTCTGCATCAGAACGCGGGTTGTATAGTATTGCCATTCATCGGTATAGTGCCATACAAGGGTGCCATCGGTCCTGAGATTCCTTGCTTTCCCCTCATAGCCGTGCCAGAGTTTGTGCCACCAGCTGATTTCATCAATCGTTCCGAAACGTGATGATAGGATTTAACTCATTTACGGGCTTTTAGAGGTATACAGGCTTTCACAATAAATAATAAAGGTAACCCTATGAATAGAATCCTAATTTTCAGCTTAATACCGGCTTTTATACTCGGATCAGCACTGATACCAGTTGATACAGACAACAACACAGACAAAGATAA